>NZ_JBICXE010000027.1:0-133742 GCF_043200155.1 Streptomyces sp. NPDC048473
CTTGACCTCGCGCTGGCCCGTCTCAAGGAGGCCGGACTGGTGCGCGAGCGCACCACGCAGCGAACCGATTCCACCCACGTCCTGGCCGCGGTGCGCGACCTGACCCGCCTGGAGCTGATCACCGAGGCGGTCCGCGCCGCGCTCGAAGAAGTCGCCAGTACGTCCCCTCACCTTCTCGACGAGCTGGTCGACGAGGACTGGGGGCTCCGCTACGGCCGGCCGGTCCGCCTGGGCAAGAACCCCACCAAGCCCAAGACCAGGATCCTCGCCACCGGAAACGACGCGGTCCGGCTTCTGGAACACCTCTACCGGCACGCAACAGACCACACGTCCGGCCCTCGCATCCGGGCCCTGCGCCAGATCTGCGGCGTACCGCTCCGCGGGGCGTCGACGGGTCCAGCCGAGCAGGATCACCGAGCACACCGCCGCGAAGGCGCACCAGGTCGAGACGAACTCCAGTCGCCACAGCGCCGCACATGCGGCGGCCCCGACCGCGACCAGCACGCCGAGCCGGCGAAGCAGGCGGTCCCCGGACAGGAGCAGTGAGCCCACCGTGGCCAGGAGGTACCCACCGACGAGCAGCCCGGAGTTGGCAAGGTCGAGGACGTAGCCGAGGGTGTGCCCGCGGGTCTCGGCGGTGACGGGGCGGGTCACCAGGCAGTATGCAAGCGGGACGGCGGTCGCGATTCCGGCCGCGAGGGGCACCAGCAGCCACCGTCGGGCGTGCGGGGGCGCGGCGCACAGCACACCCAGCGGAACCCACAACGGCAGCAGCGGAAGGGCGATGACGGCCCAGGCAAGGGTGGCGGGCCCGGTGCCGCCGCCCGAGCGCCAGATCACGGACTCGATGATCTGATGGGCCCCGAGGAGCAGCGGCAGCGCCGCGAGCGGCAGGTCACAAACCCGGCGCGCGTGCGCGACACACGCCACTCCGACGGCGGCAATGCCGGTTCCCGCGACGAGATCGGCGGTCGCACTCCAGCACATGGCTCCCCCCTGGACCCGGCATCGTGGCATCGGTCTCTTCCATGCGCAACGCTACGGCTCTCCCGGCAGGCGCCCGATGTGACACGACCGGCACACTCCGCCGCAGCGCCAACGGGTGCAGCTGCGGCGGGCGAGGATCACGACCGGTGCGGCGCGTGCGATCGCGGCAACGGATCCTGCCGCGCGTCCGGCCACCGGGCCGCTGCGGTGCGCAGGAGATCGATGGGCTCGGCCTTGCGCATCTGCGTGCTGTCGGACGCGGCGGATTCCGTACCGTCGGCGACGGCAGCAGCAGTGGACGGTTCTTCCGAGGCCGACAGTTTTTGCGACAGGCAGTCGGCGAACCGGCCGATGAGTTTTCCGCTCACATCGACCATGACCCCGCGGCCGGACTGGGCCGGCCGTCCGGTGACGGTCAGGTCGGTGGTCACGGCGACCGTCGTCCCTCCGTCGTGACCGGTCGGTGTGCCCTGGCCCCGTACTTCGTTGCCCCGGGCGGACAGGACCACGCGGTGGGCCGGCTCGTCCTCCTCCAGGAAGGTCGCCGTGCCCCGGTACGTCACGGTGATCGGTCCCACGCGCTCTTTCACGGAGCCCTTGATGGTCTGCTCCTCACACTGATCACAGGGTCATGAATCACAGGGGTCACGAAGTCACACGGATTTCGGCCTCGTCGGGTGGACCGCCCCGGACGTGTCCGTGAGCGGGCTGCCGGTGCCGCCCCAGCGCAGTGCGACGATCTCCGCCGCGATCGAGACGGCCACCTCCTCGGGGGTACGCGCGCCGAGATCGAGGCCGATGGGCGAGCGCAGTCGCGCCAGTTCCGCTTCGCCGAGACCGGTCTCGCGCAGCCGGGCCAGGCGGTCCTCGTGGGTCCGGCGGCTGCCCATCACGCCGATGTACGCGGCCGGGGTGCGCAGCGCCACCTCCAGCAGCGGGACATCGAACTTCGGGTCGTGCGTGAGTACGCACATCACGGTCCGCCCGTCGGTCTCCGTGTCACGCAGATACCGGTGCGGCCAGTCGACGACCACCTCCGCACCGTCCGGGAACCGGCGGGGGTCGGCAAAGGCGGGGCGTGCGTCGCAGACGGTGACGCGGTAGCCGAGGAACGCACCGATCCTTGCCACCGCCGCGGCGAAGTCGATCGCGCCGAAGACCAGCATCCGGGGCGGCGGGGCGAACGACTGGAGGAACACGGTGACGTCGTCCTCGCGCCGTTCGCCGTTCGGGCCGTAGTGCCGCAAGCCGGTTGCGCCTTGGGCGAGTTCTCCTCGTGCGTCGGCGGTGACGGCGGCGTCGAGGCCGCTCGCGCCCAGCGATCCGGAGACGCTGTCCGGCCAGACGGCGAGAGCGGCGCCGCGCGGGGCGGGTCCGTCGGTCACGGTGGCGACCACCACCGGGCGGTGCCCGGCGACCGATGCGGCGACCTCGCCGAAGGAGGTGTCGTACGCCGCCGTCACGGGGCGTACGAGGAGGGTGATCTCGCCGCCGCAGGTGAGGCCGACGGCGAAGGCGTCCTCATCGCTGTAGCCGAAGGTCTGGAGCTGGGCCCGGCCCGTTTCCACGACCTCCTTGGCCAGTTCGAAGACCGCGCCCTCGACGCAGCCGCCGGAGACGCTGCCCACGACCTCGTCGTCCGGGCCCACGGCCATCGCCGCGCCGGGGCCGCGCGGTGCGCTGCGGCTGACCGCGACGACGGTGGCGAGCCCGAACGGCTCCCCGGCGGTGTACCAGCGGCTGAGCGCCGGAAGGATCTCACGCATCGGCCACCGCCCCCCGCACCACTGCCGCCAGCCGTTCCAGGGCATCCGGGCCGTGCCCTTCGACGAACGCGTCCACGTACGGCAGCGCCAGGGCGTCGAGGGCCTCGGCCCAGTCGATGGTTTCGGCCACTGCGGGCAGCTTGAGCAGATTCTGGGTGCACAACTGCTGCACCACGGCGGTGACTTGTGCGGCGCGAGGGGCGGTCACCTGGGACTGGCGGCTGCGGACGATCGCGAGTTCACGGTCGAAGCCCGGGTGGTCGAACCAGTGGTACAGGCAGCGCCGTTTCAGTGCGTCGTGGACTTCCCGGGTGCGGTTGGACGTCCGTACGACGACGGGGGGTGACTGGGCGCGCGGCTCGCCCGGTCCGTCCCCCGGCGCGTCCGCTCCGATCGCCCCGGTCGCCGGTCCCCTCACCTGTCACTCCATCCCGGCCGCGGCCGGCTCCGCGCGCCGGATCAGCACCCGTGCGAGGTGTTCGCGGTACTCGGGCGTCGCCGACAGGCCGGAAGCCGGACGGGTGCCCTCGGCCGCGGCTTCGGCGGCCCGCGCCACTGCGGCCGGTTCGGCCTGATCGCCGGTGAGTGCCTCCTCGGCGGTCAGGCCGTGGTGTCGGACCATGCGTACGGCGGTGCGACGGGCCCGCTCGCGGGTCCCGCTCCGACCGTTTCCAGTTCCTGGTCGGCGGCCTTCATCAGCTGCGCGGCGACATCCTTCATGGCGCGGCTCGCCGCGAGTTCGTCGCCGATGGCGGGGACGTCCACGTCCTGCGGGTTGCAGCGGGCGACCCCGTGTCCGACGAGCTTTTCGGAGCCGGTGTCCAGCACCGCCTCGGCTCTGGTCGTACCGTCGTCCTCGGACAGACCGACGCGGACCTTCCACTCCAGCGTGCGAGTCATCGCGCACCTCCTGCGACCGCGCCCGGCCTCGGTCCGCCGCCACAACGCAGTCCTGTCACCAGGATCCACCCGGCCGGGTCCGTTCGCGCGTTCCGGCTCGTCCTACGGGGATCACACCGCCGAAGTAGGACCGGGCGGCCGGGACACCGCTGCGGAAGACGGCTCACCTCAGGAAGTGGCGTGCCAGGAAGTCGTTGCGGAACTTGCCCTCCGGGTCGAACCTGGCTGTCAGCCGCTCAAAGTCGGCGTACTTCCCGTACAGCCTGCGCAGTGTCCCGGGGTCGGTGGTGAACACCTTTCCCCAGTGCGGCCGCGCACCGAACGGTGCCAGGGCCTCCTCGATCGCCCCGAGCACCGGTGTGACGGCGGCTGTGTCCGGCACCCAGGTGAAGTGGAAGGCCACCGAGTCCCTGCCGCTCGCCGGGCTCAGCCACAGATCGTCGCGGGCGACGGTACGGATCTCGGTGATCTGCAGCAGCGGGGCGATCCGCTCACGGAGCCGGCCCAGTGCCTCGTACGCCGCAGGCGCGTCCTGCCGGGCCACGAAGTACTCCGACTGCAGTTCGTCCCCGTTGCTGGGGGTGAACTCCAGGCGGAAGTGCGGAAGGCGCCGGTGCCACGGTCCGGCAACGCCCTGCTGACGGGTGCAGTTCTCGGCCGGCATCCCACCGATCGGATGGCGCGGCCCGTCCGAGAGCCGCGCACCGAACCATTCCTCGGGCGCCCGCTGCGGCCCCTCGGAGCCCACCCGCTGCTTGAGCCACACCTGATTGAGCGGCCCTTCCCGCCAGTCGGTGAAGACGCTGACGCTGTACGCGGCCGACATCACCTCGTCGAAACTGCCCGTGAGCCGGGACTCCGGCAGATCCTCGTAGACCCACTGCTGTACGTCAAAGGCGGGCACCAGGTCCAGCGTCAGCGCGGTCACGACGCCCAGCGCGCCCATGGCCACCACGGCTCCGGGGAAATCCGCGTCGCCGCGCCTCAGTGACACATTCCGGCCGTCGGCCGTGACCATGTCCAGCGCCCGGACGGCCCCCGCAATGGAACTGTTACCGACTCCCGAACCGTGGGTTCCGGTCGCGCAGGCCCCGGCAACAGAGATGTGCGGCAGCGAACCGAGGTTGTGCAGGGCGTACCCGTTCTCGTGCAGTACGCCGGCGAACTCCCCGAAGCGCAGCCCCGCAGCGACGGTGACCGCCCCGGCCTCCCGGTCGATCTCGACCCTCCGGGGCAGCCCGGCCACCGACACCAGATCGCCGCCGGTGTCGGCGACGGAGTTGAAGGAGTGCCGGGTACCGAGCGCATGCACCGCGGCAGAGGCGGACACCGTCTCCCGCAGCTCGGCCTCGGAGCGGGGCATATTCAACCGCTGCGCCCCGAACGTGATGTTTCCGGCCCAGTTCTTCTCCGCGGAAGTCACCGCACGTCCCCACTTTCACTCATGGCCGGGTGGCGTGATCCCGACGGTGCATCCTCCCAGACGAACCTGTTGGTGAGACCATGCAACTGGTGACGTACATGTCCGCACACCATCCGATTCCGGCACCTTCCAAATGCGAACAGTCACCCACAGACCAAGAGATCCAGCACGGAACGGGACGAGTTCCGAGTCAGTGTGCATGTCTGAACTTCACTGGAACTCCAGCGAAATGGCACGTGTGTGGATATCGTGCACCGAGCGAGGGCGCATCCGTCAGTCCATGGGATCGGCGGATGCGCCCCGTTTGTGGCGATGCAACTGTGACTGGGGGGTTCATGGGGCATGTCGAGCTACCCGATTCGGACAGATCAGGACCTGTGGGACTGGCGGGGGCGCCGCGTCCACGGACTGCTTCAAATCGGCCTCGCAGCAAGGAACTCGACGATCTGTGGAGGGCGCCGACCGTACAGCGCGAACGTTCAGGACCGGCCGCGACGAAGAGAAGGACAGGCCGGTGTCTGCCGGTCGTCATCGGGGCCGAACTTCTCGGCCTGGGGATTCCGGCATGGCTCGTCCTGCGGGCCGGCGGGCAGTCGCGGGCCGCGGTCGCCGCGGCTGTGGCCGCGCTTGCGTGGTCCGGTATGCGGGCCGCGCGCGGCCGGTACGCGGACCGGCCTCCGGACAACCCGCCGGGGGTACTGAGCACGACCGGCGACTGGCTGCTGCTCATCGGCGTACTCGCCGTGTTGCGGACCATGACCGGCGATTCGGCCGATCCCGCGACGGCGGTCGTGGCACTGCTGCCCGGCCTGCTCGTGGGCATCGCGATATGGGGGGTGCGGCGGCTGCCCTGGCCGGGGCGGCGGCAGCGGGCTGTCCGGCGGGTACTGGTGGTCGGTGAGGCTCCGGGTGTGGAACGCGCGGTGCAGCTGCTCGGTTCCCGGGCGGACCATCCGTACTCGGTCGTGGCCGCCATACCGGTGGGGACCGCGACGCTGGAGTGCGAGGTCCAGGTGCCGGGCCGGCTCGCACCGGCACCCGCCGACGACGATGCGTCGACGGTGCTGGGCGGAGCCTTCGCCCATGACGCGGACCTGGCTCTGGTGGTGCCCGGGCCGCAGCTCTCCGAGGAGCGGCTGCGCCGGCTCTCCTGGGGGCTGCACGACGGCGGACTTCCGCTGTCCGTGCTGTCGGAGCTCTCGGGCATCGCGGCCGGCCGGGTACGGCCGTCCGCAGCGGCCGGGCTGACCCTGCTGCACATCGCGCCGCCGCTGCGCCGGGGACCGCAGATGGCCCTGAAGGCCGTGGTGGACCGTACCGGCGCCGCACTCGGTCTGCTGGTTCTGGCACCCCTGCTGCTCCTGATCGGGGCGGCGGTGCGGCTCGGCTCGAACGGGCCGGTCTTCCACCGCCAGATCCGCCACGGGCAGGACAACCGGCCGTTCACCATGTGGAAGTTCCGGACGATGGTGGTGGACGCCGAGAGCCACAAGGCGCAGCTGATCACGGCGAACGAGAACGACGGCCCGATGTTCAAGATGCGCCGCGACCCCCGGGTGACCGGGATCGGCCGTCTGCTGCGCCGGACGTCTCTCGACGAGCTGCCGCAACTGCTCAATGTGCTCCGGGGCGACATGTCGCTGGTCGGTCCACGGCCTCCGCTGCCGGACGAGGTGTCCCACTACGACGAGCGCGAGCTGAGGCGGCTCGCGGTCAGGCCGGGGCTGACCGGCCTGTGGCAGGTCAGCGGGCGCTCGGACCTGTCCTGGCAGGAGACCGTCTCGCTCGACCTGTGGTACGTCGACAACTGGTCGGTGGCCACGGACATGGGACTCATGGCCCGTACGCTGCGCGCCGTCACCGACGGCCGCGGGGCGTACTGAGAGCGGCGGCCGTCGATGCGAAGAGTGCGAAACCACCGGCCGTGCGGGGCCGGAGGGACGGGCGGCCGTCGCGTTGCGGCGGCCGGCCCGCGCCGGCCGGCCCGTCGGGTCCGCTCAGACCTGTGCGGTCTGCCGCTCCAGCCACCACGCGTACGTACGGGCGATCCCGTCACGCAGCGGAATCTGCGGTGCGAAGCCGAGGGAGGTGAGCCGGGAGACATCGAGCAGCTTGCGCGGGGTGCCGTCGGGCTTCGATGTGTCCCATTCGACGGAGCCCTGATATTCCGTCACACCACGTACGGTTTCGGCGAGTTCGCTGATCGTCAGGTCCTCGCCGCAGCCGACGTTGACGGGCCCCTCGCCGTCGTAACGCTCCAGCAGCAGGAGGCACGCGGCGGCCAGATCGTCGACGTGCAGGAATTCGCGGCGCGGGCTGCCGGAGCCCCAGAGCGTGACCGCGGGCGAGCCGTCCCGTCGCGCCTCGTGGAAGCGGCGGATCAGCGCGGGCAGTACGTGCGAGGTCTCCAGGTCGAAGTTGTCGCCCGGGCCGTAGAGGTTGGTGGGCATGGCGCTGATGTACGAGGCGCCGTACTGCCGGCGGTAGGACTGGGTCTGCACGATTCCGGCGATCTTGGCCAGCGCGTATGCCTCGTTGGTCGGCTCCAACGGGCCGGTGAGCAGGGCGCTTTCGGGGATCGGCTGCGGGGCGCGCTTGGGGTAGATGCAGGACGAGCCGAGGAAGAGCAGCCGCTCGACCCCGGCTCCATGCGCTCCGGCGATGACGCTCAGCTGGATGCGCAGATTGTCCTCGAGGAACTGCACCGGATACGTGTTGTTGGCCATGATCCCGCCGACCTTGGCGGCGGCCAGCACCACGGCGTCCGGACGGACCTCGCGGAGAAATGCCTCGGTCCGCGCGGCGTCGCGCAGATCGAGGCGGTCGCGATCGCGGGTGATCACCTCGTGTCCGCTGGCGGTGAGGCGGCGTACCACCGCCGAGCCGACCAGACCGCGGTGGCCCGCGACGAATATGCGGGCGCCGGGTCGTAGGAGGGGGCGGACGAATTCCTGGGGAGGGCCGGGGAAATCAGTCGTCATGGCTCGGATTGTGCCAGCAGCCGCAGGCCGCGGTGATGTTTTGCCGCAGATCGCTCAATTCCGATATTTCGGTGAGAACCAACAGCCTTTCAGGCGAACACAGAGGGGGGAGCCGTGGCGAAGACCGCGCTCATCACCGGCGTGACCGGACAGGACGGTTCGTACCTGTCCGAGCTGCTGCTCGACAAGGGGTACACGGTCCATGGACTGATACGCCGCTCGTCGAGCTTCAACACCGAGCGGATCGACCACATCTACCAGGGACCGGAGGAAGAGAACCGTTCGTTCGTCCTGCATCACGCCGACCTCGCCGACGGGGTCGCGCTGGTGAATCTGCTGCGCGACATCCGGCCGGACGAGGTCTACAACCTGGGTGCGCAGTCACACGTCCGCGTCTCGTTCGACGCTCCGCTGTACACCGGTGACATCACCGGTCTCGGCACCATCCGGCTGCTGGAGGCCGTCCGCGCGAGCGGAATCGACACCCGTATCTATCAGGCGTCCTCGTCGGAGATGTTCGGCGCCACCCCGCCGCCGCAGAACGAGAAGACCCCGTTCCATCCGCGCAGCCCGTACAGCGTCGCCAAGGTCTACTCGTACTGGGCGACTGTCAACTACCGCGAGGCGTACGGGATGTTCGCGGTCAACGGGATTCTCTTCAACCACGAGTCCCCGCGCCGCGGTGAGACGTTCGTGACCCGGAAGATCACTCGTGGGGTGGCCAGGATCAACGCGGGTCTGCAGACCCACCTCCACCTGGGCAATCTCGACGCCGTGCGCGACTGGGGCTACGCCCCCGAGTACGTCGACGCGATGTGGCGGATGCTGCAGTGCGACAACCCGGACGACTATGTGGTGGCCACCGGCGAGGGTGTCAGCGTCCGGCAGTTCCTGGAGTACGCCTTCGCGCACGCCGGCCTGGACTGGCGGGAACACGTCCGCTACGACGCCAAGTACGAGCGCCCCAGCGAGGTCGACGCGCTGATCGGTGATGCCGCCAAGGCCGAGGAACTGCTCGGCTGGAAACCGGCCGTGAAATCGCAGGAGCTCGCCAGGATCATGGTCGACGCGGACATCCGTCAGCTGTCCGACCAACTCGCCGGAGCCGCCGTGCGGGTGGACCGATGAGGCATCCGGGCACATCCGACAGCCGCACCGCCCTGCCGGTCACCGTTACGTGGACCGGTCCGGCAATCACCCACAACACCCGGCCGTCGCACCCCACGACCGTGCCGGGGACCAACACGGGCACGACCTCGGCCTCCACCGGCTGCCCGGTGGACCCGAGCGCGTCCGCACCGGTCCGGGCCCCGGGCCCGGACCACTCACTCGTGCTTGCCGGCAGCGGGACGCACCGTCTTTGCCGCCGGTCGGACGAGGCAGGAACCGCGGCCTTCCGGCCGCAGCTCGTTCTCACCTTCGGAGCTGAATGATGAACGGAAGTACGGGGCGCAGACCCAACGGACGCGGCAGGGCACGTGCCGCGGCCGCCGCGCTCTGCCTGCTCGCCGGAGCCCTGACCGCCGCCGCGTCCGGGGGCTCCCCGGCCGCGGCCCTCACACCCCCGGTCTCCCTGACCGCGGACGACCTCACCACCTGGCAGACCAACGGCATCGTCTGGTCGATGGCCGCGTCGGACGCCGGTGTCGTGTACACCGGCGGGACCTTCTCCACCGTCCGGCCGCCGGACGCGGCCGCCGGAACCTCCGAACAGCCCGCGGTGAACTTCGCCGCGTTCGACGCGGCGACCGGTGCACCGACCGGCTGCAGCCTGTCGTTCACGCTCTCGTCGGGGACGGCGACCGTACGGGCCCTCGTCCTCTCCCCCGACCAGAAGACCCTTTACGTCGGGGGGCAGTTCGGGGCGGTGAGCGGGGTCGGGGTGAGCAATATCGCCGCGATCGACACCACGACCTGCACCCCACGCCAGGACTTCAAGGTCTCCGTCTCCGCGACGGTACGGGCGCTGGCCGTCACGGCCGACACCGTCTATCTGGGCGGTGACTTCAACACAGTGGCGGGGCAGACCCGGAACAAGTTCGCCGCGGTCACCACCGGCGCCGCGCTGAAGCCGTGGACGGCCAACACCGACGAGGTGGGCCGGGCCGTGGAGCTGACGCCCGACCAGAAGCACGTGCTGATCGGCGGTGACTTCTTCACCGTCAACGGCACCACCTCGCACGCACTGGCCGTCGTGGACGCCACCACCGGGGCCGTCGCCAAGAGCTACCCGGCCGGCTTCATTCCGAACACCTCCACGGTGCAGGACCTGACCACGGACGCCACCGGCTTCTACACCGCCAACGAGGGCACCGGAGGCGGTGTCTTCGACGGCCGGATCGCGCTGAACCTCAGCAACTTCGAGCAGCGCTGGCGGGACACCTGCCTGGGCGCCACCCAGGCCGTTCTCGTACACAACGGCGTTCTGTACAGCGGGAGTCACGCGCACGACTGCGCCAGCATGGGTGAGTTTCCCGACCAGCCCCGCAGGCATCTGCTGGCCCAGTCCGTCGACGACCCGAAGCTGCTCCCCTGGTTCCCGGACACCAACGACGGCATCGGGGAGCCGGTGGGACCGCGGGTGATGGCACAGACCGACAAGGGCGGCCATCACTATCTGTGGGTGGGCGGCGAGTTCACCACCGTCAACGGCTCCGCGCAGCAGGGCCTCACCCGGTTCGCCGACGGTCCCGACACCGGGGCACCGTGGGTGCCGAACGTCAGCCTGTCCACGGTCGCCGCGGGCAAGGTGGAGGTCAACTGGCAGACGAGCTTCGACACCGACGACGGGGAGCTCACCTACCGGATCTACAAGGACGGTGCGAGCACCCCGGTGTACACCACGACCGGATACTCGCTGTTCTGGGACCGGCCGCAGCTGAGGTGGACCGATACGGACGTGGCCGCGGGTGAGACCCACTCGTACCGGATCAGTGCGAGCGACGGCACCAACACCAGTGCCAAGTCGCCCGCCCTGTCCGCCACCGTGGCATCCGCGGCCGGGAAGTACCCCGCCAGGGTGCTGGCGGACGGTGCCTCGCTGTACTGGCGGTACGACGAAGGCACGTCTACCTTCGCCGGAGACACCGGCAATGGGCTGGACAACGGATTCCTGCGCAACTCCCCCGCCTACCGCCAGACTCCTGCCGCTGTCGCGGGTGCCTCGACCGCGATCGGCTTCAACGGATCGAGCCAGTACGCGTACAGCAACAAGCGTCATGCGCAGCCCACCAGGTTCTCGGTGGAGACATGGATCAAGACGACGACCACCAGGGGAGGGAAGATCATCGGCTTCGGCAATCTGACCCTGCAGAACAGCAACCAGTACGACAAGCATGTGTACATGCGCAATGACGGACGGCTGATCTTCGGCGTCTACAGCGGCGGCACCAGAACCATCACTACGCCCGCCGCCTACAACAACGGCGCCTGGCACCATGTCGTCGCCACGCAGGGCACCGGCGGCATGGCGCTGTACGTGGACGGGCAGCTCCGCGCCTCCAGCACCCTGTACACCGGCAACGAGAGCTACAGCGGCTACTGGAGGGTGGGCGGGGACAACCTGAGCAACTGGCCGAACCAGCCAACGAGCAACTTCTTCGCCGGGCAGATCGACGAGACCGCCGTCTACCCGACCGCACTCAGCAGCTCGCAGGTCAGTGCCCACTACGCCCTGAGGACGGGTGGATGAGGTATCCGTTCCCGGCCGGCGCCGCCGTCGTCGTACTGACGGCGGCGCTGGCCGCCTGCGGCTCGTCCTCCGGCGGGCACAAAGCGGCGAGCGGCGAAGGGCCGTCCGCCACCCGGGCCCCTGTCGCAGCCCCGTCGGCCGGTCCCGGCGCCACCGCGTCCAGTGGTCCTTCGGCTCCGCGGACGAGCGAACCACCGACACTGCCCACCGATGAACTCACCCCGGCCACCGGCTCCTTCAACAAGAAGCAGAAGGAGTATCTGGTCGACCGCGTGCCCAGGGGCATGGACCCGGCGGCCGTGCTCCAGACCGGTCAGGAGACCTGCGACAAGCTGACGTACCTCGTCAAGGTCGACCGGGACACGGCGGTCGGCGCGATCGTGACGGGGGAGATCGCCGACGCGGAACCCGCCGTCGAACACCTCTGCACCCAGCACAAGGAGCTGGTGCGGGAGGCCTCGCGGGGGTACGCGGACGGCACGTACAAGGACGAGCAGATCCGGCCGGGCCGCTACCACGACGTCACTCCCACCAAGAACTGCACCTGGCAGATCACCGGGGCGAACGGCAAGAGCCTGGTGTCGGGCTCCTCCGCCTCCGGGAAGCGGGCCGGGATCACCGTCCCGACGGCGGCCCGCGCCTTCACCTCCACAGGCTGCTACGCCTGGCTGCCCGAAGGAGACCACGGATGAGCAAGCTGCCGATAGCCGTGGCGATCCCCACGAAGAACGAGGGGCTCAACATCGCCGAGGCGGTGAAGTCGGTGCTCGGCCACTTCGAGGCGGTCGTCGTCGTCGACTCGCACAGTACGGACGACACGGCGAAGATCGCCGAGGAGTGCGGGGCCGAGGTGATCACGTACACCTGGGACGGCGGTCATCCGCGCAAGAAACAGTGGTGCCTGGACCATGTCCGCACAGACCTGGACTGGATTCTGCTGCTCGACGGGGACGAGCGGCTCAGCCCCGGTCTGCTGGCCGAACTGCGGCAGATCTTCGCCGATCCCGGCGCGCCGAAGCCCGCGGCGTACGACATACCGCTGGGTTACTGGTTCTCCGGGAAGCGGCTGCGGCACGGCTACACCATCCGCAAGCGGTCACTGACCGACCGCACCCGCTGCCGGTACCCGGAGGTCGGGGATCTCGAAGCTCCGGGCATCGGCGAGGTCGAGGGCCACTACCAGCCGGTTGCCGAGTCGGCCGGCTCCCTCCGCAATCCGATCGAGCACCAGGACCTCGATCCGGTCACCGCGTGGTTCGAGCGGCACAACCGGTACTCGGACTGGGAGGCGTGGCTGGAGCACCACCCCGAGGTCAAGGAGCAGGTGCGGAGGGTGAAGTCGCGCCAGGGGCAGCTGTTCCACAAGGCGCCCTTCAAGCCCCTGGTGTCGTTCGCGTACATGTATGTGTACCGGCGGGGTTTCCTCGACGGGCGGGCGGGATTCGACTTCGCGCTGGCGATGAGCTTCTACCGCTGGCAGATCGCGCTCAAGTCCCGTGAGGGGAAGACCGTTTGACTCAACGGCCCTTCCGGCGGACCACGTCCTCGTAGGTCCGCCGGAGGGTCCGGGTCACGACCTCGATGGTGAAGTGTTCATTGACCAGGTCCCAAGCGGCCTTCCCGGCCTGTGCGTTGGCCTCGGGTTCGAGGAGTTCCAGAATGGCCCCGGCGACCTTGAGCGCGTTCTTCCCGTCCTCGCCGACACGGCTGTCGACCACCCGGCCCGCCCCGGCCCGCGCGACATCGGGGCCGAGGCCGCAGGTGCGGGTGATGACCACGGGTGTGCCGACCGACATCGCTTCGAGGACGGATACGCCCAGGGGTTCCTCGATCGACGGCAGCACGTACACATCGGCCTGCCGGCCTGCCGCCAGGACCTCCTCGTGGTCGAGCGGTCCCACCTGGTCGAGGGAGTCCATCACCCCCAGTCGGCGGGCGAGTTCGAGGGTTGCGGGCAGCGCCCCGGTGTCGGGACCGGCCAGCACGAACCGGGCATCCGGGTGCTCGGCCAGGACCGTCGGCATCGCGGCGACGAAGTCCTCCGGGCGCTTGCGCTCCTGGATCCGGGCCAGGAAGAGGACCGTCGGCGGCCGCCCGGGCTCGCGGGCGGGCCCCGGTTCCTGCGGCCTTACGCCGTTGACCAGCCGTACGGTGCGGGTCAACGGCACCGGTGCGGCAACGGCGTTCACATCGAGGCGTTCCATCTCGGTGAGGTGCAGCACGGCGTCGGCTCGGCGCAGCACTTTGCGTACCCCCAGCAGATCGGTCAGCTGGGCGACCCGTTTCTCGGTCGGGTCCACCATGCCGTGGGTCTGGACGACCAGGGGGGTGCGGGAGGCCAGCGCGAGCAGCGCAGCGGGCAGCGTCACCAGGTCGCGCATCAGATGGACATGGACGAGGTCGGCGCCGCGCATCATGCGCCGGGCGGCGAACAGGAGTGCGCCGGAGGTGATGCCGCTGACCTCGAACATGGGGAGCAGATGGCGGGCCTGGAAGAGATGGACCGGTACTCCCTCGACCTCGCGCGGCAGCCGGCCTTCGAAGCCGTCGCCCAGGGCCATGATGCGGGCGTCGTCGCCCACGGCCCGCTGGGCCTTCGACAGGTTGAGCGCCACCCTGGTCGGGCCGCCGAACGCATGGTCCGGGGTGTGCAGAGTGACGACGTGCAGGATCTTCACCAGGGTTCCCCTCAACCTCGGCCGACCTTTTACAGACTAGTCATCCAAACCCCCCAAGTGGGTTGATTCGTTAGAGTGTTCACAGGTCCACGGAACGGGGAGCAGATGACGTCCGTGCACGAGGCAACGCCGTCCGCACCCGTACCGGAGCACGGCCCACTGGACCCGGTCCACCCGCCGGCGAAGCCCATGTCCTGGGCGATGCTGTCGCGCGCGCTGGCCGTGCCTCTCATCCTCGGCCTGGTCTGCTTCCTGCCCGCGGTGATCGCGGCGCAGCCGGGGACGGGCGTCCGGGACACCTCGTACTGGCTGCAGCTCGTACTGACGTGTTACGCGGGGGCCCGGCTCGCCACGATGATTCTGTCCACGCGGCGGCGTCTGCTGCAGGGCGTGTTCTGGATGTTCGTGTACATCGCGATGGGGGTGGCGCCGTTCGCGCAGGCGGTCATCGGGCAGACCCCCACCCCGACGGTCGGGCCGCGGTCGGATCTGGTGACGGCGGTCGCGCTGATCCTGGTGGGGTGCGCCGCGTTCGACCTCGGGGCGCTGCTGGCGTCCCGGCGGCCGCTGCGCCGCCGGGCCACCGCACGCTCCGGGAGCGGTCCGGCCACCGCGCACCGGGGGCGGCTCAGGCTGCTGGTGGTGCTGGCCTTCGCGGCGAGCGGCTACTACATCCTGAAGCTCGGCGGCCCCGCGATCTTCTTCACCAGCCGCCAGGAGATCAGCGCCTCGGTCGCGGTCAGCGGGGTGGTGTCGACCCAGTCCAATGTGGGATCGGCCTTCCTCAAGGGCTTCGGCACGGTTCCCGCGCTGCTGGGGCTGCTCTTCTACACCCGTCGGCTGGTGACCTCGCGCAGGGCCCGGCGTTCGCCCTCGACGGTTCTGGTCTGGTCTGCGCTGCTGATCCTCAACGTCATCGTCAACAACCCGGTCTCCAATGCCCGTTACTGGTTCCTGACCGTACTGGTCTCGCTCCTGTTCACCGCGTTCCCGAGCAGCGCGGCAATGTACCGGTCGGTGCTGGCCATGGGGGTGGTCGGGGCGCTGGTGCTGTTCCCGTACGCGGACCGGTTCCGCTACGACAGCGCCGGGTACCGGCCGGTGGATTCGTCGTCGGTCTTCGAGCCGCTGGCCACCAAGGACTACGACCAGACGGTGATGTTCGCCAACACCATTGCCTGGGTCGACACCCGCGGCCACACCTATGGGCGTCAACTGGCCGGATCCGCCCTCTTCTTCGTGCCCCGGTCGGTGTGGAGCGGCAAGCCGGAGGATACGGGAGTGCGCGTCGGCCAGTGGATGGGGATGAACATGACCAACCTGTCGGCGCCGCTGTGGACCGAGCTCTGGGTCGACTTCGGTGCTCCGGGCATGGTCGGCGGTCTCGCACTCATCGGGTACGTCGCCGCACGCACCGACCGGCGTTACGCTCGGGCGGTGTCCCGGGACGGCCCGGGCCCCGGCAGCGTTCTGGCCATCGCCGCACCGCTGATCGCCGGATACACCTTCATTCTGTTGCGCGGACCGCTGCTGCAGTCCGTCGGGAAACTGGCGATCGCGGCGCTCTGTCTGCTGCTGATCACAAGTTTCAGGAGCCGGAGCGGACCGCGCTCGCGCTGACGGGTGCCTGTTCCACCGTGGTGCGGCGTCGGAGCCGGGCCACCCGGGTCCAGGTGGCCACCGCCTTGCAGACGGACCCCAGGCACAGGCCCCAGGCCGCGCCCGGCACCCCGCCGAGCACATACCCGCAGGTGAGGAAGGCGACGGCCGCGAGCGAGAAGACCACCTGGATGGAGAGGGTGGTGCGGGGGTCGAGCATCCGGAGCGCCAGCAGCCCGCAGGTACCGACGGCCATCGCCGCGTACTGGCTGCCGGTCGCCGGGAGCACGGCGGCCGCCGTGGGCCAGGTGTCGCCGAGCAGATGGCGGCCGATTCGGTTGGGCAGCAGGGCGAGTGCGGTGGCCCAGGCGGCGGCGGTGGCAGCCAGGACGGCGGCGAGCGTCGCCGCGGCGCGTACCCTGCGCCGTTCGGAGGCGAGCCGTCCGAGCAGTGGCGGTCCGAAGCCGGTGGCCGAGGTGAACAGCACGTTCAGCGGCCCGAAGAGAGTGGTCGCGCCGCGCAGGGCGCCCACCACCAGCGGGTTGCCGACCATGCCGAGTCCGAGCACGGAGAGCTGGCTGATGGCGTTGCCCACCCCGAACTCCACCACGAAGCGGCGCCCCAGATGCCCTCGCCGCAGCAGGACCTTGAGCCGCATGGGCGTACCGGCCACTCTGCGGTGCAGCAGGGCGGCCGACAGCAGAAGGGCGGGGAGCGCGGACAGCCCCCATGCGGTGACGAGCCGGGCCGCCGGGGCACCGTACGGCTGCACGGCCAGCGCGCCCAGCACACAGAGCAGTCTGAGTACGTCGCCCGCCAGTGCCAGGTGCGGCAGGTGCAGGGTGGAGAAGGCGTAACGCATGGTGTCCTGCCCCAGGACCACCGGCAGGACAAGTCCCAGCATCGTCAAGGCACGTGCGGTGGCCCCCGGCAGCATCAGGCAGACGGCGGCGAGCAGGGCGCCGAGCGCGGCGGCGGCGATCAGGGTGAACGTGACCGCCGACCGGCACGCGCCGCGTACCTCGTCGCTCTCGCCGCGCCGCAGCACGAGCGGCTGCCCGGTGTAGGCACCGGAGACCCCCAGCAGCACCGTGAAGACGAGGTAGACCGCCGAGAAGCGGGCGAAGTCGGCCACGGTGGAGAGCCGGGCGGCGGCCACCAGCACCAGGATGTTCGTGAGCGCCGCCACGCCCTGGTCCGCGACCGAGCAGACGATCGCGGTCCGTGCCCTCATCTGTTTCCCGCGGTGGAGTCGAAGGTGCGCAGGCCGAGCGTCTCGGCCGGGTCACCGGTGTGCTCCGGGCCGCCGCGGCCGCCGCCGTCGCCCCGGCCCGACGCGGAGCCGGACCGGCCACTGCCCGTACGGCGCCTGCCGGCCTTCTTGCGGGCCCGGCGCTCGTAGCGGCTTCGGCCGGGGTGCAGCAGGGCGCCGAGCACGGAGCCGCCGGCCGCCCCGATGATCTCGCGGATCCGCTCCAGGTCGCTGCGGTGCACCTCGCGCGGGTCGCAGACCACCACGACGCCCTCCACCCGGTCGATCAGCGCGACGGCATCGGCGTACGACAGCACGGGCGGGGCCAGCACGATGACGACGGCGCCCGGCCGGCCGCCCTCGGCGACGATCCGTCCGACGGGCGCGGAGGTCAGGGCACGCGGGACGTTGTCCGTGCGCCGGCCCGCTATCAGGGTGAAGGCACCCGACCCGGGTACGTCCACATTCATCCGGCTGTCCGACGGCCAGGCCCGTTCGCCCTCCGATGCCCAGCGCGGCCCGGCGCCCTGCACGGCCGGGCCGAGGTCCCTGGCCAGCGAAGGGGTACGCAGATCGGCCTCGACCAGGAGTACGTCACGTCCCATCTCGGCGAAGGCGGCGGCCAGGTTGACCGCGGCGGTGGCCGCCGCGTCGTTGTCCCCGCGCGGGGCCGTGACCAGGAGTCTGCGGCGCTGGGCGAACGACGGGTCGTAGGCGAGCCGGAAGGCGACCGCCCGGTACTCCTCGGCGAGGCGGCTCCCGCTCCGCCCGATGGCGAGCAGCGCCCCGGCGGATGCCCGCTCCCTCGGCAGGGTGCCGAGCAGCGGGGCGCCGAGCGAACGGACCAGCTCCCGGGTGGAGCGGACGGCCGGGTCGAAGACCAGGCGTACCCACGACAGGAGCAGTCCGAGCGCGAGCCCGACGACACCGCCGAGTCCCAGCAGCAGGGGCAGCCCGGCGCCGGTGGGGTCCGTGGGCGCGACGGGCTTCTTCGTCAGATAGCCGGGGGTGGTGTCCAGGGCGCGCAACTCCGAGATCTTCCTGCTGAGTTCGGAGATCGAGACCACGAGGTTGGCCCGTGCGCTGGTCACGTC
The DNA here is from genome assembly GCF_043200155.1 of Streptomyces sp. NPDC048473. Classification (NCBI taxonomy): domain Bacteria; kingdom Bacillati; phylum Actinomycetota; class Actinomycetes; order Kitasatosporales; family Streptomycetaceae; genus Streptomyces; species Streptomyces sp. NPDC048473. Next base: position 18,372 of record NZ_JBICXE010000027.1, read on the forward strand.
GTTGCTCGCCCCGGCCTGCTCCGCCGCCAGTTGGTCGCGCTGTTCGGTGAGCGGCTTCAGTTGAGCGCGGTAGCCGTCGGCCATGTTGGCGATGCTGTCCTCGGTGCGCTGTCTGCGGATCTCCAGATAGGCGTCGGCGAGCGCCTCGGCCCGCGCCTTCGCCAGGGCGGGGGTACGGCCGGTGTAGGAGAAGCGGAGTACGAGGGTGTTGGGCGGGTTCGTGACCTGGAGACCGGACAGCAGTGTCCCGACCTCCACCCGGTCGCCGTGCCTGGCCAGGGTGCCGACGGCCAGGGTGCCCACGGTGTCGCTGACGGCGGTCTGCCGCTCGGAGCCGATGTTGATGCCCTTGTCGGCGGAGGCGCCCGCGGCGAAGGGGTCCGAGGCGGCGGAGCGTACGACCACCTCGCCCGTCGATGTGTAGCTCTCCTCGCCGCTCAGGGCGAGCCAGCCGCCGCCGAGCAGTCCGAGGACCACGCCGGAGGCGAGCAGTGCTCGGTAGCGCAGGAGCTGACGGAACTGGTCCCTCAGCAGCGCGGGTTCGTCCTGGTCCTCCAGGGCGCGGATCGGCTGGGTCATCGGCGTGGTCTCCCTTGTGCGTCGGCGAGGACCTCGGTGAGCAGTACGTCGAAGCGGGCCAGGCCCGCCTCCCGGCTCAGGTGACGTGCGACGTACTGCGGTCCGTTGGCGCCGAGTGCGTCCGCCCCGGCCGGTGCTTCGACGAGCTTGCGTACGGCTGACAGCAGCGCGGCGGGGTCCTCCGGTGCGACGAGGATCCCGGCGCCGGACCGGTGGACCTCCTGGGCGGTGCCTCCCCCGTCGGCGACCGAGGCGACGACGGGGCGGCCCGAGACGAAGTACGAGGTGAGTTTGGACGGGACGCTCATGTCGAGCACGGATGCCCGCTGGGTCACCGCGAGCACATCGGCGGCGGCGAGGATGTCCGTGAACTCCTCGGCGCCGGCCGGCGGCAGGAAGTCGAGGTTGCGCAGGCCCGTCGCCCGTCCCAGCAGCGCCTCGCGCTGATTCCCGTCCCCCATCAGCACGACGCGTATCTCCGGGGCCAGCCGGGCCGCGTCGACGAGGACTTCCAGGCCCTGTTTGAGCCCCATGTTCCCGGAGTGCAGGATCACTGGGGTGCCCTCGCTCCAGCCGAGTCTCGCCCGGGTAGCGGCACGGTCGGCCGAAGGGGCCCGCACATGCGACCAGTTGGGGACGGTACGGATGCGCCCCGGGTCCACGCCGTACGCGGTGACGCGCGGGACGAAGCTCTCGTGGATGACTCCGACGAGGGCGGCGCCGCGCAGCGCGTAACGTTCGGCCGCCGAGGCGACGGCCGCCGCCCGGCCCCCGCCCCGGATGCCGCTCTGCGCAGCGGCGGCGCCCATCAGATCCTGCACGACCGGTATGTGCGGGACTCGGTGGCGGCGGGCCAGCCGGGCCCCGATGACACCGCCCGCGAGGCTGGGCATCTGGGAGATCACCGCGTCCGGCGGACGCGATACGGGCGGCGACAGCAGACCGTGCCCGAGCACCGTAGCCTCGAACACCGCTCTGCGCAGGGCGGACTGGCGGGGCGGCACATAGTGTCTGCGCCGGTGGACGGTGACCCCGGCCCGCTTCTCGGCGACCCGCCACACGCCCCGGTATTCCGCTTCGGTACGCCAGGACGGGTAGTGCGGCATACCGGTCAGTACATGGGTCTCGGCCCCGGACGCGGCCCAGTGCTCGGCGAGCTGAGCAGCATACGGGCCGATGCCCGTCAGCTCCGGTGCGTAGTTGGTCGAGACGACCAGCAGAGTGCGGCCTTCGAACGGTTTGTGACGATCGGCATCGGACATGGACGCTCGCCTTCCCCCCGGAACATTCTGTGTTCCCCCCAAGGAACAGTCCCAAAAGTGAGCTTATCCGTTCACGAGATGCGCAAGTGGTCTTCACAGTAAGGTCGTTGCACCATCAACACCGATACCGATATCCCGCAGCACCGGATGCCATGTCCGGACAACGGCTGCTGGACACGGACATCACGTTCACCGTGGGGGGAGAGAACGGATGGTGCACAGGGTCGGCTACGCGCCGGGGGTCTACGACCTGTTCCACATAGGGCACCTCAACATCCTGCGGCATGCCCGCAGCCAGTGCGACTACCTCGTCGCGGGCGTCGTCTCGGACGAGATGGCCGCGCTCGCCAAGGGCCACAAGCCGGTGATTCCGCTGCCGGAACGGCTGGAGATCGTACGCAGTGTCCGCTACGTGGACGCGGCGTTCGTCGAGACCGTGCCCGACAAGGTCGAGACCTGGCAACAGGTCAGGTTCGACGTCATCTTCAAGGGGGACGACTGGCGGGACACGGAGAAGGGCAAGCGGCTGGAGCGCGACTTCGCCGAGGTCGGTGTCGAGGTGGTCTATTTCCCGTACACCGTGCACACGTCCAGCACCCAGCTGCGCCGGGCGCTGGACACGCTCGTCAGTCCGCAGTCCGGAGCGCTTTCAGCTCCCTGAACCACTTGGCGAGGAACGCCACCAGGAACAGTGCGTGCACAACGGCGAGCAACGCATAGCCGATGCGGAACGCGGTCCGGTCACCGAGCAGCAGGAACACCAGGCAGAACACCCCGTAGTCGGCGGGCAGCAGTGCCACGGCCCGCACCCGGGACACCGGGACCGCGGCACCGCTGCCCGCCGCGGGCATGGCGGCCGCCTTGCCCAGCTGTTCGCGCAGCAGCCCGGCGCAGAAGGTCAGCACGGCGGTGAACAGGAAGCCCAGCGGCAGGAGCAGCCAGCCCTGGGCCGGCAGATCGAAGAACCGCTGGAACGAGATCAGCACGGCGGTGTGTACGAGGATCATCTTGGCGCAGTCCACGACATGGTCCAGCCACTCGCCGTCCGGACCTCCCCTGCCGGTCAGCCTGGCCAGCTGCCCGTCGGCCGAATCGAAGGCGAAGCCGATGGCGAGACCCGCGTACACCGCGACCGCGAGCCCCCAGGACGGCCGGACGAGAGCCACCGAAGCGATGGCGGAGAAGGTGAATGCCGCGCTGATCAGCGTGACTTGATTGGGTGTCAGTCCGATACGGCAGGCGCCTGCCGCGAACACCCGTCCGGCTGGGCGGTTCACGTACCGCGAGTACAGCGACACCCCCTTGGCCGTCTTCTGCGCACCGCGCAACTCGCGCAGAACCGTGCCCGTGCTTCCCATACGCCCCCCAGCGTGTCGCCGTTGCCGGCGGCATCGGCAGAGCACTGCGGACGCTGCCGTCGGAGCCGCATCATGGCACGCGGACCCCATTTCGCGTGGCCACTCGCCCGCCCCGGCCGGCGATCCATGCCCCGCCGGGCCCGCACCGGGTGCGCAGGCCCGACGGGCCGTGCCTCAGGCGGGCGCGGTGCGGCACTCCGGGTGGCCCCAGCCGTTCGGGTTCTTGGCGATCATCTCCTGTGCCGCGTAAGGCTTTCCGCAGTGGCAGCGGCCGGCGAACCTGGCCCGGATGGTTCCACCGGAGCGTGCGGAACGTGCCGCTCCCCCTGCCTTCTTCGCCGGAGCACCCTTGCTCCGTCCCTCGGTCGCCCGGGCCGGAGCGGGCGTCGGCAGCAGCGAGCCATGCGCGGTACCGGCCCGCTGCTGCGCCACCGCGGCCTCGCTGGCCGCCTGATCGGCGAGGGCGTTGAGCGGATCTCCGTCCACCTGATGGGCGGGCACATAGACGAAGTCCACGGTCCGGCCGGTCAGCAGGGCGTCGATACGGGCCACCAGGTCGCGGTTGGCCACCGGCTTTCCGGCCGAGGTCTTCCAGCCGTTGCGCTTCCACCCCGGCAGCCACTTCGTCACGGCGTTCATCGCGTACTGCGAGTCCATCCGTACTTCGATCGCCACAGACGGATCCGTGGACTCCAACAGCTCCTGCAGCGCCGTGAGTTCGGCGACGTTGTTGGTGGCGGTCCCCAGTGGTCCCGCTTCCCAGCGCTCCGGTCGCCCGTGCGCACCGGCCACGACCCACGCCCAGGCCGCAGGCCCCGGATTGCCCTTCGATGCCCCGTCACACGCGGCGATGATGCTCTCGTTCATGCCCTTGATCATGCCAGCGCCGCACCGCCCCCACGGCACACCGTGACGTTGAGTGACGATTCGAGGTGCGGCGAACCGGCGACGCTGGTTCTCTGATGGAGCAAGCTCTTCCCAACCGCACAAGGAGCGATGATGAGCGTTGCACGTGAATCCGGTGACCGTGCGCAGCAGCTGCGTGACAAGGCCCGGCAGATGAACGAGGCCGCTGAGCGCACCACCGACCCTGAGCAGCGCCAGCGGCTCCAGGAGAAGGCCCGGAAGCTGCAGGACCAGATCGAGCAGCAGGGCAACATGGGCAGCGGGAACATCCGCCCGCCGAAGTAGTACCCGTCTCACGTAGTACCTGTCTCACGCAAACGGCCGACGGCTTGCCGCTCTTCCATGAGTGCGTGGCAAGCCGTCGGCCACCCGGCCGACAGCGCAGTGATCGGGTTCCCGTTCCGAGCCGCTTCAGTACGGGTGCTTGTTCGCCTTGTTCGCCCACGCCGCGTAGGACGTGGCCCCCAGCTCGGGGTGGAGCTGTTCGAGAGTGATGCTCCGCCGGTCCGGGGGCTTCGCGAAGTCTTCGTACTGGAAGGCATCGTCGAAGCCGATCTCCTGAGTCGCCTTCCAGTCACAGCTGTAGTAGACGGTACTGATCCGGGACCAGTAGATGGCGCTCATGCACATCGGACACGGAGCGCCACTGGTGTAGATCGTGCACCCCTGCAGCATACGAGCGCGCTCGGGCACTACGTCGGGGGAACCCTCGGGGCGAGGCACCAGCTCCAGGGTGTACGCGTCCTGATACTCCTCGGAAATACTGGGCGCCTCCGGATTGATCAGCTGAACGGCCTTGCGGATGGCTTCCACCTCACCGTGCGCGGTCGGGTCGGCCGTGAGAAGTACACGATTCTGCCCGCGAGCGATGATCTCGCCGTCGTTGGTGATCACCGCGCCGAACGGTCCGCCCCAGCCGTTGTCGACGGACTCGGTAGCCAGTCGAACCGCTTCGGCCATGAACTCCTTGTGTCCCATCTCAAGATCCTCCCGCTCACCGAGGCAATAAAATTTCCCCCATTTGTCCGATAACTCCCTTGAGAACTAGACTACTCCGCATGAGTACCCGTGCAAGCCGTGCCCCCGGGGGCAGCGCAACGGTCGTGACCTCCCAGAGGGTCCGGGCCGGCCGGGATGACGACTACAAGCGCTGGCAGGAGAAGACCAACGAGGTCGTGCGAGGCTTTGACGGGTTCCAGGGAACGGAGATGTACCCGCCGGCCTCCGGTGAGGAGAACGAGTGGGTCGTCGTATTCCGCTTCTCCCGTGTCGAGCAGCTGACCGAGTGGCTGGACTCGAACGCGCGTCGGCAACTCCTCGACGAGGGCCGCCCGCTGTTCGATGGGACCCCCACGCAAGAGGTGCTTGCCGGTGGTACGCCGACCGAGGATGTCGTCACGGCGGTCATCTCGCATGATGTGCGGCCCGGCCGCGAGCGGGAATTCATGCACTGGCAGGACAAGATCCTCAAGGAACAGGAGAGGCATCCCGGTTTCATGGGGTCGGAGTTGTTCAAACCGGTGAAGGGTGTTCAGGACCGTTGGGTGGTTGCCTTCCGCTTCGACACGCGCGAACACCTCGAAACCTGGCTCGGCTCCGAGGCCCGCGAAAAGCTTCTGGCGGAGGGGCGCGACTACTTCGGCTCCTACGACGTGCGCAAGATCGGGTCGGCGTTCGGCGGCTGGTTCCGCTTCGGCGAGGGCACGGGGCAAGGGGTTCCGCCCAACTGGAAGCAGGCCATGTCCGTGGTACTGGCCCTGTATCCCACGGTGATGGTCCTGAACCTGACGGTCGGTGACTGGCTCAACCACCTGAAAATGCCCGAGTATCTCGCGCTGTTCATCAGCAACGTACTGAGTGTCAGTGTGCTGACCTGGTTGCTGATGCCGCTGGTCAATCGAGCACTCGCCTTCTGGCTGCTGCCCGGCCGGGCGCGATCCATCGGCGTCCATGTGGCGGGCGCCGCGGTCGTTGCGGTGTGCTGCCTGGTGATCATCACCGTCTTCGGTCTGACCACGAGTTAGCCGGCAAGCTCCGGCGTGGGCGACGAAGCGCGTCGGTCGAGCCGGTCCGGATCGCAACGGATCAGCGGCTTGATGATCCCGTCCTCTCTCGATTCCATCATCCGGAAAGCCCGCTCGATCTCGTCGAAGCCGAACTCATGCGTGGTCATCAGCGTCGGGTCCACCTTGCCGTGCTCCAGCAGACGAAAAATCCGCCGCATCCGCTCCCGGCCCCCGCAGTTCAGCCCACCGTAGACCTGTTTGCCCGACATCCCGTACCCGAAGGGCTCCAGCGGGATCCGGAGCGGCTCAGGTATGTCGCCGTGGTACCCGACATTGGAAATGCGTCCGCCCGGTTTGGTGACGCGGAAGGTGGCCTCCCAGGTCCGGGGGGTGCCGAGCGCTTCGATCGCGGCGTCCACACCCTGACCGTCGGTCAACTCCAAGATCCGCCGCACCGTGGCTTGTGTGGTGCGCACAACCGCATCGCCGGGGCCGGGTTCGGGGACCGGTTTCTCGATGACTCCGACCTCGCCGACTCTTCTGAGGACAAAGGCTCTCATGGTCTCGATGGCCATCTCTCATGAAAGAGACTCCGGCCGCGAGCTTTTGAGGCGGCCGGTAAACTGGTCTTGTCTTCGCTTGCGCCAGTGGGGTACTCGCACCGGCATCTTCAGCTTCATTCGCGGCCGTAGCCCGTGCAAGTCCGGGAGTTCCGTGATGCGCGACAGAGAACTGGCCAGAGAAATCGAAGGGGAGCTCGTCCAGCGCGGCGATTCCGATTACGAAGCGCTCCGGGCAGGCATGGTGTGGAACGGACTCAAGCCCGAGCGATTCCCGGAGCTGATCGTCCGTGCCGCTTCGGAGCGGGATGTTCCCGAGGCCATCGGGCTGGCTCGTTCCCGCGGACTCCGCATCGCGGTACGGGCGGGCGGGCACAGCTGGTGCGGGTCCTCCGTCCGTTCCGACGGCATGCTCATCGACCTCTCCCGGCTCCGGCGGTGCGACATCGACGTGGCTTCCGCGACGGCGACCGTGCAGCCCGGCGTAACCGGCAGCGAACTCGCTCCGGAACTCGCAAAGCACGGCTTTTCCTTTCCCACGGGGCATTGCGGGTCGGTCGCCGTCGGCGGTTATCTCCTCAGCGGAGGTCTCGGGTGGAATTCCGGTGCCCTGGGGCCGGCCTGTCGGAGCGTCTACGAAATCGAAGCCGTGACGGCGGACGGTGAAACGGTCCGGTGCAACAAGGACGAGAATCCCGACCTGCTCTGGGCGGCGCGCGGGGCGGGTCCGGGTTTCTTCGCCGTCGTCACCCGCTTTCGCCTTCGTCTGCACCGGCTTCCCGGGGCGATCATGTCAACCACGTATGCCTTTCCCCTGGCGGATCTCGAAGAGGTGACGAACTGGGCCACCGAAACAGCGCATGAACTCAAGCCGACCGTGGAATTGAGCCTCGTACTCGCAACGGCCGCCCCGCCCATGACGAGAACGAGGCCGCGGCCGAAGGTGATCACCGTCGCCGCCACCGCTTTCGCGGATTCGCGCGAGCAGGCCGTCCAGACCCTCGGACCGCTCCGGAACTGCCCCTTCGCCGATCGAGCCCTTTTCCGTGAGGTGGACGAGCCGATTTCCCCCGATTCCCTCTACAAAGCCTCCGGCGACATATGGCCCGCGGATCACCGCTACGCGGCCGACACCCTGTGGTCGCAGTCGGACTTCGGAACGCTGTTGTCCAGGCTCAGCGAAGCGGTGGCGACGGCTCCCTCCGGCAATTCCCTCGTCCTGGCACCCATATCGCCCGCGTCGCACAATGAGGAACTGCTGCGCGACATGGCGTTCTCGGTGCTCGGATCGAGCTACGTCGTCCCGTACGCCATCTGGGACGACCCCGCGGAGGATGACATCAACGCCCGCTGGCTGCACGAGGCGATGCGTGCCGTGGAGCCCCTCGGGACGGGTCATTACATCGCCGAGGCCGACCTCGGCGCCGGTCCCGCCCGCGCGGAGCGGTCGTACACGGCGCGCGACTGGCGACGGCTGCAGAGTCTGCGGGCGCGGTACGACCCGGAGGGCGTCTTCCACACCTACCTCACCCCATGAGGCGCTCCGCTCAGCGGAGGAATGCCTCGTCACTCACTCTGCGTCTTCTTCTTGTTGACGTTCGTCCGGCGCAGGACCGCGGTTGCGGTAAGCGCTTTCCAGCCGTACCCGGGAGACTTGGGACATGAGCAGTCCACTGCGCGTCACGCACGCCCACGGGGACCGGATCACGGTCACGGAGGAGCGGGGCGGCATCGATCTGATCAGCTACGTCTACCGCGCGGAAGCGGGCGGGGAGCCGGTACCGGATCCCGAGGTGGATACGGAGCAGAGTGGGGAGCCGGTGCCGGATCCCGAGGTGCTTGTGGTCGGCGACTGCGCCGAGGTGCGCTGGACGACCCCGCAGGGGCGCCGGCTCACTCTGCGCGGCGGCCGGTCGGTCGTGTCCCGCGAGGAGCACGCCGCCCTGCACTCCGCGACGCTGGACGGCGCGGCACCGCCGTCGCCCCGCCTGTCGGAGTCCCGGCTGGTTCCGTAGACGTGCCGTTACCGGCGCCTCCGGACCGTCGCCACGAGGCCCGCGCCCGCCAGGACGGTTACGCCCGCGAGGCCGCCGAGGCAGGCCATGACGAGGGTGCTGGTGCCCGTCGGGGCCATGGCCGACTTCGCGGGTGTTCCGTCTCCGGCGGCCTGCCGGATGAGGTCGGCGACGACATCGGGGTGCGTCAGCATCGCGACGTGGGAGGAGTCGGCCTCGACGGTGTGCGACTTGGCGCGCTTGGCCTCGAAACGTTCGAGATCCGGGGCGATGGCCTTGTCCCGGGTGGCGACCGACGGAATGGGCTTCCAGGCCGCCGAAACAGCCGCCGTGGCCATGAACGCGGCTCCGTTGACGGGGCGCTGGGTGGCGGCCATCAGGGCTGTGGTGCCCGACGGCACGTCCGCCGCGAGACGTCGTGGAATTTGGCGGGCTGGATGTACGGGTCGGCCCCCTCCTTGCCGCCGGCCTCCGGGAACGGCACCTGCTTCAGAGCCGTATTCAGCTCGCTTCCCGCGAACTTCGCGCTCAGATCCGACAGCCTCTCCCCCTTGTCCGGCATGAGCGCGGACACGAACACCAGCGACTTCACTTGCGGGTTCCCCGCGGCAGCGCTGCTGATCACCGCACCGCCGTAGGAATGCCCGGCCGGCACGATCGGGCCCCTGATGCTCGTCAGCACGCTGGCTATGTACGCGGAGTCACCGGCGAGCCCGCGCAGCGGATTGGCCGGGGCCATGACCTTGTACCCGTCACGCTGCACGCGTTCCACCACACCGTTCCAGCCCGAGGCATCGGCGAACGCGCCGTGTACTACCACCACCGTGGGCCTGGCGCCGGCCGGCTCGGCACCGCCGTCGGCCGTGGCGGGTCCGGCGGCCGCGGCAAGGGCGGCCGTGGTGAGCACCACGGCGACGGTCCGCGCGCGACGCCCACGTATCCGTACCCGCGGGGTGAGGAAGGCTGAGCCCGTCATGCTGTTCTCTCTTCGTCGAGTGAGCGGTTGGTGGGCTCAGCGTTGCCAGGCCCGGCCCGAACAGCGCGACACGAGAAGCGGGGCAGTGAAAACGGCCGACTGTCCGAGTGGGTGCTGCGCAACACAGAGTGACGGGGCGGATGTGCCGGTCGGGGCCGATCAGCCGCACGAGGAGCGGTGGCGGACCGGTTGAGGTATCCCGGAAGCATGGCTTCCCGGTGGTTGCTGCAGTCGTTCCGCGAGTCCCGAAAGCGCAGGAACACACTCGTGGCGATACCGTTCGCGCTGATCGCCCTCGTCACGGCCGTGGACATCATGGCGCCACCGGAGGTCCATCTCGGCCCGTTCCTGGTGGCGGCGCCCGCGGTGGCGGCCTCGTTCACCGGGCCGCGCATGACCGCTTTCGTCTGTGCGGTCGCCGTGCTGGCCCAGTCCGTGGTGGCCATCACGCGCACCAGTCTCAACGACCTCAATCACACCTACCAGATCATCGCGCTCGTCATCATCTCCGTCTTCGTCACCTTCTTCGCCCATCTGAGACAACAGAACGAGCAGGCGGTGACCCAGCTGCGTTCGGTGGCCGAGGCGGCGCAACGAGTGGTGCTGCGGCCGCTGCCCAGGCGCAGTGGCCCCCTGCGCATCGCCTCGGTCTATCTGGCTGCGGAGGCGGAGGCGCAGATCGGGGGCGACCTGTACGCGGCCGCCCGCACCACCGACGGAACCCGCATGATCATCGGTGATGTACGCGGTAAGGGACTGGCCGCGATCGGCGAGGCAGCCAGCGTCCTGGGCGCCTTCCACGCTCTTTCCCGCCAGGAGTCGCAGCTGCCCGATCTGGTGGCGCATCTGGAGGCGAGTATCGCGCTGGACGAGAACGGCACCGTTCACGAAGGCGGGGACGGCGACGACGATCAGGACCTTGCGGAGTCCTTCGTCACCGCGGCCTTTCTCGATATCCCCGATACCGTCGGCGAGCTCCAGCTGGTCAGCTGTGGTCATCCACCGCCGCTCCTGCTGCGCGCGGGAGAGGCGATCCCGCTCAAAGTACGAGCGCCCGCCCCGCCGCTCGGTCTGACGCACCTGCTGGTCACCGAACACACGGCGGAGACGTTCGCCTTCGACGTCGGCGACACCCTGCTTCTGTACACCGACGGTGTCATCGAGTCCCGGGACCGGTCAGGGGCTTTCTATCCGCTCCCGGAACGGGCCGCATCGCGGTGCGGGCAGGCTCCAAACTCCCTGCTGGAATCTCTGTGTGCCGACCTTGTCCGCCACGCCGGCGGCCGCCTGGGCGACGATGCGGCGCTGGTCGCCATCGAACGGCTTCCGGCCCCCGGGTGACGCCATCGGCCCGCTCCGCTTCAGGTCCGGCCGCCTCGCAGCCGGCGCGATACGGCACGCAGCCAGGGATGGCGTTCGTGCAGTTGCGCCGAGCGCCGGTCGAGCTCCTTGCCCAGGCGTTCCGTGCGCTTGTCGATGTCGAGCTCGTCCAGAATCCGGTCGACCTCGGCCAGCAGCGCACCGTGCAACTGCCACTGTCTTGGATGTTCCTGAACGTCTTCGAGGAGCAGGTGCGCCACCCGGTCCCTGGTCGCGCGGCTGCCGGAGAGTGCGCGGGCGAGCCGGTCCTCCGCCTCCTCGCCGTTCTCCGCGACCGGGGTGGTGATCAACTCCGAGAAGCTCTCGATGGCACCGGCCATCTGTCCGAACAGCTCCGTGAGGGATTCGGCCACGTCGGCGGGGAACAGCGTCTCCTCGGTACGGGCCTTGGCCAGGTCCGTCAGGGTGCGTGACAGCACCCGCAGCACCACGGCGCAGATCTCCAGGGTGTCCAGACCGGTACGCAGCACGACGCGGTACAGCAGCCCTTGCCGGACCCTCGGGTTGAGGGTGAGGCCTTCTTCGGCCTGCCGCAGCGAGGCGTCGACCTCCACGATGTCATGGTCCAGCCGGCGCGCTTCGTGGAGCCGGTCGGCCGCCCGCTGGACGGAGATGTGACCGCCCACGTCCTCTCCCATCGCACGGAACATCTGTCCCATTGCGCGGGCCAGACTGTCGATGGAGGCGCCCGCCGACTGCACCCACACGGGTGGCGCGAAGAGCAGGTTGAACAGCAGTCCCACGCCCGCGCCGATCAGTGTCTCCAGCACGCGGTCCCAGGCTGTGGAGGCGACCTGCGAGACGCCCAGTACGAGCATCGCGCTGATCGCCACCTCGGGTACGAACTCGTCGACCCGCACCAGCCGCCCGATGATCAGCGAGGCGAAGATCGTCAGTCCGAGGCTCCACCAGCTGAGTCCCACCAGGGAGCTGAGCGCACTGGCGATGAGCACCCCGACGATGACGGAGTTCACCCGGCGAATCCCCGTGGTGAGGGTCGCGTAGAGGGTGACCTGTACGACGAGGAGTGCGGTGAGCGGTGCCGTGAGCGGTGCCGGATGCGGAAGGGTCCACACTGCCACGACGTAGGCGATGACGGACGCTGCCGTGGAACGCAGGGTCTGCGCTCCGACAGGCTCGGTCGTACGCCGGACGAGCTTGATCACGGGTTCGGATACTCGTGCCATCTCCTTCCCATGCCCGCCTGTACGCCGCCACAGCGCCTCGGCGCACCGAACCCCACCGTACGGACGTGCCGATGGCGGAGCTGTGGCTGTTGTGGCTCAGGAACGCGGTTCGAGGGTGCCGATCAGTTCCCTGCCCGTGGCAGTGGCCCGCATCTCGTCGGCCAGGCTCTCGGCCCGCGCCCGGTACGAGGGTTCCTTGAGTACCGGTTCGACGGCCGACCGGATACGGGAAACTTCATCGGGTCCGAGCACCGCCGGCTCGTACGCCGGTCCCACGGCCGGGATGACGGTTCTCCCCGCGCCTGCCTCGGTCACCAGCCGGGCGTTCACGGGCTGGTCGGCGAAGAGGGGGACGCAGACCACCGGGACGCCTGCCGCCAGGGCGCCGAAGACCGTCCCCGACCCGCCGTGGCAGACCACGACGGCGGCGCTGCCCAGGACATCGGCCTGCGGCACCCACGCCTCCACATGGACGTTGGGCGGAATCGGCCCGAGCCCCGACACATCGGTGCCGTGCCCCGTCGTGAGCAGTACGCGCACCGGCAGTGCGCTCACCGCCTCCAGCACCGCCCGGTACAGGCCGGTGGCGGACGGCATGGCGCCCGCCGCGGTGCCGAGGGTGAGGTAGACGAGCGGTTCCTCGACTCCGCCCCACCAGTCCGGCAGTACTCCCGGCCGAAAGGGTTCGTGGTAGCGGTGGGTCACGGCATAGGGCGAGGGGTCCAGGGAAGCCGGCAGGCGCGTCAGATACGGGGACGCGCGGAGCCGTTCCGCGATGCCGGGGCCGTACGAGTCGAGCACGGGTCTCAGCAGTGCGTCAGTGGACCGGGTGAACTGCGCAGCGGAGACGGCGACCTGGGCGTGCGGGATTCCATGACGCTCGGCGGCCACGACCGACGCGAACTCGTACGCCTCGTGCAGCACGAGGTCGGGCCGCCACTCGCGGCAGGTCTCCTCCAGGGCGGGAAGCATCGCAGCGGTGCACAGCCGGCCGAACACCTCGCTGACCATCATGGACACGCCGTCGCCCGGGGGCTGCTCCAGCACGCGCGCCGTCACCGGCCCGAGCTCCTCGTCGGGCGGCTCCCCTCCGATGCGGTACGGCTGTTCCCGGGCCGCCAGTAAGGCTTCGAGTCCCGGCGGCGCGACGACGAGGACGTCGTCGCCCCGTGCCGTGCACGTGTCGATGAAGGGGACGAGTGGGTGGAAGTGGCCCGATCCGCTGGTCGAGGCGAAAAGTACACGCATAGGGTCGAGCCTAGGCAGGCCCGCCCCCTGCCCACAGCCCCACTTTCCGCCTGATTCCGGCACCTTGCCGGGGTACGTACACCGGCAGGGCGCCGGAAACAGGGCGTCAGCTCGCGAATCCCACGTGCACATGGTCGTGATGGGTGTTGTCGGTGAAGAACTGATTCGCCGTCGCACCCCCGGAGAGCTGGATCGGTCCGCCGACGTTGTACGAGCCGGCCGCCGCCGCATCCCGCATGAACGACTCGGTCAACCGGTGCGGAGTGGCCGGATCGACGACCTTGTGCCCGTCGATCCGCCATACGTCGAAGGCCCGGCCGGGTGGATGATCACTGGGCCGGTCGGTGCCGAACACGTACAACGGATGCCCGGAGCGGAACACGGTGACGTCCATCCTGTACGTACCGGCCAGTCGCAGCAGGGCCCTTAGCACGGCCGGATGGATGCGCCCACTGCGGATGTCCGCCTCCGCCGCGGGCGGCAGGCCGATCCGCGGGTTGTCCAGCACCCGCCGCGCCGCCGTGGGCAGCGCCGCCGCGGCGGCGCCGGGACGGCCTGGGTGGAGCGCGGTGACCTCCCAGCGGGGCCGCGCCCGGCTCAGCCGTACGTCGACGGTCGTTCCGCCCGCATGCCCGGGGGTCCATTGCCGGCACACCACCAGCACACTGGCAGTGTCCGCCAGAATCCCGCCGTACTGCGCGTCGATCACCTGGAGCGCGGCCTCGCCCGCGTCGGGCCGCAGCGGACCCGCCCGGTCCACCAGCGACGGGGCCGCCCCCAGCGCGGCCACCCGTCTTCTCGCCGCCGCCGCACCGCCCTGCCCGGCGGGCCACGCACCGATCGCCTCCACCACCTGTACGGCGCGCAGCTTCACGGCGGGGTCCACGTCGCCGCGGTCGGGGCGCCATGCCTTGGTCGCGGGCAAGGACGCGAGCGGGGACAGCGGCGCGGACGGGGATACGGACGTGGACGAGCCGGCGGCTGTCCGGGAGGTTGCCGAGCAGCCTGTGGATCCCGCGAGCAGTCCACCGGTGCCGAGCAGCAGGGCGCGTCGGCCGAGTGGTTGTCGCATGCGATGCCCCGTTCCCGTTCAGGGGCCTCGTCCACGAAAACCCGGACCCGTACAGATTTCGGTGGTCAGGCATGAATAGCTTCATCAATTCGGTGACACCGTCGCAAGTGAAGGGCATCGGTACCGGGCCGGGGACTCCCGTCACAAGGTCGTGATCAGCCCTCCGTCGATGACGAAGTCCGATCCGGTGACGTTGCCCGAACGGCTGCTCGCCAGCAGCAGTACCAGATCGGCGACTTCTTCCGGCCGGGTGAACCTCCCTGTCACCGCCTGAGCCGCGAACCCCTGGGCGACGGCGTCCGGTGCGGTGCCGTCGGCCGCTGCGACGGTGGCCGCGATGCCTCCCTCCCCCAGCCAGAGATCCGTAGCAACGGGTCCGGGGCTGACGGTGTTCACCCGTACCCCGTGCGGGCCGGCCTCCTTGGACAGGGCCTTGGAGAAGTTGGTCAGCGCGGCCTTGCTCGCGCAGTAGTCGATGACCGAGGGGTCGGGCAGGGAGGCGGTGACCGAGCTGACCGTGACGATGGAGCCCGAGCCGCTCTTGACCAGGTGTGGCAGGGCGGCGCGCGTGGTGCGGACCGCGGTGAGGAAGTTGACCGTCAGGGCCCAGGTCCAGTCGTCGTCGCCGACGGACAGGAAGCCGCCCGCTCGCGGGCGTACGGCCCCGACGTTGTTGACCAGGATGTCCAGCCCGCCGAACCGGGCGACCGCTTCCGCGACCGGTAGCGCGGGGCCGTCGGGATCGGTGAGGTCCACCTGCACGAAGTGAACGTCCTTGCGCGCCGCCAGGTCGGACAGGGGTTCGGTGGGGGTGCGGGATGCGGCGACCACACGCACGCCTTCGTCGGCGAGCGCCTGCGTCACGGCGAAGCCGATGCCCCTGCCGGCGCCGGTGACCACGGCCACTTTGTCTGTCAGATACAGATCCATCACGGTCTCCTGGCAACGAACGGCACCGGCGGCGGCGAGATCAGGCGCCCCGCGCGAGGGAGAGACGCCGGACTCAGCGTTTCCGGGGCCGGCAGTGATGTCGCGGCCCGGACAGCAGCAGAGTGACGCAGGCCTGCCGTCCGGGTGAACGAGGCTGTTGACGTGATCCCGGCCCTCGCGGTACACCACCCCCCCTCGCTGCTACGTGACACCTTGGTGTGTTCTTGTCACGCGTTCTTCAGCGACGTCCAGGGCATGGCGCACCGCGCCCATCGCAACGGCTCGTTCGCCGAGCACCGATGCGTTCAGCTCGACCGGCACCAGGGTGTGCGATCGCAGATGCCTGCGCACAGCGCCGAGCAGGACCTCCCCCGCTCGCGACACCCCGCCGCCGATGATGACCCGGCCCGGATCGAGAACCAGCAGAAGTACGGCGAGCCCTCGGGCGAACCGGGCGGCCACGCGCTCCACCACCTCGACGGCGACCCGGTCCCCCGCCTCGGCCGCTGCGAAGAGCGGCGCAACGTCATGGGCGTCGCCGACGGGAGCGCCGGCCTCCAGGGCCATCCGGTGAATGGCCTCGGCGCCGACGAGCCGCTCGAAAGGCCCCATGCCGTCGGCCGGTCGCGGTCCGGAAGGGGGTTCGGGGTCACTGACGAGGTCGACGAAGCCCAGTTCACCGGCGGCGGCCGAATTCCCCCGGTAGGGCCGGCCGTTGATGACGATGCCGGTGCCGATACGCCGCCCCCACTGGACGAAGACCAGGCAGTCGGTGCACACACCGGTGTCATCGCCGCTGCCCGCTTCGGCGGGGGCCGCGGCTCCGCGCCAGCGCTCGGCGAGCACTGCGAGGTTGACGTCGTTGTCGATGGACACCGGGCAGTGCAGCCAGTCGCGCAGCAGCGAAACCGCGGGCAGCCCGGCCCAGTCGGGAATGCTGGGAGCGAGCAGCACCTCGCCCCGCTCACGGTCGACGATGCCCGGGGTGCCCGTACTCACCGCCCACAGGCTCGACAGCGGCACGCCCGCCTCGGCCGCTGCCGCCGTCAGTGCGGCGCGGACGGTGGCGAAGAGCTGCGGCCCGGCCGCTCCCCCGTCCACGGCTGCACGATGGGTGGCCACCACCTGACCTGCCAGGTCCGCGATCATCACCAGCACCTTGTGCGGACCGATGTCGACGCCGGCGACATGTCCCGACTCGGCACGGAACCTGGCGTACTGAGCGGGACGGCCGAGTTGCTGCGGCCCGGCGGCCGCGGTGAACTCCACCAGGCCGCAGTCCCTCAGTTCGGTCAGGGCCCTGGTCACCGCGGGCCGTGAGAGTCCGGTGCGTGAGGCCAGGTCGGTGACGCGGGCGGTGGGCGCGTCCCCCTCCCGCAGTGCGGCCAGGACCGCGGCGACGTTCATCCGGCGCAGGACGTGCGGACCGGTGGCCGCTGATTTCCGGACTGGCATATGTGCGTCAACTCCCTTGCCCGACCGTGCTGTCGGCACTGTACCCAGCGCTTCGAGAAGCCGGGCTGTCGGCGCTCTTGACGACCGCGGCAGACGCCACCCATATTAACGAATGCTCCGTTAGTAAGTCTCATGCGCGTCCGCACCATGTCCTCCGGCAAGCCCCCGCATCCCTTCATCGGACGAGGTCAAACCTTGAGAAGCCTCAGATCCTGGTTCGCCGCGTGCACGGCCGCCCTCGCTGTGCCGGCCGCGGTGCTGAGCACTCCTGCCGCTCCCGCAGAAGCCGCCCCCGGACAAAGGCCCGCCTTCGCCTCCGGACCGGCAGAGGCAGCGCTGCGCCGCCTTCTCCCCCAGCAGGCCGGGCAGTTCGACCTCGTGCCGGTGAGCCGCCCCGCATCCGGTGACTACTTCGCCGTCTCCGGCACCACGGGCCACGTGCGCATCCAGGGCACCAGTCCCGCAGTGCTCCTCAGCGGCGTCAACTGGTACCTGAAGTACACGGCCAAGGTGGACATCGGCTGGCCCGGCGACAGCACGTCGAAGCTTCCGAGGAGGCTCCCGGCGCCCGCCGGCACGGTCCGCCAGGACGCTTCGGTGCCGCACCGGTTCGCCCTCAACGACACGGACGACGGCTACTCCGGTGCGTACCGGAACTGGGCCTCGTACGAGAAGCAGATCGACGTCCTCGCACTGCACGGTGTCAACGAGGTGTTCGTGCAGATGGGCGCGGACGCCGTGTACTACGACACCTTCCAGGAGTTCGGATACGCGAAGAAGGAGCTCACGTCCTGGATTCCGGGCCCGGCGCACCAGCCGTGGTGGCTGATGCAGAACATGTCCGGGTTCGGCGGCCCGGTCAGCGAGAAGCTGCTGGATCAGCGCGCCGCTCTCGGCCGCAGGATCGCCGACCGGCTGCGCCGACTCGGCATGACGCCGGTCCTGCCCGGCTATTACGGCACGGTCCCGCCCGGGTTCACGGACCGCAACCCCACCGGCCCCGTGGTCCCGCAGGGCGGCTGGGTCGGTTTCGAACGGCCGGACTGGCTGGACCCGCGCAGCGAGATGTTCCCGAAGGTCGCCGAGGCCTTCTACCGTCACCAGCGCAAGCTGTTCGGGGACTCCGCCATGTACAAGATGGATCTGCTGCACGAAGGCGGCAGGCCGGGCAACGTGCCCATCGGGGACGCGGCCAAGGCCGTCATGAACGCCCTGCAGACCGCCCACCCGGGTGCCACCTGGGTCCTGCTCGGCTGGCAGAACAACCCCTCCACGCAGCTCATCGACGCGGTCGACAAGAGCAAGCTCTTCATCGTCGACGGCCTCGCCGACCGCTACAACGGCCTGGACCGCGAGGCCGCCTGGCACGGCGCCCCCTATGCCTTCGGGACGATCCCCAACTTCGGCGGCCACACCACGATCGGGGCCAACACCGCTGTCTGGACAGCCCGGTTCAATGAGTGGCGTACAAAACCGGACAGTGCGCTCCGGGGAATCGCGTATCTGCCGGAAGGCACCGGCGGCAACCCCGTCGCGTACGAGCTCTTCACCGAACTCGCCTGGCGCAAAGCCCCGTTGGACCACTCGGCCTGGTTCGCCGACTACGCCGAACGACGTTACGGAGGCGCCGACCCGCATGCCGCCAAGGCGTGGGAACTGTTGCGGACCGGCCCCTACAGCACTCCGTCCGGCACCTGGAGCGAGTCCCAGGACAGCCTCTTCACCGCACGCCCCGGACTGACCGTCGGCACGGCGGCCAGCTGGAGCCCGTCGTCGATGCGGTACGACGCGTCGACGGTGCAGCAGGCGCTCACGGAGCTGCTCCAAGTCGCCCCCGGTCTGAGGAAGTCGGATGCGTACCGCTTCGATGTGGTGGATGTGGCCCGACAGGCCCTGGCCAACCGCAGCCGTACGCTGCTGCCACAGATCAAGTCCGCGTACGAGGGGAAGGACCTCGCCCTGTACCGGCAGCGGACCACGGAGTGGAAGCAGGACCTCGCCCTGCTCGACCGGCTGCTGGCCACCGACCGGCGGTTCATGCTGGGGCCCTGGCTCAAGGACGCCAGGTCCTGGGGCAGCACCGATACCGAGCGGGCCGCCGCGGAATTCGACGCCCGCTCGATCCTCACCACCTGGGGCCATCGGTCCGGCAGCGAGTCCGGCGGGCTGCGCGACTACGCGAACCGCGAATGGTCCGGCCTGGTCCGCGACTTCTATGCCAAGCGCTGGACGCTCTACCTCGACTCCCTCGACACGGCCCTGGTGACCGGGCAGCCGCCGGCCGCGATCGACTGGTTCGAGCGGGACAACGCCTGGAACCTGGAGCGCAGGAGCTACCCGGTGAAGCCCACGGGCGACCCGGTGGCGCTGGCCGACACCGTCCGCACATCCCTGCCGGCGACTGATTGACTGGCACCCATGACGTCATCGGCATTCGAGACCCTCGCCCCCGACTCCGTCGTCTACCTCGACCGGCTTGCAGCGACCGACCTGGGCCGCGCCTACAAGAGCCGCATGCTCGACGCACTCGAACTCCGGCCCGGGCACACGGTCCTCGACCTCGGCTGCGGTCCCGGCACCGATCTCGGCGCGCTCGCCGGGGCCGTCACCGCGACAGGCCAGGTGATCGGTGTCGACCACGACCAGGCCACGGTCGACACCGCCGAGCAACGTACCCGCGACCTGCACACCGTCACGGTTCGGCGCGGCGACATCCACGACCTGCCGCTGCCGGACCGCACCGCCGACCGTGCCCGCACCGACCGCGTACTGCAACACATCACAGACCCCGTCCAAGCGCTCCACGAAATCCGCCGCGTGCTACGGCCGGGCGGACGGCTCGTGATGGGCGAGCCCGACTGGGACACCCTCACTGTCGACCATCCGGACAGCGGTCTCTCGCGCGCCTACACCCAGTACGTCACGGACGAGGTCATCCGTAACGCCCGCATCGGCAGGCAGCTCGCCCGGCTGTCGGCAGAAGCCGGATTCACCGTACCCACGGTTCTGCCGGTCACCTCCGTCTTCCGAGATGCCCAGGCCGCCGACAGGGTCCTCGGTCTGGAGCGCACCACACAACGCGCCGTCGCCGCCGGATACTTCACCGAGGAAGGCGCACGAAGCTGGCTGGACCACCTCGCAGGCGGCCCATTCCTTGCGGCGGTGACGCTCTACATCGTGGTGGCCGAGTCGTGAGCCGCCGTCATCGCCCTGATGGCGGACGTCGGCCGCAACGTCGTACGCCTGAACTCCCCACCCTTTTTGAGTAGAGCGCGCACAGGTCGATGCCGTGGTGGTCCACGAGCGAGTCGGGCAATGGCAAGGGCAGCGTTTGCAGCATGGAAGACATTCTCTGCGAAGCCACTGACAGTCCGTCTCCCCGTCTCTCCACGCTCCGATCACGCCTCGTCGGCGTGATCTGCGGAAGGTCCGTTGTCATACCCCTGTGTCAGGCTTCATCACGGGCGCCGAAGTGCGCGCTCTCACCCCGTTATCGGCCGCAGCCGCACGGCTGCTGAAGGAGTGCACACCATGTCCGGAACCGACGCTGTCCGCACGTCTCTGGCAGCAACGGCCTCGCTTCTGGCGCCTGCACATCCGGCCGTCGCCGAGCGGGTACTGCACGCCCACGACGATCCCGGGCGCTATGTGCGAACCCATGCGGACCGACTGGCGGACCGGGGCATCGACGAGCCCATCCCGGACCTCGCCTGGATTGCGCTCGTCGATGCCCTCGACGAGCACCAGCTGCTCGCGGAGTTCGACTGGAAAGAGGGACCGGACGAGATCCGGGCCCAGCTGGGGAGGCTCGCCTCCCGCCCGTCCGTGGATCCCTGGGTGCTGTTCGACGCCGACGACATGTTCCTGCCGACCCATGAGTTCCTGGAGGTCTGCGGTCGGCACTACCGCGACGTCGGCGCGACGCTTGCCGTTCTCGACATCGATTCGGACTGCTATCCGGTGGTGTGTCTGCGTACTGCGCGGGCCGAGGAGCTGACAGCACTCGCGCATCGCGCGGGCTTCACCGCCCGGAGTCTCGGAACCTAGGCTTTCCGCTTCATCGTTTCGGCTGCCGCCGCGGGCAACGCGTGGGGTGGGTCGCTGCCCGCGGCGTCCGGGCCCGCCCGGAGGTCTACCGACTCCTGCTCCGGACCTGATCCGACGCCAGAAGGGTTTCCTGGTCAATGAGGGCGGTGGAACCAGGAGCCGTGCAGGCGTGAGCACCTGCTACGGCGCCCAGTCGGGCACATTCCAGGGCGTCCCGGCCCGCGAGTCTCCCGTAGAGGAAGCCGCAGACGAAGGCGTCACCCGCGCCGTTGGAGTCCACCACCGGTGCGGGTGGAACGGCTGCCGGGATGTGGTGCGGGACCGAGCCACCGTCCCGGGTGAGGACGTAGGAGCCGTCTGCCCCCGCCGTGACGACGACGGTGTCCGCGCGGCCCTTGCGGAAGATCTCGAGCATCAGGGCGGTGGCATCCTCGCTCGCGCCCGCCGCGCTGAGGAACACGAGGTCGGAGCGGAGCGCGAACTCCCGGTGGTGTTCGGCCAGCCCGTCCCAGTCGTGCAGATCCGTGGAGACGGGGACGCCGAGATCCTCGATGTCGTCGTAGAGGAAGCGCGCGAAATTCATGATGGAGAGGTGGACGTGGCGGGTGCGCCGCAGCCGGGGAAGGTAGAAGTCCCGGGGCATCCGCAGGTCGGCCGGGTCGCGGGCGTCGTAGAAGGACATCCGGCGTCCGGTCGCGTCCACCAGATTGACCGCGCGGCGGGTGCCCGCTGAGGAAGTCAGCGGGGCGAACTCCACATCCCCCGCGGCCAGCCGCTCACGCACCTGCGCGCCCGTCCAGTCGTCGCCGATGCAGTCGAGCAGCGCGACGTTCAGGCCGAGCGCCCGGGTCCCGAGGGCCACATTCCCTCCGGTATGGCCGGGCCACTCCTCGATCGGCCCGACATGGACCGAGTCGGCGAGCGGAACCGGCAGGGAGTCGACGCGGACAATGGTGTCCACCCCGCTGCCTCCGACGACCAAGACGTCGTAATCCGCGTGCTGTTGCATCACCGTTCCGCCTCTCTGTTCCCGCCGCGGCCCAGTATGGCGTGGCTACCTGAGCCGGGCGAGGAGTCAGCGACTGCCGACGACCAGGGTCATGGAGCCCCCAGCCCGTCCAGGACCAGGTCGGCCAGGACGCGCGGCAGATCTTCGTCAAGGGGCTCCCGGGTCAGCAGCACCCTGCTGTGAAGGGGGGCGATCAGGGCTTCGAGGGCCACGCGCGGATTCACCCCGGTCCGGAGTTCCCCCCGGTCGATTCCGCGTTCGATCATCGTGGCCGCCAACTGGATCCTCGACTGCC
Organism: Streptomyces sp. NPDC048473; assembly: GCF_043200155.1. NCBI lineage: Bacteria > Bacillati > Actinomycetota > Actinomycetes > Kitasatosporales > Streptomycetaceae > Streptomyces > Streptomyces sp. NPDC048473. Next base: position 40,657 of record NZ_JBICXE010000027.1, read on the forward strand.
AGAACACTTCGCGGGCCGCGGCCAGTTCCGGATCCTCCACCGTGATCACGGCCGCGCGGGCGAGGGCTCTGCCGAGGGGGCTGTTGAGGTACTCCACCACCGAGGTGGCGAAGAGGTACAGGTCCTCGCGCACCGAACCGGTGTCCGGCACCGGTACACGCCGGTCGCTGACGGCGAGCAGCGCGTCGGTGATCAGATTCTCCCGCGTGCGCCAACGCCGGTAGACGGAGGTCTCGTTCACCTCGGCCCGAGCGGCGACATCGGCAAAGCTGAGCCTGTTCACGCCGTTCTCGACCAGTGCCTCCACAGCAGCGTCGAGCACGGCTTGGCGGACACGTGCGCCCCGGCCGCCAGGGCGGCGCCGGATCTCGTCCTCGGTCATGTGCATCACTCCTCACATCCATATTAACGCCAAGTTTCTTGCTTTTATCGTCGGCGTGAGTCATGGTTCTTAACGCAAGATTTCATGCTTTTAGCTTCACCCGCGGTGACGCTGCCGCGTTAGGAGTTCGACATGTCGTACGTATGGCCGCTGGATCCGCGTGATCTGTTCACCGAGCGCTATCCGCAGATGCTCGGCTTCGGACTGCCCGCCCAGGACGTCGACGCGACCCGCGCCACGATCAAGGACATGTGGCCGGACGCACCGGCCGGCTGGGTCCACGAGTGGTCGCAGCTCGCCGCCCGCTACGCCGCCGCAGGCCGGCACGACCTGACGGCGCTCGCCTACGGCTGGGCGAAGTTCCCCACGCTGGCCGACGAGCCCAAGCGCACCGCGCTGGCCCGGCAGGCCGAGCAGTACGAACTGGCCTCGACCGGCTTCCCGGTGGACTTCGAGCGCCGGGTCCTCACAGTCCCCCACCAGGGCGGCACGGCCCGGGTCGCGATTCATGTCCTGGCCGCACCCGGCCTGCCCGCCGACGCACCCGTCACACTCGCGAGCGGAGGAGTGGACTCCTGGAAGATGGACCTCCATCCGCTGTGGGTGCCACTCGCACTTCAGTCCCGTACCCGGATCGTCACCTTCGACCTCGCCGGCACGGGCGAGACCAGCCACCTCCCCATGACTCACGACGGCGGCACCGAAATCATCGAGGGCCTGATCACCGAGGCCCGCAGGCTCGGCAACGGCAAGGTGGCGCACCTCGGCATCTCCATGGGCGGCTACTACTCGGCCCGCACCGGCCTCTCGGGCGCGGTGGACGCCTCCGTGGTACTCGGCGGCCCCGTGGAGGCTTCGTTCGCACCCGGCCGCGGGTTCGCATTCGGCATGGAGGGAATCGTCGGCAACGCGCTCGGCTTCGACCGGCCCCCGAACCCGGAGGAGCAGTCCGACGCATTCGCCCGCTTCAACCTGCGCCCGCTGCTCGACCAGGACGTTCACGCCCCGATGCTCGTCATCAACGGCACCGACGACGTCCATGTCCCCCAGCACGACACCCTCGTTTTCCAGGGCCGCCGTGACACCCGGGTCGAACTCGTCCCCGGCACGGGACACTGCGCCATCTCCAAGCTCCCCGAAGTCCTGCCCACGATGGTCGACTGGCTCAGGCAGACCCTGACCACCTGAACCGTAAGAATGAGCGCTCCGGCACGCCGCGCGCAGGAGCGTTCATTCGTACGCTCCTGCGTCCGGCCGACCCCGTTTCCGTGCGACGGTTCCGGTGTGTTTGAGGGTGCGGATGATCGGGGCCGTCTCGACCGTGTCGATGCCCGGGAGTGTTCCGATGCGGTCGGTGAGGTAGTCGTAGAGGTGCTCGTCGTCGTGGCACAGGACGGTGGCGAGAAGGTTGGCAGGTCCCGTCGTGGCGGCGGCGTACGCCACTTCTGGGTGGTCAGCCAGTGCGGCGCCGGCAGCCGCGAGCTGCGAGGGCCGCACCGACATCCACAGGGCGGTACCGGCGGGGTTGCCGAGGGTGCGCTCGTCGATGTCCAGGACGAAGAAGAGCGCTCCGGCTGTACGCAGGTGCGCGATGCGGCGGCGCACCGTCGACTCGTGGCAGCGGGCCTCGACGGCGAGCGCGGCATGCGAGGTGCGGCCGTCGCGGGCCAGCACGGCAAGCAGGACGTGGTCGAGGTCCGTGAGTTCCACCGACGTTGACCGGGCGTCGGGTGGTGGGTACGAGGGGGTGAGTGCGTCCTTCTGTTCCTGGTTCAGGACCGATGCGGGGCCGTCCCACGTGGTCGGGCCGCCCTTGAACAGCCTCAGCAGGCGATGCGCGGTGACCGAGGTGACCCGGCGGCTCGCGGGGATCCGGTCCATCAGCAGCGCGTCCCGGTCACGGTCGCTGTGCACCGCGAGGTGGCAGATGATCTCGGTTCCGCCGGAGGCCAGCTTGACCCATCGCGTGTCCTCCCGCCGGGCCAGAGCCTCGGCGAGACCGAGCGAAGCGCTGGGGACGCACTGGAGCCGCAGCACCCACACGGACTGCCCGACGGGCCTGGGGTTGAGCCGGCCCACGACGCGCAGACCGGCCGTTTCGCGCAGACCGGCGTAGCGGCGGGCGATCATCTGGTCCGAGACGCCCAGGACCGAGGCAATCCGGCGCAGCGGCGCACGGCCGTCAATCTTCAGTGCATGGATGAGCTGCAGATCGAGGGATTCCATGCATTCAGAGTCTAACCAGCGTGAAAACCGGCATGCGGGAGTGGACTCGTTGCACCCGGTCCAGGCCGATCCGGATCCTCGGTGTGCAGGCCGCGCGGTCACCGTCCGCGCGGAACTGCACCCCCTGCGGCGCTGCTCCAGGTGCAGCTGCCGCCGTCAACGAAGAGGAGGACGGGAGGCGTGGGCGCATCGCCCGCCCCCCGACGGCACATGAGCGCATTCCGTGACCTTCGGCACTACATCGACCACATGGCCGAGACGCTCGGGAAGGACGAGGTCCTCCGGATCGACGGCGCGGACCGGGATCTGGACATCGGAGGCATCACCGAACTGATGGCGGAGAAGGAAGGCCCCGCCCTGATGTTCGACAACATTCCCGGCTTTCCGGCGGGGTACCGGGTGTTCACCAACTTCATGGGGACCGCCGCCCGTACCGCAGTGGCACTCGGGCTGCCGCCCGGCACTGCGAAGCTGGACATCGTGCGGGCCTGGAAAGACCTGAGCAAGCGGATCGAACCGATCCCTCCGGTCGAGGTCACCACCGGCCCGGTCCTGGAGAACGTCCTGACCGGCGACGACGTGGATCTCGGTATCTTCCCGGCACCCCAGTGGCACGACGCGGACGGCGGCCGCTACATCGGTACCGCCTGCATGGTCATCGCCCGCGACCCCGACAGCGGCTGGGTGAACATCGGCACGTACCGGGCCTGCGTCCAGGGCCGCGACCGGCTCTCACTGTGGATGCTCGGCAACCGGCACGCCAGGGCCATCGCCGAGAAGTACTGGGAGAGCGGCCGGTCCTGCCCGATCGCGGTGGTGGTGGGCCAGGACCCGATCCTCTCGACCGCCGCAGCGATCGCCGCACCTTCGGGGATGTCGGAGTACGACCTGGCCGGCGGACTCCGTGGACAGGGGGTCGAGGTCCTGTACCCCGAGGGCAGCAGCCTTCCCGTCCCGGCGCACGCGGAGATCGTGATCGAGGGCGAGATGCCGCCGCTCCACGAGGAGTCCGTGCTGGAGGGCCCCTTCGGGGAGTGGACCGGCTACTACACGCACTCGGGCCAGGAGACCGTCGTCCGGGTGACCCGGATCCTGCACCGGAACGATCCGATCATCCTGGGTGCCCCGCCGATGCTCCCGACCGTCCCGGCCGGCGACCAGGCCGTACCCCTGTACTCGGCATCGGTGACCTGGGACCACCTGGAGGCCTCCGGTGTGCAGAACATCAAAGGGGTGTGGGCCTACGCCCGGCAGCTCCTGATGGTCGTCTCCATCGAGCAGACCGGCGCGGGGGACGCCATGCACGCGCTGCTCGCGGCGGCCGGGCGCAAACGCACCGGCGGCATGGAGCGGTACTTCGTCGTGGTCGACGAGGACATCGATATCACCGACATCAACCACGTTCTGTGGGCGATGTTCACCCGCGTCGACCCGTCCGAGTCCCTCCAGGTACTGCGCGCGCCCACCACTGCCATCGATCCGCGGCTCTCGCCCGATCGCCGTGCCGCCGGTGACCTGTCGATGGGCATCGTGCTGATCGACGCGACCAAGCCGTTCGCGTGGAAGGACCGGTACCCCGCGGCCAACCGCTTCGACGAGGAGGCCCGCGCGGGGTTGCGCAGGCGCTGGGAGGGCGTCCTGTCGCTTTGAGCCGACAGCACCGGGAGGGGAGGCAGCGCTGCCCCCTCTCCCCCGCCACCGGGAGGCGGCCGTCCCATCGCGGGGAGGCGTGGCCGCGTCCCCTCCCGGCCGGTCCGTCCTCGTCCCGCCGCAACAGGAGTCCGCTGTGACAGCCGCACCACCCACTCGCCTCGTCGTCGGAGTCACCGGCGCCACAGGGGCACCGATCGCCGTCCGTCTGCTGGAAGTCCTGCGGGAGGTGCCGGAGGTGGAAACCCATCTCGTTCTGAGCACCTGGGCACGCTCCACCATCGAGGTGGAGACTCCCTATACCAGCAGGCAGTTCACCGAACTTGCCGATGTGACCCACAAGTTCGGCGAGTTGGGAGCCACGATCTCGTCCGGCTCCTATCCGGCCGCCGGCATGGTCATCGTCCCGTGCAGCATGAAGACACTCTCGGCAGTACGGCACGGCCTCGCCGACAATCTCATCTCCCGCGCAGCCGACGTCACTCTCAAGGAGCGGCGCCCGCTGGTGCTCGTACCCCGGGAAACGCCACTGAACGAGATCCATCTGGAGAACATGCTCGCCCTCTCCCGCATGGGAGCCCGCATCGTCCCGCCGATGCCCTCCTTCTACGACACCCCGAGCAGCATCGGCGACCTCGTGGACCACATCGTCATGCGGATCCTCGACCAGTTCCCGCTCCCGGCCGCCACTGCGGACATCGCGGAGCGGTGGCCGGGCCTGTCCGACGCCCGCGACCGGGTGGTCCATCGACATCGAGAAAGCGGAGTGGGTGCTGCGCAGAACCGGTCACGGCTGCACGGGACTTACTGACGCGCTCTGGTCAGGCTTGGAAGCATCGTCTATTCCTGTCCACATGGATGGTGTGTGGTGGCTCGTCCTGAGCACGAGCGGGCTCCTGGTGATTCTCAACCTGGGCATAGGCGCCCTGGCGCTGTGGAGTCACCGCGGCGGTCTGCGGGCGACGGAGCTGCTGATCGTGTCGGGAGAGCTGGATGTGTATCACGCGACATGGCTGATCGGGCCCGGATACGAACAGTCGACGTCCTGGGGAAGGGAGCGTGAAGCGGCCGAGACGGCCTTGCGGTCACTGACCGCGGCAGGGCTGCTACGGCTCGACCAGGACGCACGGCTCGTACCGTCCACCGAGGCGGACCAGGAGGGTGTGCAGTCTGCGGAGCATCCGCTGGTCCTGGAGGCGTGGCAGTTCGCCTTCGGTTCGTGGTCCGCCGGACACGCTGTGACGGTGTGGGCGCTCGCCGCTCATCCCGCTTTCAGGACAGCCTGTGCGGCCCATGCGGAGCGGCTGTCCGGCTACCTGCCGTCCTACCGCACGCGACACGACAACCGCGCCCGGCGCGCGCCGCGCGCCGCAGGTCTGATCGTGGCGGGATGGGTCACGCTCAGCACCTGCCTGCTGCTGGCGTGGAGCGTCTTCGGCGAGCGCGACACCGGTCCCGAACAGGGCCCCGAGAGTGTCGTCGGTGTGATGGCGGCGACGCTGGCCACCGCTGTGCTCTCCGTGATCGTCCTGGTGGCGTTGCACTTCTTCATCTGGCAGGCATGGCAGGACCGGTGGCCCCGGCGGCTGCGCGCACACTGTCAGGGCGTGGTCCAGCAGGAATCCCGCTACTGGATCCCCCTGTCGCGCATCCCACGGGGTGACGAAGACCGCTGACCCGGCCTGTGATTACTCCTCACACAGACACAACGGCCCGCGAGTTCACAGCTCGCCACGGGAGCCCGTGCGTAGTATCCGGGAAATGATCGACAATGGCGGACCGGTGGTGGCATTTCATGCTGTGAACTACACGGGCATCGGGCATGTTTCTCGACAGACGGCGCTCGCACGGTACGTGCGGCAACGGCACGCGGATATCACGCCCGTGGTCATGAGCCCATGTGCGGCGCTCAGGGAAGTTGCTGATGATCTTCCGAGCCTGGCACTTCCCTGCATTCCCGATGTCCGTATGTTTCCGGCCCGGATTTCACGGGCGGTGGATGAGGCCATTGGATCCGCTCTTGCGGCACTTCAGCCCGCAGTTCTGGTGTACGACCACATTGCGTGGCCCGCGTTGCGGAAGGTGGCCGATGCGCAGGGGATCTCGCAGGTGCTGTGTCTGCGCCCCCGACGGGATCCCGAGACTTTCCACTTCGGGCAGGAGTCTCCGGCCCCCTACATGGACTTGATCTATGTGCCGGAGTTTCCTGACGAGCATCCGGAGCTGCGCGCGATGCTGGAGGAGACCGGTTCGGAGGTGATCTGGACCGGGCCGGTGCATCGGCAGCCTGTTCTCACAGAAGGGGAGGCGAGGGTGCGGCTCGGCGCCGAGGCCGATACGAACGTCTGTGTAGTGATGTCGGGGCGGCGGAAGCGGGATGGATTCGCAGGAATTCATTCAGGCATGCCTCAAAGCATTTCAGCGCGTCGAGGCCGGATCTCTGCTGGTGGTTCTGGTGGTGGGTCCGCTCATGCAGGGGCAGGTGAGTATTCCTGGCCGGTTCCCGCATGCTCTTCAAGTGCAGCGTGGCGGCATCGGTGTCCCGGATCTGCTCGGCTGCGCCGATGTGGTGCTGTGCCGGGGCGGTTACGGTTCGATGAATGAGACCGCAGCGAGCGGTGCACGGGTGCTGGCGTATCCGGCGGACCGTGGCATTGACGATCAGGCGGAACGGGTCGGCCAGTTCGCGGAGCGGGGAGTGTGCGAGATGATTGCGAGCCTTGACCCGGCAGTGCTGGGAGAGCAGATCGGCAGAGCGCTCGGCGCCGGCCGAAGAAAGACAGTGGCGCCACCCTCCGATGGTCTCGAACGGCTGGCCGACCGTATTGCTCAGCTCGCCCATTGAGGAAAATGCGCCGCTGCCCGTGGTCAGAATTCACCATCGATCTCTCGATCTCTCGATCTCTCGTGCTCTCGTGCTCTCGTGCTCTCGTGCTCTCGTGCTCTCGTGACGGAATCCTCAGGTCGGCATTGGTGTCCTGGAGGTGCTCAGGCGACCAGGGGCCGGTCCTGTGGGGCGATGGGCGCCGGAAGCACCGTGGAGCCGTTCAGATAGCGGTCCGTCGCGGCCGCGGCGGACCGTCCCTCGGCGATGGCCCACACCACGAGGGACTGGCCGCGTCCCGCGTCACCGGCGATGAACACCCCGCCGGTCCCGGTGCGGGATGTCCGCTCGGCCGACTCCGCCGTTTCGGCCGCGAAGGCAGCATTCCGGGCGAAGTTTCCCCGGTCGTCCAGCGTGAGCCCGAGCTGCCGCATCAGGCCGGTGCCCCGTTCGGGGCCGAAGAAGCCGAGGGCGAGCAGGACCAGATCCGCCGGGATCACCTGTTCCGTCTCCAGCCGCGGCCTTCTGCCCTCGGGCTCCACTTCTGCCAGGCGCAGCGCGCGCACCCGGCCGGACCGGTCCCCTTCGAAGCTGAGGGTGGCGGAGGCGAAGACTCGCGGATCCTCGCCCTCTCGCCCCCGGGCCTCTTCATGAGCATGCGATATCCGATAGACCTTCGGATACACGGGCCAGGGCTCGGTGTCCCGTCGGGTGTCACCGGGCTCCGGATTGATGTCCAACTGCACGACGGAGGCGGCGCCCTGACGCAGCACGGTGCCCAGACAGTCCGAGCCCGTGTCCCCGCCACCGATGATCACCACATGTCTGCCCTCGGCGGTGACGACAGGCACGTCGTGGTCGCCCTCCGCGACCCGGTTGGCCAGGGTCAGGTAGTCCATGGCCTGGTGGATGCCGTACAGCTCGCTGCCCGGGACGGGCAGCTCCCGTTGGCCCGTGGCTCCGACGGCGATGACGACCGCATCATGTCGCTCAGCGAGCTCGGTGGCGTCGAGATCGCTGCCGACGTCCACACCTGTGCGGAACTTGGTGCCCTCCGCCCGCATCTGCTCGATACGGCGGTCCAGGTGGCGCTTCTCCATCTTGAACGCGGGGATGCCGTAGCGCAGCAGTCCGCCGATGCGGTCGGCGCGCTCGTAGACGGCGACCGTGTGACCGACGCGGGTGAGCTGTTGTGCTGCCGCCAGCCCCGCGGGGCCGGAGCCGACGACGGCGACGGTCTTGCCGCTGAGCCGCCCGGGCGGTTGCGGTGTCGCGTATCCGCGCGCCCAGATCTGGTCGGCGATCGTCTGTTCGACATTCTTGATCGTCACCGGATCGGCGTTGATCGTGAGCACGCAGGCGTCCTCACACGGTGCCGGGCACAGCCGTCCGGTGAACTCCGGGAAGTTGTTCGTCGCGTGCAGTCGCTCGGCCGCTGCCCACCAGTCGCCCTTCCTCGCGTACGCGTTCCACTCGGGGATGAGGTTTCCCAGCGGGCAGCCGCTGTGGCAGAACGGTATGCCGCAGTCCATGCAACGCCCCGCCTGCTCGGACACGAGTGGAAGCCGCGCCTGCCCCGCGTAGACCTCGTTCCAGTCGCTCAGCCGTTCCTGGACGGGGCGCGCCGGGACGGGCCGACGGGGAGTCTTGAGGAAGCCGTAGGGGTCGGTCATGCGCCGCCTCCGTCGCTCACTCGCGGTGCACAGGCGTTACGGCCAGACTACGCCTCCCTATCACTACGACCACCTGTCGCCTGTACGGGTGGTGCATCCCTGGGCACGGTCGTAGCGTCGATTCAGGAACAACTGCTCAAAGAAGGGCGCCCACCACCACCGACGAGTGCTTCTGGCGCGCAGACCGCAGCGCGGGGCGAGTCAGGCGTACCCGGAGGGCCACCCGGGCTCGAAGAAGAGGCAGCTGGGGAGCCGATATGCAAAGAGACAAGTTCAGAGCGGCGGTCCTGCTGTGTGCTGCCACAGCGCTCGCAGCAGCAGTAGTGCCGGCATCCGCATCCGCAGGGTCACGCGGGCCCGCTCGCGTAGTGGCCGTCGACTGTTTCTTGAATTCGCAGGTACGCCCCGGCGACTTCTTGCTCGCCTGCGGGGATGGCAACAACCACCTCATCGCTCTTCGATGGTCCGATTGGGGACACACATCCGCTGTGGGCAGAGGACTCGACGCGGTGAATGACTGTCAGCCCTTCTGTGCCGCAGGCAGGTTCCACTCCTACCCCGTCATCGTGAGGCTCGACCGCCCGGAGTCCTGGAAGAAGCACCCTGAGCTGAAACACTTCACCCGGCTGCAACTCACCTACACCGGCGGCAGGCCATCGCAGACGCCGCGGGACGTGACTTACAAGCTCTGGGACTGACGAACCTCACGTCCCCCGGTCCGTCTCGCCACCTCGTGCCGGGTGCCTCTGCGGTGGGGGCCACTCGTAAGGTGACATGTGTGATCGTTCGCGAGGGCGCAGTGAACGCAGGCGGTGGTCGGCGACCGGGCTATCCGGCCGCGGCAGTGGTTTTCGCCATCGGGATGGCCGGGACCACTCTGCCCACGCCGTTGTACGGGCTCTACCAGAAACAGATCGGGTTCTCCGAGCTGATAGTGACCGTTGTGTTCGCCGTGTATGCCGTCGCGGTCATCACCGTGCTTCTGGTGGCGGGAAACTACTCCGACGTGGTCGGCCGCAGACCGGTGCTCCTGTGCGCCATGGCATTGTCGGCCGCGAGTGCGGGCTGCTTCCTCCTGCAGAGCGGTCTGCCTCTGCTCTTCGTGGGGCGGCTGCTGTCCGGCTGCGCGGCCGGCCTGCTGAGCGGCGCGGCGACAGCGGCCGTCATCGAGCTGGCCGGTCCGGGTCAGAAGGCGCGGGCCGGGTTCGCCGCCACCGCGGCGAACATGGGTGGTCTGGGCTGCGGGCCGCTGCTCTCCGGCCTCCTCGCGCAGTACACGCCCTGGCCGCTGATGCTGCCGTTCTGGGTCCACCTGGGGTTGGTCGCTGTGGCCTGTGGGATCACGTGGTTCCTGCCGGAGACCGTGGCGGAGCCGAAGCGATGGCCTCCTCTGACGCCGCAGGGAGTCTCGGTGCCTCCCGAGGTGAAGGGTGTGTTCACGCCCGCCTCGCTGGCGGCGTTCGCCGGCTTCGCGCTTCTCGGGCTGTTCACGGCGGTCGCGCCGAGTTTTGCCGCGCAGACGCTGGGTGTGCGCAACCTGGCTGTTTCGGGCGCCGTGGTGTTCTCCGTGTTCCTCGCTTCGACCGTCGGGCAGTCCTTGACGCAACGGATCGGCGCGCGCCTCGCGCTCCCCGTGGGGTGCGGCATCCTCGTCGTGGGCCTGCTGCTGGTGGCGTCATCACTGATCGCCGAATCCATGCTCCTGCTCGTCCTGGGGGCCCTGTGCGGCGGTGCCGGCCAGGGACTGGCCTTTCGCGCGGCACTCACCCTGGTCAGCGGTGCGGCCCCGGCACAGCATCGCGGCGGCACCATTTCGGCGTTCTTCGTCGTCGCCTACACCGGGATCTCGGTGCCGGTGGTGGGGGTCGGCGCCATGGCCACATGGCTCGGGCTGCGCCAGGCCGGGCTGATCTTCACGGGCTGTGTGATGCTGCTGGCGGTGGGCGCGGGAACGTACTCTGCGCGCAGGCTGCCGGCGGAGGCGTAACCGGTCACGGCGGCGATCGGGACGTCGGACACCCACCGCGTCCGGAACCAATGCCCCGAGCGCGTCCGGGCCGCCCCGGGGTCTCCGAGGCGGCCCGGACAGGACGTCGGGATGTCGGCGGTCTCCCGCTGCCGGTCACGGCACAGCGGGCTTGAGCACGACAGGCAGCTCCGCGAGGCCGCGGAAGGCCGGGAACGGAACCTCCATCCAGGGCGCCTCACGCGCGGGGTCTGCCAGAGCCACCCTCGGGAAACGGCTGAACAGACCCGTGAGAGCGAGTTGCGTCTCCAGTCTGGCCAGAGGCGCTCCCAGACAGTAGTGGATGCCGTGCCCGAACCCCAGATGGGCACTTTGCGCATTTTCCGGCCGGGTCACATCGAACTCGTCCGGAGAGTCGAATTTCAGCGGGTCGCGGTTGGCCGAACTGAGCGCGATCTGGACGAGGGATCCCTTCGGAATCAGCGTCCCGGCGATCAGTACGTCCTCGGTCGCGAAGCGGAACGTCGCGCTCTCCACCGAGCCGTCGTAGCGCAGCAGCTCCTCCACCGCGTGTCCCATCAGCTCCGGGTTCTCCTGCACGGCGCGGAGCTGCGCAGGATGGGTGAGGAGATGGTGGACGGCGTTGCCGATGAGGTAGGCGGTTGTCTTGTGACCCGCGAACATCAGCAGAAACGCTGTCGAGATCAGCTCCTGCTCGGTGAGTCCGCCGTTTTCGTCGCCGGCCGCGGTGAGCGCGCTGAGCAGGTCCTCACCGGGGTGGCTGCGCTTGCGCGCGAGGAGATCCGCGAAGTACGCGTACAGGTTCTCCTCCGCTTCCTGCTGGGCCAGCTTGGATTCCTTGCTGAATCCTGTCTGCGCCACCGTGGTGGACAGGCGTTGCAGCTCGGACCGTTCGTCCGGCGGTACGCCGAGCAGTTCGCAGATCACGATGATCGGCAGCGGGAACGCGAACGCGGGCAGCAGGTCGACCGGTTCGCGGGTTGCGCAGTTGTCCAGCAGCGTGTCGACGACGTCCTGGATCCGCGGTCGCAGCGACTCCACGCGGCGCGGGGTGAACGTGGAGCTGACCAACTTGCGCAGCCGGGTGTGCTTGGGCGGGTCGGAGTTGAGCATGTGGTCGTCCAGAGATACGGACGAGTCACCGAAGATCCTTCGGTAGGCGTCCATGGCCCCGTACATGTCCTTGCTCAGCCGCGGATCCGCCAGGGCCGCCCTCGCGTCCTCGTACCGCGTGATCAGGTACGTGTCGATGCCGTGCGGCGGCCGCATGGGGCAGACGGGCGCCGTATCCCTGAGGCTCGCGTAGACCGGGTGCGGGTTCCGTCGGAACTCGGCGGTGCACCGCTCGGCTGCGGCGGCCGGATCGTCCACTGTGGTCACGGACGGCTCCTGAGGTCGAAGAGGGCCTCGGCGTTGCCGCCGAGGATGAGCTGCTGGGACGCCTTGTCGATCGGCAGCTTCTCGATCATGTGCATGAACTCCTCCAGGGGCACGGACATCGGCGGCGAGTCGGTGCCGAACAGCATCCGCTCCGGCCCCAGCACCTCTGCGTTGAGGCCCAGGTGCGCCGGGCTGAACGTGCTGGTGTCGACATACATGCGCTGCAGCGCGCCGCCCGGGTCGGCCGCCGGCGGGGTGGAGGACGGTGCCGGCGGCTTGCCCCCGCCCCAGTGCCGGGGACGCGCCGCCGTCTGCAGGCGTTCCGGCAGCAGCGCCAGAGCGCCGCCGCCGGTGGCACCGATCAGCCGCAGATCCGGATATTTGTCCAGCCACCCCGCGAACGCGATCATGGCCATGCCCATGGTCACGTCGCCGAACCGGCCGATCTGCTCGACGAAGCCGAAGTCGTCGACCCGGTCCGTGCCGATCGGTTCGGCCGGGGCGTGCACCAGGACCGGCACCCCCGTCTCGGCGGCCAGTGCGAAGAAGGAGTCGGCTCGCGGGGAGCCGACCAGTTCGCCGTGGACGCTGGAGGTGGTGATCAGGCCGACGAAGGCGGGATCCGCCAGCGTCTCCCGGACTCCCTCCAGATGATCGTCGTCGCCGAACGGGTTGGCGTACACGTAACCGCGCAACTGGTCGGGGAAGGTGGCGATCAGGCCCGACATCCAGGCGTGGAAGCCACGGAGCCGGTCTCGCGGTTGGGCGTAGTTGTCGACGCCCGGGACTCGCGCCATGGCGCCGGCGCCGACCGGGCTGCCGATGATGGTGAGGTCGATCCCGGCCTGGGCGCGGGCGGCCAGCATTCCGTCGACGTCGGTCAGGCTGGGAGGCATGGGGAAGCGTCGGGCGGCCTCCGGTGGGGACAGATGTCCGTGGATGTCGATGATCACGTGTGGGTTCCCGGGTTCGGTGTGAGTGCGTGGGCGACCGCGACACAGTCCTCGTCGCCGTGCCCCTGGTCGGTGGCGCGGATGTGGGTCTGGGCGGCTGCGGCGACGAGAGGGAGCCGCAGTCCGGCCACCGCGGCCTGGTCGGCAGCGAGCAGGAGGTCCTTGGCCATCAGGCTCAGCCGGAAGTCGGGCTTGTCGAAGCGCCCGGCTGCCAGCCGCTTGGACTTGAACGCCATGACGGGCGAGGCGAAGCCGCTGCCGGCGATCGTGCCGAGGACGAGCTGCCGGTCGAGTCCGGTGGCCGCCGCCAGTTCGACGGCCTCGGCCAGAGCCTGCACCTCGATGCCCATCAGCAGGTTGAGGATCAGCTTCATCCGCATGCCGGAACCGAGTTCGCCGAGGTGGATGACCTCCTTGCTCAGCAGTTCGAGCAGCGGGCGCCCCGCGGCGAAGACCCGTTCCTCGCCGCCGACGAACAGCCGCAGCTCTCCGCTGCGGGCGTGCTCCCGGTTGCCGAGCATGCCGACGTCCAGAACGGAGTGCATGTCGCCGGTGAGGCGGACGACCTCTTCGGGGGCGACCGTGCTGGCGCAGACCAGGGCTCCGGGGTACGGGCCCCTGGTCTGAATCCCGTCCGGTCCGTGGAGCACGGCGGCGAGGGCTTCGCCGTCGGTCACGGTGCAGATGGCCGCGCTCGTGCCCTCGACGGCATCGGCCGGATGGGCTGCGGCGACGGCGCCGGCCTGCGCGAGCGGTTCGGTCCGCCCCGCGGTGCGGTTCCAGACCCGTACCTGAACGCCCTTCTCGAGAAGGCGGGTAGCCAGGCCGGTGCCCATCGTGCCGAGCCCGAGGACGGCGACGGGGCCAGTGGTGGGGGGCGTCATGACTTCACCCCCACGGTCTCCTGAATGACCCGGTATCGCAGCGACTGGGTCCGGTCGACCCAGTCGCGCAGCGGAGCCAGCAGTTCGCGATGGTCCTCGCCCTGTTGCCAGGCGAAGAAGTGGTCGGGCGTCTCCCACTCGCTGGTGATCACCCACTGGCGGGAGTCGTCGATGGGTTCTCCCAGCCGGTCGATGATGTGTCCCGGGACGCTGGCGACGGAATTCCGTATTCGCTCGTACGCGTCCAGAAACCCCTGCTCACCGCCCTCGATGACGTGGACCGTGTACACCACGGAAAGCTTGTCGGCCGAGCGGCCGTTCTGCTCGGTGTGCATGTCTCCTCCTGAGGGCTGAGATCTGTCAGAGCACGACTCCACAGAGTCATGGCTCCTGTGGCCACGCAACTCCGGCGTGGCCACAGCCCAATGGAGAGAGGGCAGCCCTCACGTTTGCTGGCCCGGTCGGGTGAGATCCGAAGGGCCTGCCCGGGGGCCCGGGAGTGCCTGCACGATCGACCGGGGCTTGTCCCGGGTCAGTCGGATGTCCGACGCAGCACCAGACCGACGAAACCCCACATGTCCCGGTAGACGCGCAGCCATTCGGTGCGGCGGGTCGCCGCCGTCTCACGTACCTGCGAGCTGTCCGGGTCGGCGGGGTGGTCCAGGGCCCAGGAGGCCAGTGCTCCCCAGCAGGCCCACTCGTAGTCGTCCAGCTCACGGCGCGTGCTGATATGCCCGTGGACGGGAGTCCACCCGTCGGCGACGACGCGGTCCAAGGTCGTCGCCAGGCCGGTGAAGTCCCCGAGCATCTCGACGGCCTCCGGTGACGGTTCACGTTCCCAGAAGCCCTCACCGATCAGGACGCGTCCGCCGGGAGCCAGGTGCTTGCGCGCCGCCGCGAGGGTGGACAGCAGGCCGCCGAAGGCATGCGTGGCCCCGACGCTGAGTACCAGGTCGAACGAGTGCGTGGAACGGAAGTCTGCAGCCTCCTGGTGGTGCAGTGCGAGGCGCGTTCGGACGCCGAGGTGGCTCGCGGCCTCACTGGCCTGCCGAAGCGCGTCCTCGGAGTTGTCGACGCCCTCGGCGAGCAGGTGCGGGTGTGTGTTCAGGGCGCGCAGAAGCCATTCCCCGCTGCCGCAGCCCAGGTCGAGCACCCGCTCGTCGCCATGTGGGACGCCACGTTCCAGCAGTTGTCGCACCGATTCGTCGTCGAACGGGGACTTGATCGGGTGGTCGGCATGGGCAAGCCTGGAGATCTGTTCACGGTTCACCGGCGCAGCCTGACAGCACCGAAAGTGGCACGCATGTTGTTTTCAGCCGCGGACCGGACGCCGTGACGGGCAAGCAGATGTTGGATGCTCAGCGGCACCCATCGGTTCAGCGGCGGGTACGTCCACGGGGCGCGGAGCCGGTCACGCACCGGCCGTTGCAGGGGCGGCATTCTGCCCAACTGGCCGTCGGCACAGGGGACATCGCACCGCCGGCCTGCCCGGCCGGTCAGGGCAGCAGTACCAGCTTCCCGCGTACGTGCCCTCCCTCGCTCAGTTCATGCGCCTTCACCGCATCGCCGAGAGCGAAGGTCCGCGCGACCGGCACCCTCAGCCGGCCCGCCGCCGCGGCCCGGGCGTTCTCCGCGAGTCGCGCGTTGCTCCGCTCGGTGCCGCCGGCCGAGAACGTCACCCCGTACTTCGCCGCGTCCATGTCGGCGATGGTGACGATCCGGTCGGTTGTGCCGCCGCGCAGCTCGATGGAGTCGGGCAGCGCGCCCCGGCCCGCCGCGTCGAAAACCGCGTCCACGCCCTGCGGGGCGGCCTCTCGTACCCGGTCGACCAGGCCTTCCCCGTACGCCACCGGAATCGCACCCAGTTCGCGCAGATAGGTGTGGTTGGCCGGCGAGGCCGTACCGATCACCGTCGCGCCGCGGGCCAGCGCCAGCTGAACCCCGGCCGAGCCGACGCCTCCGGCCGCGCCGTGCAGCAGCAGGGTGTCGCCGTCGCCCACCCCGAGTTCGTCGAGCACTCGCGCCGCGGTCTCGGTCACGACGGGCAGGGCGGCCGCGTTCTCCCAGCTCAGCTCGGTGGGCTTGGGGGCGATGGCGTCGGCGTCGGCCAGCGCGTGGGTGGCGTAGGCGCCGGTGGCGCTCCAGCCGAGGACCTCGTCACCGACCGCGAATTCGGTGACCTCGTCGCCCACCTCGTCGACGACCCCGGCGAATTCGCTGCCCGGCGTCGCGGGGAGGGCGGTGGGGAACACCTGCTCCATCCAGCCCTTACGGATCTTGTAGTCCACCGGGTTGACCCCCGCCGCCCTCACCTTCACCCGGACCTGTCCAGGGCCGGGGTGCGGGTCGGCGCTCTGCGCGAGGTGCAGAACACCGGGTCCGCCGAATTCCTCGAAAACGATCGCTTCCATCTCTGTCTCCCTGGTCGATGAGCTGTGTGTTCAGTGGCCTTGTGTTCAGCGGCTCCGCATTCAGTGGCTCCGCGTTCAGCGGCCGCATGTCGTATGCCGTGTGCCGTGGTCGGCGACGTGATCCAGCGTCGATCCTTGCGGCCGCGGACCCGGCTCGCCTTTCGGGCGGTTCCACCTGCCCGAAAGGCGAGCCGCCCGGGTGAAGGCCGGTCGTACGCTGGCTGCCATGGAGCTGATCGGAACCGGGCCGAAGACCACGCCACGGACCCTCGACACCCTGAACGCCGTGGCCGCGCTGAATGCCGCGGCAGAGTTGCTTGCCTCCCCTCCGGACCTGCTGCTGCCACGGCTCTCCCGGACCCTGGGCGACACCGTCCCGCACCTGGCCGCCGCCGAGTTGTCCACCCATTGCGCGCATTCGCCGTTCAAGACGACGGGTGATCCTGAGGTGCCGGGGCGGATGAGCGCAGCGGAGATGGACCGGCTGGTCGCGACGGTGGCGCCCGGCCACCCGCTGGTCGGCCCGTCCTCGGCGGGGCCGAGTGTCCCGTATTGGCCGTGGCCGGCGAGGCGACGTCCAAGGGCGCGCTCCTGGTGCTGGTAAGGGAGAACAACGGCTCGCCTGCCCCGGCTCCGGACGACATCGCCTTCTGCTCGGCTGGGGTACGACGGTCACGGCCGCCATCCCGCTCGCGACGCCGGCCGCACCGGCCACGGACCCCCTCGCCGCGCTGGGCGCACGCGAGTTGGAGGTGCTGGGGCATCTCGCGCAGGGACAGCGCAACCGGGCCATCGCGCAGCAATTGCACATCAGCGAGTCGACGGTGAAGTTCCACGTGGCGAACATCCTGACCAAGCTGAACGTGGAATCGAGAGGCGAGGCAGCGGCTCTGGCCCGAGCAATGTGAACAGCAACGGCAACGCCCCCGGCGGAAGCCGTCAGGATGGGTGGTTTCCGTGGTGGCGTCCCGTATGAGGGATGGGTCTGCGGTGGATCGCGATGAAAGCTGCGTCGTCGCCCAGATGTCCGCCGGCGTGGGCGAGGAGGTCGCCTCGCAGGTGGTGCAGTAGTGCCTCCGGGGAGCTCTCGGTCCACCGGGCGGCCCGTTCCACGAACGGGTAGAAGTCTCCGTCCCGGTCGCGTGCTTCGATGACGCCGTCGGTGTAGAGGAGGAGGGTGTCTCCGTCCTCGAAGGTGAACACGTCGAGGGCGTAGCCCGTCGGTCCCATGCCGCCGACCCCCAGCGGGGGCGCCGGGTGCAGACTCGGGACAGTGACGGCGTGTCCTGGGCTCAGCAGCAGGGGTGCGGGGTGTCCGCAACTGGTCATTCGGCTGATGTGGCCCTCGTCGGGGATCTCCAGCAGCAGGGCGGTGGCGAAGCGTTCCCCTGCCTCGTCCTCCGGCTCGAAATCGGCCTGGTAGCGCGAAACGCTCTGTTCGAGGGCCTCGGCCAGTGCGGGCAGGCCGGTGTGCTGGTGGGCGGCCTCGCGGAAGGCGCCGAGCAGGAGGGCGGCTTCTCCGATGGCGGCCAGGCCCTTGCCTCTCACGTCACCGATCATCACCCGGGTTCCGCCTTCGATGCGGGTGGTTGCGTAGAGGTCACCGCCGATCTGGGCCTCGTCCTCGGCAGCCAGATACAGGCAGGCGATCCGTAGCGGGCCGATACGGTCCGGAAGTGGCCACAGCAGGACGTGCTGTGCGGCTTCGGACACCGACCGCACTTGGGCGAGCTCCCGTCTGTGCCGCTCGCGTACCACGCAGAAGAACACGATCATGGCCGAGAGCACAGCGAGGGCGATGATCTGCACCATCACGTTCCGGGAGGACAGCACGCCGAAGTGCAGGCCGATGTATGCCTGGGCCGCCACGGCCAGGACCCCGATCGCTCCGGTCAGCAGAGGGCCGGCGAATGAGGCAGTGATCGCGGGCGCGATGACCAGCAGAGGTCCCAGATGGACGTCCTCCGGCATGACGATGTCCGCGGCTGTGATCACGATGATGAGCGCAACGGGAATCGTCAGCAGGGCATGGCTCGGCCGCCATGACTCCCGCAGACGGGCAAAACGTTCACTGAGGCCCACGTCTTCCACAGTGCACCGCCCCCGGGCAGCTGACGAGTCGGCCGGGGCGGGCCGGGCCCGGTGAGCCCCTCGCCGACCTGCCGGGGAGGGGCTGAGCGCGGGGCTCCGCCGACGCGTCGTGGCCGTGCTGACCGACCGGACGTCCGAGGTGGAACAGGTCTGTCACCAGCACTCCAGCGCCCTACGCCGAGTCTGCCCCCTCCCCCGCCACGTCCGTCGGCGGAGAACTCACGGCCGGCTGCGCTGGGCAATGGGCGCAGCCCGGGCCGCCGGCCGGACGACGCGTTACGCTCGTTTTGTATGCACACGTTCCGACCGGGGAGGCGGCCATGAGCGAGAACTACGAGTACCCGACGCCGTCGCAAGCAGAGGGCGAGAGGCTGGAAGAGGACATGAATCCGGCCGAGGAGCGGCACCCCGCCACGACGCGCACCCAGCCGTCCCAGGCGGAGGGTGAGCGCCGCACGGAGGATACCGAGAGCTGACGCAGGCGGCGGCTGTGCGAGTCGATCCGTGCAGGGCATGGGCGAGTTGGCGTGCTTTGTTCTTCGCGTCGTCGACCAGGCCCTTGGAGAGGCTGGATCTGCCGCAGCAGCCGCCGCTCTCCAGCTGCACCTGCCACCCCGCCCGTTCCAGCAGTTTCGACTGCCGCCCGGCCGATGCCGGGCTCGGTGAAGGTGGCGAAGGAGTCGGCGAGGGGGCGGGCGTACGGCGCCGGAACCAGCGCAGCAGGTTGTGGCGTACGAAGACCGGCAGCGGTCGCGTTCGTCCCGGCACCCCATCGACCGACGCCGGCGCACGACCGGAACACATGAACAGGGCGGCCGCACGACGGCCTCCGCAGTCCGTCCTCGCCGGGCAGCGGGTCAGGACACCATCACACCATCGTCAGACGCCCGCGGCTCGCGCCGCCTCGTACACCTCGGCCGCCACATCGATCAGCTCCGCGGCGTCTCGCGTCGTGCCCTGGAGATCCAGCATGATCTCCGGTACGCCCGTTCCGGCGTGTGCCACCAGGTCCTCGACGATCTGCGCCACGCTCCCGTGGAAGGGCTGTCGGCCCGCACCCTCGAACGGCTTGGCGCTGTACCGCGCATTGGCACGGGCGCAGACGTCGATCGGACGCTCCCGACCGCGCTCGGCAGCCACGTCCTGTACCCGCTGCCACTGCTCGGCCAGCCGAGCGGCGCCCATGGCCACGGGGATCCAGCCGTCCGCCCGGTCCACCAGACGGCGGGTGGCGCGCGGGCTGTTCGCGGGCAGGAAGACCGGGATGGGGCGCACCGGCTTGGGGCCGACCTCGGACGGGGCGATGGTGGTCAGCTCACCCTCGTACGAGACAGGGTCCGGACCCCAGACGGCCGCGCACACGTCCAGCAGCTCGTCCAGGACCGCGCCACGCCTCTCGAAAGGCGCGACGGAGGCGGCTGCATACTCATCCAGAGACCATCCCGTGCCGAGGCCCGCGATCACCCGCCCACCGCTCGCGACATCCAGGGAGGCGAGCGAACGGGCCAGCTGGAACGGCACGTGCAACGGTGCGACCAGGACACTGGTGCCGAGCCGGGCCCGGCCGGTCGCTGCGGCGGCCAGCGCGAGCGTGACCAGTGGGTCGGCGACACTGCGGTACTGGTCGGGCCACGGCAGCCCCGGAACGCCGTACAGCCCCTGGGTGGCGGGCTCAGGAAACAGGACACGCTCGAAAACCCACAGGCTGGCGTATCCGGTCTCCTCCGCCGCACGTGCCACGGTGGCCACATCACGGCCGATGTCGTACTGCTTCATCTGCGGGAGACCGAGACCGAGTGAAATCGACATGTATGCACTCCTTCATGATGACTGCGGTGCAACTACCGTAAGACACCTATTTGTTCTCCACTCGATGTCCATCGAAATATGATCAGGGCTCGGTGGCACGGGACGCGATCACCTTCGCCGAGGGTGGCACTCACATGCCGGTCCATGCCTTCGCCGCCCTTGATAAGGTCCCCGGATGCGATTCGACTGGGCTGGGCTCGAAGCGGCGATGAGGGAACAGATCGTTGGCTTCGTCCACCGCATTCGTGCGGAGCATCCCGACGACCGCATCTACGGCGCGGCCGTCCATGAGTTCTACGCGGAATCCGGCGGCACCATAGCCTGGACGCTCGTCGGCGTGGCGAGTGAGGAGAGGCTCGCGATGGTCGCCACCGACACGCTCGATGCAGCGGCGTTGCGCTGGAGCCCTGCCGACTGGCCGTGGCAGCTCGACCCGGGCAAGACCGAGGACGAGTGGGCCGGCCGGCTGGAGGCAGCAGCGACGGCCGACGACGGACGGCGCTGGGATGCGATCCGCCAGCGCTACCTGCGTACTGCCGCCAAAGCTTGCAAGGCAGCGCGGAAGCAGCTGGTGGCCGACGGAGTCGTGGACCGGGATTTCGTTGTCGTCGCGATGGACGAGGCGTGGGAGCTCGTCCCGTTGAGCCTGACCCGGGCTCAGATCCGTGAGCACTTCCCCGCGTTGGACGCCGAGCAACGCGAGGCGGACCGACTGGTCGCGCTGCCGCCGGAGCGGCAGGTGAGCGAGCTCGTCGCCATCGTCGAGTCGCCCTCTTCGCCATTGCCGTCCGAGCGGGCCGTGGAGTGGCTCCGCACGCTCGGTACAGTCGCTGTCCCCGCCGCGCTGGAGCGTCTGGGCCGTTCGCGTGAGAGGTGGCGCTGGGCGAAACTCCTGGCCGACATCGGTGTCGCCTCGACCGAGGTGTTCGATGCGCTGGAACGAACCATGACGAGCAAGCGCCTGAGCGAGCCCGACCGGGCCTGGGCCGCGGCAGCGCTCGCTCGCCTCGGCCGGATGGACCTGGTGGCCACGCGACTCGACAGCGTTCCCCCGGAGGTGGCGGTTCGGGGCCTGACCGCCCCTTACACATCATTCCGCGACCACGGCGCCCACGGCCTCCTCGACTACACCCCACTCGAGAACGCTCTGACGACGCACCAGGGTTGGCATGACGCCGTCCTCCGACAGCTCTCCCCGGGAAGAGGCTTCTGCGCGATCGGCCCGGACGAGGTCGAGACCGCGCTCGCCGGACTGGCCTCGGCTCTGCCCGTCGTCCGGCGCCACGCGCTCGTCGCACTGTCGGACGCACCGCTGGACGCGGAGCAGCGCGGACGCTACGCCGCAGAGCTGACGCGCCTGCGCCTGGACGACCCGGATCCCCTGGTGCGCGACGCCGCAGCCACTGTCAGCGCCTGACCGCACGACCTCGGGCAGCCTGCGGGCGAAATGCGGTCACCAACCGGTGGTGGGCGTTCGGCTTCGACATCCCGGCGCACGGCTGCAGCGCCCGCCACGCGTATCGCTGACCAGTACGTGGACGATCGGCGGCGAAGAGCATCTCATCAGGTGTGTCCCCCGTTCCGAGGCGCTCGGCCGCCGGATGCCACATGCGGCCCCGCAAGCGGGCGCTGCCGACGCTGCCGTCGGGCGCGATACGGGACAGGGTGCCGCCGCCCGGCTGCTCGTCATAGCGCATGGTGCCCGCCCACAGGGCTCCATCTGGGGCGACGGCCGCGGCGGCCGGCTACCGGGTCGTGCACGAGCCAGGAGTACGCCCCGTCCGCGGTGTGCAGGCCGATGCCGTCCCCGAGGTTGACCACCAGGCCGCCGCCCGCACGGGGTTTCGCCGCGTCTGCGTGCTGTTCGGTGGCCACGACCGTGCGGCGGCCGCTCGCCGGGTCCTAGTAGCGCCTGGATCCGTGCGCGATCGCGGCCGGCCTGAGTCACCTGTCCTGCTGACGCTTCCGGGGAGCGGTGTTGAGCCATTCGTGTTGTGATCGATGGCGGAGGACACAACGCTGTCGAGAACGGGAGGAAATCATGGCTGAGAAGCTGCGAGCACGAGACATCATGTCCGGTAACGTGCAGTGCGTCGGTGCGCACCAGTCGCTGTTCGAGGTATCGAAGATGATGCGCGATCTGGGCGTCGGTTGCCTGCCCATCTGCGGCGACAACAACAAGCTCACAGGCTTGATCACCGACCGTGACATCGTCGTCAAGTGCTGCGCCGAGGGCGTCGACCCGGCGACTGTGCAGGCCGGATCGCTCAATGCCAAGGTGCACTGGATCGATGCAGAAGCGGACGCCACCGAAGTCCTGACGACCATGGAGGAACACCAGATCAAGCGGTTGCCGGTGATCGACGTCCAGAGCGGCCACCGTCTGGTCGGCATGATCACGGAGGCCAATCTTGCGAAGAATCTGAGCGACGAACAGATCGCCGAGTTTGCGAGCCGGGTGTACGCGAGTGCTCAAATTTCCGGTCAGTCCGCAGGTTGAGGCGTCTCGCCGAACCCCGGAAGACAGTCGCCGAAGCGAGCAGCTTCATTGGTGCGCCCGGAAACAAAGCACCACAGCCAGTCGCGGACGCCCCATGTGGGGCTTGTGGCCCTGCGGCAGGCCACAGAGCACAGCGCTGGGGCGTCCGGGATGCATCTGGGACCACTCTGGGAATTGGGGCCAGGAGTTGTCCTCAAATCTCACGCCCACATCAGCAGGGATGTGAGAGTGACGGCTGCCTGGTAGGACACGGCGGTCTTGTCGTAACGACTGGCGATGCCGCGCCATTGCTCAAGGCGGTTGAAGCATCGTTCCACCACGTTGCGCCGTTTGTAGATCTGCTGGTCGAAGGCCGGAGGCCGACCGCAGCGTTTGCCACGCCGGAGGCGGTTGCGGATCTGGTCGGCCCGCTCGGGGATCGTGTGAGCGATGCCCCGCCGACGAAGCCAGGTACGGATCGCCTTCGAGTTGTAGCCCTTGTCGCCGGTGACGTGGGCCGGCGCCCCCGGATCGGCCCGGGCCGCACCCGGGGGCGCCGGCCGATCCGGGGCGCCCGTGTCTCCGCCATGAGTGTGGTGAACTGGGCGCAGTCGTCGGTGTTGCCGCCCGTGACCACAAGGGCGAGCGGGCGGCCGAAAGCGTCGCAGGCCAGATGAATTTTGCTGGTCAGGCCGCCCCGGGAACGTCCCCGTGCCCGTCGCCCCGTTTTCGGGCTCCGGCGGCATGCTGGTGGGCCCGCACGATGGTGGAGTCGACCGACACCAGCCAGTCGATGTCTCCTGCCGCGTCCGCCTGGGCCTGCGCAGCCTGAAGCATCTGCTCGAAGGTGCCGTCCTTGGCCCACCGGCGGAAACGGGTGTGCAGCGTGGCCGACGAGCCATACCGCTCGGGCACATCTCGCCAGGCCACCCCGGCACGGAACTTCCACACGATCCCGTTGAGGACCCTCCGGTCATCCAACCGCTTGCGGCCACGCAATGACTCGGGCAGCAACGGCCGGACGAACTCCCACTCTGCATCCGACAGTCCGTGGCGACGTATCACCCGACCATGATCCACCACACGGGGTCATCTCAAGATGCAACCGAGGAGCAGGGCTCCGCGCGTCGGCTGCGGAGGAGCCAGAGCCCTCCGGCTGCGGCCAGGCACATCAGGCCGGAGCCGACGCTCATCAGGGCCTGGAATGAGCCGTCCCAGAGAAAATAGGAGATGAGGTTGAACAGGAAGGCGGCCAGGAGCAGCAGCCAGAGCAGGACCTTCACAGCGGAGCTTCCTTGGGATGTTGGGATGTAGGGGTGAGTGATTGTCACGACGACCGTACGTGAGTCGCTCGTCGCGCCGTACGGCAGTCCAGGCTGATCGCGCCGCTGTTGCTGATCGAGGAGCCGGAGGCATCTGCACCCACACCCTCAGACAAGAGAACGGACCCTCCCTCTGCTCGACGGCATACCGTCGAAGGCCACCGCGGCCTACACCGCGTCCAGGTAAATCGCTTACGGTCTCGTGACGTGCCGGCTCAGAAGCGGACGGCTCGGCTCCGGACGGCCTAACGTGGGCGTATGCGTGTACTGGTCACCGGCGGCGCCGGGTTCATCGGTTCGGAGATCGTGCGGACCCTCGTGTCGGCCGGGCACGAGGCGGTGGTGCTGGACGTTCTGCTCCCTTCGGCGCACGGCGGCACCGCGTCCCCGTCCAGCGGCGACGGCCGTGACGGCGGGCTGATCGTGGCGGACGTACGTGACCGCGAGGCCGTGGACCGTGCGCTGCTGGGCATCGACGTGGTGTGCCACCAGGCGGCGATGGTCGGCCTGGGGAAGGACTTCGCTGACGCCCCGGAGTATGTGGGATGCAACGACCTGGGAACGGCCGTGCTGCTTGCCGCGATGGCCGCGGCGGGGGTCCGGAGTCTGGTGCTCGCCGGATCGATGGTGGTCTACGGGGAGGGCCGCTACTCCTGTCCCCGTCATGGCGGGGTCCGGCCGGGCCCACGGGCGGAGGCCGACCTGGCAGCGGGCCGGTACGAACCGCGCTGTCCGGACTGCGGTGCCGAGTTGGAGTCCGGGCTGGTCACGGAAGACGCTCCCGCCGACCCGCGCAACGTGTACGCGGCGACCAAGCTCGCCCAGGAACACCTCGCCGCGGCCTGGGCGCGCGCGACGGGCGGACGCACGATGTCGCTGCGCTACCACAACGTGTACGGACCGGGGATGCCGCGCGACACCCCGTACGCCGGTGTCGCCTCCTTCTTCCGTTCGGCCCTGGCCCGGGGGGAGTCGCCCCGCGTTTTCGAGGACGGCGGCCAGCGGCGGGACTTCATCCATGTGCGGGACGTGGCCGCCGCGAACGCGGTGGCGCTGGAGGCGGTCGCGGGACGCGGGCCGGGCAGCTTCGCCGCGTACAACACCGGCAGCGGACAGCCGCACACCATCGGCCAGATGGCCGCAGCCCTGGCCTCGGCCCACGGGGGCCCGGCGCCGGTGATCACCGGTGAGTACCGGCTCGGAGACGTACGCCATGTCACAGCGGACTCGCAACGGCTGCGGGACGAACTGGGCTGGAAGCCGGAAGTGGGTTTCGCCGAGGGGATGGCGCAATTCGCGTCGGCGCCGCTGCGGGAGGCGGCCGCGGGTCTGTCCTCCTGAGCTCACGCCAGCGGCAGGGTCACCTCGAAGCAGCAGCCGCCGGTGACGTTGCGGACCTCCGCCCGGCCGGCGTGTGCCTCGACGATCCCTCGCACGATAGCGAGTCCGAGTCCCGCGCCGGCTGGCGGCGTACGGGCATGGGTGCCGCGCCAGCCGGTGTCGAAGACCCTGGGCAGGTCCTCCTCCGGGATGCCGCCGCAGCCGTCGGTCACCGAGAGAACCACCCCGCCGCCCGCGCGGTGCGCGGCCACGGCGACGGTGCCGTCGGCGGGGGTTCGGCGGATCGCGTTGATCAGGAGGTTGTCCAGGACCCGGCCCATCTCCTTGCCGTCGACCTCGACGGGCACCGCCTCGATCCGGTCGCCGACCAGCCGCACGCCGTGCTCGTGGGCCAGCGGGTCCGCACCGGCGAGCGCGTCGCCCACCAGGTCGTAGACGGAGATCCGGGTGGGGCTCAGGGTGAGCGAGCCGGCGTGGATGCGGGAGAGCTCGAAGAGGTCGCCGACCATGTCGTTCATCCGCTCCACCTCGGTGCGTATCTGCCGCAGATAGCGCGGCGAGTCCACGGCCATGCCGTCCTCCAGCGCCTCGGACATGGCGCGCAGACCGGCGAGCGGGGTGCGCAGGTCGTGCGAGATCCAGGCAACGAGCTCACGCCGCGAGGTCTCCAGGGCGCGCTCCCGCTCGCGTGAACTGTCGAGCTTGGCACTGGTGGAGGCCAGTTCGCGGGTGAGAGCGGCGAGTTCGGCGGTGGCCGGAGCCTCGGGGGCCGCGAAGGTGCCGCCGTCGCCGAAGGAGCGGGCGGCGAGGGTCAGATCGCGGCTCCTCGCTGCCACCCAGCGGCCGAGCAGCATCGCGGTGACGAGCGAGACGACGGCGGCCATGGCGACGACGGTCGTGACCACCGTCAGGTCGTGCGGCGACAGGAACATCGCCCAGGCGACGGCCAGTGTCCCGGCGAGCATCGCGGTGACGGCCACGGCGGCCACGACGGTCAGCGAGACGACGAGCGAACGATGCCGGGAGAGCCGCAGCACGAGTGCGCCGAGCAGTCCGGCCGCAGCGGCGCCCAGGAAGGCGAAGAGCGCGATGAGGAGGATGTCGGTCATGACGGCGTTCCGGAGCCGGAATCGATGGAGGCGGTGGTGTCAGCGGCCGGATCCGGGGGAAGGTCCAGGCGGTAGCCGACGCCCCAGACCGTACGGATCAGCTCCGGGCGGGCCGGATCGGCCTCGACCTTCCCGCGCAGACGGCGGACGTGGACGGTCACTGTCGACAGGTCCCCGAAGTCCCAGCCCCAGACCCCGCGCATCAGCTCCTCCCGGGTGAACACCCGGCCCGGGTGGCGCAGGAGGAATGCGAGCAGATCGAACTCCCGCAGGGTGAGGGTCAGCGCTCGGCCCTCCCACGTCGCGCGTCTGGCCGCGGGGTCGAGGACGAGACCCGCGCCTTCCAGCAGTGCCCAGCGGCCTGAGGGTGTTGCGGCCGCCCTGGCGCGGCGCAGCACGGAGTCGACGCGCAGGACGAGTTCGCGGGGGCTGAACGGCTTGGTCACATAGTCGTCCGCCCCCGTCTCCAGACCGAGGATGCGGTCGTCCTCGTCGCCGCGCGCGGTCAGCATGATGACCGGCACCGGTCCGTGTGCCCGCATGCGGCGGCAGACCTCGAATCCGTCCATCCCAGGCAGCATCAGGTCCAGGACGGCCAGGTCCGGGCGACGGGCGGCGTACTGCTCGAGCGCGGCCGGGCCGTTCGCTGCTCGAGCCACGTCGTATCCGGCACTGGTCAGGTATCCGGTGACCACCTCCGCGACGGTGGGGTCGTCGTCCACGACGAGTACGTGGCCGCGGGCGGGGGCGCCGGGGTTCGTACCGGGCGCCGGCAACGGCCTCTCCTCTGCCGGAGACGCCCCGGGCAGGGGGACTCCGGGCCCCGGGTGACCGCGCCCGAGTGCCGGACGGGCCGGCTGTCCGGGGAGGGCCGGAGGCGCCCCGCCGGCGGGGACGGGCGGCGGTGTGTCCGGAGTCGTCTGCATGTCACCACCTTGGCACCCGCAGCGGTGAACCGGGGACGCCCATGTGCCGCCGCCTGACGACGTCCATATTTCGTAAGAATCCGGAACCCGAATTGTCGGTTTTCGCTCCGTAGGGTAATCCGGGTGATCCTTCCCTCCGATACTTCCGGCCCCCGTGCCGACATCGTCCTGCCCTGTCTGGACGAGGCCGCCGCACTGCCCAAGGTGCTGGCCTCGGTCCCTCGTGGCTGGCGGGCGATCGTCGTGGACAACGGCTCCACCGACGGCTCGGCGGAACTGGCCCGCTCTCTCGGCGCGACCGTGGTGCACGAACCGCGGCGCGGCTTCGGCGCAGCCTGTCAGGCCGGGCTTCTCGCCTCCGAGGCGGAGTTCGTCTGCTTCTGCGACTGCGACGGCTCGCTGGATCCCGGGCTGCTGCCCGGCTTCGTCCGCCGCGTCGCCGACGGTGAGAGCGACCTGCTGCTCGGCCGCCGCCGCCCCGAGGAGCGCGGCGCCTGGCCACTGCACGCGCGGGCGGGCAATGCGGCGCTGGCCCGCATGCTGCGCCGCCGCACGGGGCTGCGGCTGCACGACCTCGGGCCGATGCGGGCCGCACGCCGGGCTGATCTGCTGGCGCTCGATCTCACCGACCGGCGCAGCGGGTACCCGCTGCAGATGGTGGTGCGCGCGGCCGACGCGGGATTGCGGGTCACCGAGACGGACGTCCCGTACCTTGCGCGGACGGGAAAGTCGAAGGTCACCGGCACATGGCTGGGCACCTGGCACGCGGTGCGCGATATGCGCGCCGTGCTGAGTGAGCCACCGGTCCGGGCGGGGGCCTCTCGATGAGCTCACCTGAGCCCGGCGCTGCCCGCCCGGCCCCGGCCGGGGCGACGACCCTGCTGGTCATCGCCAAGGAGCCGCTGCCCGGCCGGGTCAAGACCCGGCTCACTCCGCCCTTCTCCCCCGGCGAGGCCGCGCGACTCGCCGAGGCGGCGCTCGGCGACACCCTGCGCACCGTCAGCGCGCTGCCCGCCGCGCGGCGCGCGGTCGTCCTGGACGGCGCGCCGGGACCATGGCTGCCGCCCGGCATCGAGGTGGTGGCGCAGAGCGCGGGAGGTCTCGACGAACGGCTCGCCGCCGCGTTCGGCGCCTGCACGGGGCCGACGCTCCTGATCGGAATGGACACCCCACAGGTCACAGCGGCCGATCTGGCCCCCGCGCTCTCCCCCAGCGCCTGGGACGGCTGCGACGCCTGGTTCGGCCCCGCCGAGGACGGCGGATTCTGGGCACTGGGCCTGGCCGAACCCGATCCCGAACTCCTGCGCGGTGTACCGATGTCCGTGCCCGAGACCGGTGCCGTGCAACGGCGCCGGCTGGTCGATGCCGGACTGACCGTTCGCGATCTTCCCCGGCTGCGGGACGTGGACACGGCGGCCGACACCGTGTACGTCGCCGCCCTCGCGCCGCACGGGCGGTTCGCCGCCGAGCTCGCCCGGCTGACCGAGGCGGCGGTCCGATGAGCCGCACAGGTCCGGACCGCGGTGTGATGAGCCCGCCGCACCCGGACGTCACCTCATGGAGCACCGACCCGTACGCCAACGCCCTGCGCAACGGACACGGGCCGCTCTTCCTTCGCCGTACGGACGGCTGGCTGCTGCCGCTGGACGTCGAACGCTGGTGCGCCGGCGCGGACGCCGCGGACCTGTCGGCGCTGTGCCGCTGCGAGGGCCCCGTCCTGGACATCGGGTGCGGGCCCGGGCGGCTGGTCGCCGCGCTGGCGGCCCACGGTCACCGCGCACTCGGCATCGACGTCAGCGAGGCCGCGGTCGACCGTACCCTGCGGCTCGGAGGTTCCGCCCTGCACCGGTCCGTCTTCGAACCGCTGCCGGGCGAGGGGCGTTGGGGCACCGTTCTGCTCGTCGACGGCAATATCGGCATCGGAGGCGATCCGCGTCACCTTCTGCACCGCACGGCGGACCTGCTCGCCCCGGGCGGACTCCTCATCGCCGAGACCGCGCCGCAGGACATCGACGAACGGGTCCGGGTACAGCTGGACGACGGACGCGCTTCCGGCTCCGGACCGGCACAGACCGCCCCATTCCCGTGGGCCCGGCTCGGCACACCTGCGCTGCTGAGATACGCCCGCCCCCACGGGCTGCACTCCGTCGATCAGTGGGAGGCGGACGGCCGCTTCTTCGTCTCCCTGCGACGCAGCCGGACCGTCCGGACCACCAGCCAGAGCCCCGACACCAAGAACAGCGCGGCCGTGATCAGCAGCCAGTTCCCCAGGAACACATCGGGGGACAGCCCGCTTGCCGGCTCGTAGTGCTCCGTCTGCCGGGTGATCAGCGGGAACCACACGAGCAGCAGCAGTCCGGAGAGGAAAGCCGGCACCCGGACGAAGTTCACCCAGCCGGAACGCGGGCGGAGAGACCGGCGCAGCAGCAGGTCCGCCGACGCGTAGAAAGGAACCAGCACCAAGTCGTGCACAAGGGCCGCGCCGACGAACCACACGATCACGCCGAGCGTGTCCCCCGCCAGCAGCCGCACACCCGCATATCCGGCCAGAGCGAAGGAAGCGGCCATCAGGACGAGGTGCAGTGGTCCCTCCCCGTACCAACGCCGCAAGAGGTTGCGGGGGGCCGCTCTGTTCACAGTTCTCCAAAGGTCAGCCGGGCCACCCATTTGGTGTTGAGCACGCCGGGTGCGGCCGGGACGATGATCCGTGCCGGGTATCCGTGATCGGGTGACAAATCCTCGCCGTTGACCTGCATCGCCAACAGCGAACGCGGGTCGCGCACCTGGTTGTCGCGGAGCGCCGCCCGGCGGAACGGCCCGCTGCGCTGAACCGATTCCACCAGCACCCCCGGTGGCCGGTCCGGGTATCCGGCGAGCGCCGCCAGATCCCTCAGTCGTACGCCGCGCCACCACTGGTCCGAGGTGGACCAGCCCTCCACACACGCGATCGGAAGCGCCGCGCTGTGCTGGTCCATGGCCAGCAGCTGCTCCCGGGTGAACCGGAGGTCCCCGGCCGGCCCGCTGACGGTGAGCCACCAGCCCTCCCCCGTATCGGTCGTGGTGACACCGACCGCGGCGGCCGTCTTGTTGATCTGGAAGCCGTTGGGTCCGGAGCCCGGCTCGGCGGCGCCGTGCGGGGTGAGCACTGCGAGACGCCTCAGCGGTCCGTCGAAGCTCCGCCCGGCCGACGTGACCAGCAGGACCAGTGAGCCCGCACCCACCATGGTCAGCGCGCCGCGCCGGGACAGCGTCGGCGCGGCGGGGGCGGGAGACTCCAGCCGGTCACCCTGAACCGTCCCGCTCAGTCCGCCCGACCGCAGTGCCCGAACGGCCTGCGGCACCCTCAGCCCCGCATGGGCGAGGAACGCGGCGAAGAACACCCACGCCCCGTAGAAGTGCAACGGGTAGAAGGAGCCCGGAAACAGATACTCCAGCTGGATGTTGAGCAGCCCGGTGAGGAACTCGAAGAGCGCCCCGCCCACCAGCAGCAGCAGGGAGATCCGCTCCAGTGCGTGTCCGAGTGAGCGGGCCGGCGGCAGCGCGAAGAGTCTGGGAACCACCGACCAGAGCTTCGCCAGCAGGACCGGGACGAGCACGATCCCCACGGTGACGTGGAGCCCCTGCGTCAGCCGGTACAGCCAATGCGGCCCGGTCGGCCAGGCGAAGAGGTAGAAACCCAGCAGCCCCTTGTCCGGCGTCTTGTCGTTGACCGGATTCAGACCGGGATTGTAGGCGGCGTACGACAACAGGCCCGTCACGAAGAGCAGCGTGATCCCGACGAGCAGGACGAGGCCGAGCACCGCGGTGAACCGGACCCCCCGCACGGGACTGCGCCAGAACCCGGGCGCCGAGGGGAGCCGTTCGAGGACCGTCGCGGCACGGCCGGAGGAGAGCCGGAAAAGGGAAGCGGGAGGTGTCGGACTGTTCCGACGGCGGTCGCCCATGCCCCGACGCTATGCCCGGGGCGCCGGGGCGGGACGGGTGCGACTCCTGACGAAACGATGACGTCACCCCTAGGAACGTACGGGTCCGGCACCCGGCCCGTCCTGCCCACCAGCCCATCGCAGCGGTCCGGAATCTGACGGTTCGGTGACGCGCCCCGCCGGTACCCGTCCCCGCCGCCCCGCCGTGCGTACGGTGCCCTGCGTGAAGACCGAGGACCGCACCGAGCACATCACCGAGCCGATGCCCGCACAACGCTCCGGTCACCGCCGCGACCTGGCAGCCGCCGGCGCGGGCGTCGTACTGGTCACCGTCGCCGCGCTCGTCGGCCGGGCCATCGAGAACGCCGACCACACCCTCTACGTCCACTGGCCACCGCTGCTGGCGTCCTGGTACCCGCATGCCGGCCCCGGCACAGCGGCCGCACCCGCCGTCGCCGCAGCCGTCGTCGCGTACGGCCCCGCCCTCGCCGTCCGGCTGCGCTGGCGAACTCTGCTCCTCAGCTGCTACGCCGCCTCGCTCGCCTGGGTCTTCTCGCTCGCGCTGATCGACGGCTGGGGACGTGGCATCGCCGAACGTCTCACCACCAAGCACGAGTACCTGAGAGTCATCGGCCGCTTCGACGACATCGGCGCCGCGCTGCACAGCTTCAACGGCCACATCCTGATCGGACCGCCGGGCAACTGGCCCACCCATGTCGCCGGACACCCGCCGGGCGCCACCCTCACCTTCGTCCTGCTGGACCGCATCGGGCTCGGCGGTGGTGCCTGGGCCGGGGTCTGGTGCATCGTGACCGGCACCTCCGCCGCGGTGGCCGCCCTGATCGCCGTCCGCACCCTGGCGGACGAGCACACCGCCCGCCGCGCCGCACCGTTCATCGTCCTCGCACCGGTCGCTGTCTGGACCGGCACCTCGGCCGACGGCTACTTCACCGCCGTGGCCGCCTGGTGCGTCACCCTGCTGGCCCTGGCCGCGACCCGCACGGTCCACAGCCCCGCAGCCGCCGCGCTGGGTGCAGGTCTGCTGTACGGCCTGGTCTGCTACCTCAGTTACGGTCTGACGCTCATCGCTCTCCTGCTCCTCGCCGTCCTCGTGCTCACTCGCACCGCCCGGCCGCTCGCCCTCTTCGCACTGGGAGCTCTGGTAGTGCCGGTCGCCTTCACGCTCGCGGGCTTCAACTGGTGGGAGGCGTACCACCTGCTCGTCGAACGCTACTA
This sequence comes from Streptomyces sp. NPDC048473, assembly GCF_043200155.1. Taxonomy (NCBI): domain Bacteria; kingdom Bacillati; phylum Actinomycetota; class Actinomycetes; order Kitasatosporales; family Streptomycetaceae; genus Streptomyces; species Streptomyces sp. NPDC048473. Next base: position 73,263 of record NZ_JBICXE010000027.1, read on the forward strand.
CCAGGGGGCGGGGGGATTCCGGCCGTACTCCTACTGGGTCTGGGCCAACCTCGCCTGCACCGCGATCGCCGTCGGACCGGCGACGCTCGCGGGCCTGCGCCGGACCGCGGCGGGCGCCCCCGGAGCCGTACGCACCCTGCGAACCGGGACGACGGCTTCGCCGCAGCGCCTGATCCTGTTCGTGTCGGCGGCGCTCCTCGCGCTGCTGGCCGCCGACCTGTCCGGGATGAGCAAGGCGGAGACGGAACGGATCTGGCAACCGTTCATCCTCTGGCTGCTCCCCGCCACCGCACTCCTGCCCACACCGCGCCGACGTGGCTGGCTGGCCGCACAGGCAGTCGTGGCCCTGGCGGTCAACCACCTGCTCTGGACCGGATGGTAGCCGCGGAGTCAGACCGTGTGCGACACGTCCGCACGTGTGCTTGTCGTAGCGAGTGGCGACGGCTCGCAACTGTTGAGGCTTGTTGACCGCCCGCTCCACGGCGTTCCGAGCTTTGTACCGGGCTCTATCGAAGGCGGGAGGTCGGCCGCCATGTGAACCCCCGTGCAGGCGGGCCGACTTGGTGTCACTCTTCTCCGGGATCACGTACCCGATGACGCGTCGCCGCAGATAGGAACGGATCACGCCGTTGCTGTACGCCTCGTCGGCACCGACGCGGGCCGGCAGCCGCCGAGGTTTGCCCGTGCCGAGCCGGGGACGCGGATCTTGTCCATGACCTGCTCGAACAACGGGCCGGTGGCGGCACGCTCGGGGTCGACATGGATCCACTGGTGGTCGCCGGTGGACTCGGCGAACAGGTCGATCCCTTACGCGTCGACGAAGATCCACTCACCGGTACCGACGTGGGTGCCGACGGCCGCGGCGAGCGCGGCGGGGGAAGGGAAGACCTTGGTCATCGGGTGTCCTGTCACGTCCTCGAGTTCTGTCGGTCGGTGGTGGCCTGTGGACGCAGTGCGGGTTGGACTCTCCCGCGCCGAGTCAGCACGGACCGGCGTGTGCCGACTCTGACCTGCAGGGTCGCTTCGTGATACGTCAGCCACATCCTGAAGCCACCGGGTAAACGATCACGGAGCGTGACCGTGATCGCGGCCGCGAGCGCAACGGTCCAGCCCACAGGAAACTTCCGGATACCCCCACCCGACCGGCCCTCTGCCGCCACAGCCCCAGGCCGGCGTCCGGCAGCGAGGACCCCTGGCGCCGTCGAGAGCTACTGCCGTGCCAACGCGATCGGGCTCGAGTGGCAGCCCGACGGTGGACAGCTGAGACTAAGGCGACGGTTTGGGAATCGGACAACGGATCCCGACCTCGTGACTTCCGGACTACTCGCTCCGGCTATCGAAAAAGCGCGAGTACAAGGCGCCGGCCGAAATGGCCGACAACGCTCGAAAGTTCCTCAAGGAGCTCGTATGGAGGAGAATTCCGTCGAAGTCCTGACGCCCGGGCCGGATGAATCTGCGATCGACAAGCGCAGGAACACCGGCCCGAAGACCGGCATCGAGACAAACCTCGCCGAGGTGCTGGCCGACGTCATGTGTGTCGAACGGGTGTCGGTCGACAGCCACTTCTTCGATGACCTCGGCGCCAACTCATTGGTGATGGCCCATTTCTGCGCACGGGTCAGGAAGCGGGCGGACCTCCCATCGGCGTCGATGAAGGATATCTACCGGCACCCAACGATCCGAAGCCTGGCGACGGGTCTCGCGGACGCCGCGCCCACCCCTGTCGAGTCGCCGGTCCCGGCGTCGACCGAGGTGGTGCCCCCAGCCGGCACGGTGCAGTACGCCCTCTGCGGAGCCCTGCAGTTCCTGCTCTTTCTGGGATACTCCTTCCTCGCCGGACTTGTTGCCGACCGAGGCTATGCATGGGTCTCCGCCAGCTCGGATGTGACCGGCATCTACCTGCGATCGTTCGTCTTCGGCGGCGTCGGATTCGTAGGTCTGTGCGCCTTCCCGATCGTGGCCAAGTGGCTCCTCATCGGCCGGTGGAAATCGCGCGAGTTCCCGGTCTGGGGTCTGACGTATCTGCGCTTTTGGACCGTCAAGGTGCTGATCCACGCCAACCCGATGATTTTCTTCGTCGGCAATCCCCTGTACGTGCTGTACCTGCGAGCCCTGGGCGCACGGATCGGCAAGGGGGTCACGATCCTCTCCCGCAACGTTCCGGTCTGCCCCGACCTGCTCACGATCGGCGCCGGCACGGTGATCCGCAAAGACTCGTTCTTCCTCTGCTACCGGGCGCACGCCGGCCGTATCCAGACCGGTCGGGTCACCCTGGGCCGGGACGTGCTCATCGGCGAGAAGACCGTGCTCGACATCGACACGTCGATGGGCGACGGGGCGCAACTAGGCCACACGTCCACGCTGTACAGCGGCCAGGTGGTCCCGGACGGCCAGCGCTGGCACGGATCCCCGGCACAGCTCACGGAGCACGACTACCTGAGGATCGGGCCGGCCAAGTGCGGCACACTGCGCCGGGCCGGCTTCGGCCTCATCACCGTGCTTCAGCTGTTTTTCCTCTACGTGCCTCTGGCTGTCGGGGGCGCGTACATGCTGGTGACTCTGGTCCCGGCGCTGCACAACCGGCTGGGCCCGAGCACGGTGGGGTTCACATCGCCGGATCTCTACATCGACGCGCTGATCCTTTCCATGGTGCTGTTCTTCGGCTTCGTCGTCGTGGGTCTGGCCGTACTGTTCACCGTTCCGCGCCTGCTGAACCTGGTCGTCAAGCCGGACAAGGTCTATCCGCTGTACGGGTTTCATTACTCGGCGCACCGGGCGATCGGGCGCATGACCAACATCAAGTTCTTCAAATGGCTGTTCGGTGACAGCTCCTACATCGTCCATTATTTGCGCGGCCTCGGATACGACTTGTCCCGGGTCGAGCAGACCGGGTCGAACTTCGGCACGGAAGTGCAACACGAGACCCCGTATCTGTGCTCTGTCGGCAGCGGGACGATGGTCGCTGACGGGCTCTCCATCGTCAACGCCGACTTCTCGAGCACGTCCTTCCGGGTGTCCCGGGCCTCGATCGGGCCATACAACTTCCTCGGGAACAACATCGCCTATCCGTCAGGGGCCAGGACGGGCGGGAACTGTCTCCTTGCGACGAAGGTGATGGTTCCGCTCGACGGTGAGGTGCGCGAGGGTGTGGGCCTGCTCGGCTCACCGTGCTTCGAGATTCCCCGGTCGGTGGAGCGCGACTCCCGGTTCGACCATCTTCGGACCGGCGACGAGTTGCGCCGCAGCCTCGCCGCAAAGAACCGCTACAACATCCGCTCGATGGTCTTCTTCCTGCTCGTGCGGTGGCTGCATTTCTTCGTGCTCACGATGCTCGGCCTGGCGAACGTCGAACTGTACGACTCCTACGGGCATGTGCTGATCGCTGTGTTCCTGATGTCCAGTCTTGGGTTCACCGCTGTCTACTTCGTACTGGTGGAACGCGGTATCGCGGCATTCCGCGCGCTGCGACCGCAGTTGTGTTCCATCTACGACCCGTACTTCTGGTGGCACGAGCGCCTCTGGAAGGTGCCCGACACGTACCTCAACGTCTTCAACGGCACCCCTTTCAAGAACGTGATCTGGCGGATGCTGGGTGTTCGGCTCGGCAGCAGGGTCTTCGATGACGGCTGCTATTTGACGGAGCGGACGCTCACCACCATCGGGGACGACTGCACGCTCAATGCGGGAAGCAAGATCCAGTGCCACTCGCAGGAGGACGGCACCTTCAAGTCCGATCGCAGCATCATCGAAGCCGGCTGCACCCTCGGTGTGGGAGCCCACGTCCACTACGGCGTGACGATGGGCGACGGCGCGGTGCTCGCCCCCGACTCCTTTCTCATGAAAGGCGAGGAAGTCCCACGGCACGCACGCTGGGGAGGAAACCCCGCCGCGGAGATGCGAGATGCCCCTTATCAGCCCGAGGCGCTGACGCGGAAGGGGTAGCAGCGCCGCCCTTGTCAGCGATGAACAGCACGGTGGCGACGGTGAATGGAGAGGGACGACCAGATGGGAATGCAAGTGCAGGCCGACCGGGAGTTCTGGCGCGCTGTGCTCGTCGCCGGTGGATTCACCGCAATCCCGCGGTGGACACTCAACCCGGTGACGGGCGTCGGCGAGCACGAGGCGACGGTCCCGGACGACGTCGTGGCAGCGTTGGGCAGGTTGGCCAACGACCTGGCGGTGCCACTCGAATCGGTGCTGCTGGCCGCGCACGCCAAGGTGCTCGCCGCACTGTCCGGTGAGCACGAGGTCACGACCGGCTACGTCACTGTGGAGGGCGGCCGGCCGCTGCCCTGCCGGCTGACAACCGAACCCGACTCGTGGCGGGCGCTGCTGCTGGACACCCATCGAGTCGCATCAAATGTGCTGTTGCACAAGGACTTTCCGGTCGATGACCTCAGGCGCGAGCTGGGCCTGGCCGAACCATCGGTCGAAACCGTATTCGATCCGCACGGCTCGCGCGGCGAACTCGCCGGTAACGCCGTGCTGTGGGTGGGATTTTCGCAACACGGCGGCCACAGCGTGCTGCGTCTGCGGTACCGGACCGACGCGCTCGACGCGGACTGCGCCATCAGGATCGCCGGGTACCACGTCTCCGCGCTCGCGCTGATCGCCGCCGATCCGGACGCCGAGCACGGGCGGCTGAGCCTGCTCTGCGCCGAGGAACTCCGCTTTCAGCTCGAAGGGCTCGCCGGTCCGCGCCGGGAGCTGCCGGACCGCCGGTTCCACGAGCTGTTCGAGCAGCGGGTGGCGGCACACCCGGACGCCGTCGCGGCGGTGCACGGGGAGCGGCAGCTGACGTATCGGGAACTCAACGCGCGTGCCAACCGGTTGGGACGAGCCCTGCTGGCGCGCGGGCTGCGCCCCGAGGGTGTCGTCGCGGTGGTGACCGAGCGCAACCTGGACTGGATGGCCGCCGTGCTCGCGGTCTTCAAGGCCGGTGGCGTGTACCTGCCCATCGAGCCGCATTTCCCGGCCGATCGCATCGCGGCCATGCTCGCGCGTGCCGCGTGCGGGCTCGTGCTGACCGAACCGGGCAGCACCGCCACGCTCGACCAGGCCCTCGACTCGCTGTCCGGGATCCAGAAGCTCTTCGTCGGCGCAGCCTGCGAAGAGGACCGTGCCGACGATGATCTGGGCCTCCGCGTCGCACCGGACCAGCTCGCCTACATCTATTTCACCTCCGGCTCCACGGGTGAGCCCAAGGGCGCGATGTGCGAGCACGCGGGCATGCTCAACCACCTCTACGCCAAGATCGACGACCTGGAGATCAGCGAGGGACAGGTGGTCGCCCAGACCGCACCCCAGTGCTTCGACATCTCGCTGTGGCAACTGGTGTCCGGGCTCCTGGTCGGGGGGCAGACCCTGCTGGTGGAGCAGGAGGTGATCCTGGACGTCCAGCGGTTCGTCGACAAGATCATTGACGGCCGGGTCGCCGTCCTCCAGGTCGTACCCTCCTACCTGGACGTCGTCGTGTCCTGTCTGAAGCAACACCCCCGCGAACTGCCGGACCTGCGGTGCGTGTCGGTCACCGGCGAGGCACTGAAGAAGGAGCTCACGCAGCGCTGGTTCGCCGCCCAGCCCGGGATCAAGCTGGTCAACGCCTACGGGCTGACCGAGACCTCGGACGACACCAACCACGAGGTCATGGACCGCGTGCCGGACGGAGACCGGGTCCTGCTGGGTTCCGCGGTCAACAACGTGCACGTCTACGTCGTCGACGAGCACCTGACCCCGGTGCCGCTCGGCGCCCCCGGTCTGATCGTCTTCTCCGGCGTCTGCGTCGGCCGCGGATACGTCAACGACCCCGAGCGCACCCGGCAGGCCTACCTGGCCGACCCGCACCGTGAGGGCGCCCGGCTCTACCGGGGCGGCGACTACGGCCGCTGGCAGCCCGAGGGCAAGCTGGAGTTCCTCGGCCGCCGGGATACCCAGGTGAAGATTCGTGGCTTCCGGATCGAGATCGGCGAGATCGAGAACACCCTGTTGCGGGTGCCCGGTGTTCGCGACGGTGCAGTGGTGGTCACCGAGCGGGCCGACCAGAGCAAGCACCTGGTGGCGTTCTACTCCGGTCGGCGGCCACTCGAGGTCGACGTCCTGCTGGACCGGCTCGGTGAGTCGCTGCCCGAGTACATGGTCCCGTCGGCCTTCCACTGGCGGGAAAGTCTGCCGCTGACGGCCAACAGCAAGATCGACAGGAAGACTTTGCGGGCGCTCGCCGGAGAAATCGACGTCGTCCAGGACGACTACCACGCGCCGAATACGCCGACCGAACAGCAGCTGGCGGCCGCATGGGCGAAGGTGCTCGGCATCCCGCAGAAACAGATCGGACGGCGGGACCACTTCTTCGACCGGGGCGGCACGTCGCTGTCGGCAGTGAAGCTGGCGATCACCCTGGGCCGTGCGGTGTCCCTCAAGGACGTCACCCGCCACCCGATCCTGGCCGATCTGGCCGGGCTGGTCGACGGCAGGTCCGAGCGGCGCTCCGGGCTGCTTCAGCCACTGTCGGAATCGGACGGTGCGCAGGCCGCTGCCCTGGTGTGCTTCCCCTGCGCCGGCGGCAACGCGGTGAACTTCCAGCCGATGGCCAGGGCACTGCCGGGCGGCGGGCCGGCGGTCTACGCCGTCGAGCTGCCCGGTCACGACGTGGCCGCCGAGAGCGAGCCGCTCGCGCCGATGACACAGGTGGTCGAGCAGGTCGTCGTCGAGATCATCCGGCGTGGCCTGACCAGGGTCCTGCTGTGGGGCCACTCCTCGGGCACCGCGTTGGCCGTGGAGACAGCCAGACAGCTGCAGGAGCGCGGGGTGGACGTCCAGCGGGTGTTCCTCGGCGCGCAGCTGCTCGGTAACGCCGCCGACCGGCGCGCCACCATCACCGAGCTGACCGGGCGAAGCAACACCGAGATCGCCGCGAAACTGAGCGCGGACGGCGGGTACACCGAGCTCGGTGAGCTGAGTGCGCAGCACGCCGAGCACGTCGGTGCCGCCTACCGGCACGACTGCGTGTCCGCGCACCGCTATTTCGCCGACGCCCTGGAGCGCCCGCCGGCGCTGAAGCTGTCCGCGCCGGTCACCGTGGTCGTTGCCGCCAACGACCCGAGCACGGCGGAGTACCCGCGCCGGTATCGCGACTGGCAGCTCCTGGCCGAGCAGGTCGACCTGCACGAGCTCGCCGACGGCGGCCACTACTTCCTGCGTACCCGTCCGGCCGAGGCGGCAAAGGCCGTGCTGCGCGCCGCCGAATTGTTCGCTTCTTCCTGAGTGTCAGCTGAAAGGAGATCGAGATGTCGTTCATGTCCACGGCGTCGCTGGTCGACGTGGAACTGGAACCCGGCAAACCTCCGCTGCTGCGGGCCGAGGCCACCGGCCACGCACCGAGCTGGGCGGCCGAGCACCGGGACGCACTGCGCGCTGTCGTCGCCGAGCACGGTTCGGTCCTGGTCCGCGGCCTCGGGCTGCGCGACGCGGCCGGGACCGGCGCCGTCTTCTCGAAGCTGGCCACCGGTCTGATGACCGAGAAGGAGGCCTTCGCGCCCCGGCAGACCTACTCCGACGGCGTGTACTCCTCATCGAAGTGGCCGCCGAACCAGCCGATGTGCATGCACCACGAACTGAGCTACACGCTTGAGTTCCCCGGCCTGATGATGTTCGCCTGTCTCAGCGCGCCCACCGACGGCGGGGCGACCGCGGTGGCCGACTCACCGACCGTGCTCGACGCGCTGCCCGCCGAGTTGACCGAGCGGTTCGAGCGCGAGGGCTGGCTGCTCACCCGCAGCTACAACGACGAGATCGGTGCGTCCATCGCCGAGGCGTTCGGCACCGAGGACCGTGGCGCCGTCGAGCGCTACTGCCGCGCCAACGCGATCACGTTCGAGTGGCAGCCCGACGGTGGACTGCGCACCAGACAGCGCCGCAGCGCCGTGGTGCGTCACCCGGTCACCGGCCGGCGCTGCTGGTTCAACCAGATCGCGTTCCTCAACGAGTGGACAATGGCCCCCGAGGTGCACGAGTACCTGGTGGACGTCTACGGCGCCGACGGGCTGCCGTTCAACACCCGCTTCGGCAACGGCGACCCGATCGGCGAGGACGTCGTGCAGCTGCTCAACAGCGTCTACGAGACCAACACCGCACGCGAACCGTGGCAGGCCGGCGACCTGATGCTCGTCGACAACGTCCGCACTGCGCACAGCAGGGAGCCCTTCGAGGGACCGCGCGAAGTGCTCGTCGCCATGGCCGACCCGGTGCGTCTGGCCGACTGCTCGCCGACCGTCGAGGTGACCACAGAATGACCACCATCAGTTCCACCGCAACAGAGGCCGCAAGGGTCGCGCCGATCACCGTGCCACCGTTTGCTGTGATCTCCGGTGCCCAGGTCCAGCGCGCGCTGCGCGGAAACGAGAAACGGATCGTGGAGTTGGCCGAGGCCACCTACCGGGTGCACGGCGCCGGCGATTCGGTGAACCCGCCGTCGTACTTCCTGCGTTTCCCCGACCGCCCGTCCTCCCGGATCATCGCGCTGCCCGCCTCGATAGGCGGGAAGGTGCGGGTGGACGGCCTGAAGTGGATCTCCAGCTTCCCGGAGAACGTGACGGCCGGCATCCCCAGGGCCTCGGCCGTGCTGATCCTCAACGACCATGACACCGGCTACCCGTTCGTCTGTCTGGAAAGCTCGATCATCAGCGCCACCAGGACGGCCGCGTCAGCGGCGTCGGCGGCCGACTGGCTCAGCCGCGACCGGCCGCGCCCGATGCGTGTCGGGTTCTTCGGGGTGGGCTTGATCGCCCGCTACATCCACACCTTCCTGGTCGGCACCGGCTGGTCGTTCGACGAGATCGGCGTGCACGACCTGTCCGCCGACAGCGCGGCAGGCTTCCGGTGCTACCTGGAGCAGTCGGGCACCACCGGCCGGATCACCGTGCACGACAGCGCCGAGCAGTTGATCCGAAACAGCGACCTGGTGGTCTTCGCCACGGTCGCCGGTCAGCCGCATGTCAGCGACCTGTCATGGTTCACACACAATCCGCTGGTGCTGCATGTGTCGCTGCGCGACCTCGCGCCGGAGATCCTGCTCGCCTCGACCAACATCGTCGATGACATCGAGCACTGCCTGAAGGCCGACACCTCGCCACATCTGGCCGAACAGCTCACGGGCAACCGGGACTTCCTGCACGGCACGTTGGACGACGTGATGACCGGGCGGGTGATGGTGCCGGCAGACCGGCCGGTGGTGTTCTCGCCCTTCGGCCTCGGGGTGCTCGACCTCGCGGTGGGCAAGTACGTCTACGACGAAGTGGTCCGCAGCGGAGAGTTGCACGTCGTCGACGACTTCTTCCACGAACTGAGCCGGTACGGATGAGCCGGCGATAAGCCCAGAAGGCTTACCCAGGGCTGATCCCAGGAGAGATCACCGGTCAAGTCGCAGCAGGTCCTGACGTACGAGACAGCGGCCACTGACGCAGGGCCCCGTCCGGCTTGGTTGGGCACAGGCTCCCGCCCGCAAGAGCGAGAAGCCCGCCCACGGGCCGGATGGACGTTCCGAAAGTGCTCTGCTCCAGATAGAGGAGACCATCGTGCCCGTCATATCCGTTCCCTACGCCTTCAACGAAGAGGAGCTCTATGTCGACCTTCGGTCGATCTTCGGGCACTCGCTCTTCCTGAAGTGTGAGGGCTTCAACTTCGCCGGCTCGATCAAGTTGAAGGCCGCGACCGAGATGGTGGAGACAGCTGAGCGGGATGGAGTCCTGACGCCGGAATCGATCCTGGTCGAGTCCTCGTCCGGGAACCTCGGCGTGGCGCTGAGCATGATCGCGGCGAGCAAGGGCTACCGGTTCCTGTGCGTGACGGACTCCCGCGGCAACCTGTCGACCAGGATGATGATGGAGGCGTTGGGCAGCCAGGTGCACGTGATAGCCGGGCAGGAGGCCAACAGCGGCTATCTCGGCGCGCGGATCGAGTACGTCCGCGCGCTGTGCGCTTCCGACGACCGGTACGTGTGGCTCAGCCAGTACACCAATCCAAGCAACTGGAAGGCGCACTACCGCAAGACAGCGCCGGCGATCGCCCGTCAGTTCCCGCAGCTGGACGTGCTGTTCGTCGGGGCCGGCACCACCGGAACCCTGATGGGCTGCGCGCGCTACTTCCGGGAGTGGCACCGGCCGGTGCGGATCATCGCAGTGGACAGCGTCGGCTCGGTGTCCTTCGGCGGTTCGCCAGGCCGCCGGATGATTCCCGGCCTGGGGATGAGCGTGCGCCCGCCGCTGCTCGACGAGTCCTATGTGGATGAGGTGATACGTGTCGAGGAGGCGGACACCATCCGTGCCTGCCATCGTCTGGCCAGACGCGGATTCCTGTTCGGCGGCTCCACCGGCACGGTGGTCAGCGGAGCAATGGACTGGTTGGCCCGGCATGACGCGCCCGAACTCACCGCGGTGGCCGTAAGCCCGGACCTCGGCGAGCGATACCTCGACACCATTTACCAGACCAACTGGCTGCAGGATCTTTACGGCGAGGACGTGCTCAACTCCGAGGAGGTGGCCGCCGGTCCCTGGACAGCCTCCCCCACGCCACCGACACGGTGGGGCCGACGGCTGGACCTGCAGACCGGCGACCGCAATGGCAACCAGCACCATCAGCTCCAGGATCGTAAGACCTAGCCAGATGTATTGGCTCGCAGTGTTGTTCACACGGCTGATGGCAGGCCGGCCGCCGAGCGCGGTCTGGCAGCGGTGGTGGCTGTAGGTGCGGAGGAAGTCCGGCAGGGCCGCGGCGCGTTCGCTGTTGCTGGTCCAGGGCCGCAGGTAGGCCCATTCCCAGCGCACTCGTTCATCGACTTCAGAGTCGCCCACCCGGTGTCCACCAACAGTGGGAAGTTTCACCGGGGGTGAGCGACCCTGGCCGCAGCCCTCCTGCTGCGCGTCAGCGCCCCAGCCGACGCTCCGAAACATCGGCTGCTTGCGCTCGCTGTGCCGGTCCTCGGCCTCACACTGTGGTGCGCCCAGTCCAACGGGCACGGGCTGGTGGTGGCCTACGGGTTTGCCCTCCGCGTCCTGGTCCGGCTCCTGGCCCGCCCGATTCTCCGCCCCGAACTCGACCTTCAACGGCGCCCGCGGACCACCACGGCCTCGCTGGCCGATATCGTCGGCAAGCGGCCCCAGCGAGCTGATTAAGCCTGTCCTGCACAGCAGTTGACGGCCTCGGGGCCGACCGGTCCGCTGGTCCCGGGCTCTGCGGCAGGGGGCAGATGCGGCCGCAGGCACCAAAGAAGATCAGCCCGGTGGTGTACGAGTTAGCCAGGGGCCTCATCGAGGCCAGTGGCGCGGCGGCGGGCGTTGAACCGGTGTCTGTTGATGTCCTCCATGGACAGACCGCTATTCGGTGTCGGTCTTGGGGCTGGTTTGGTTTTCGCCAAGTCCACTTCCCAGCCCGCCGTGTCCCGATCCTGTCGGCGGTGTCCGGTGTTTCGTTCAGGGGAAACCTGGCCAGAAACGACATCTCAGTCCGGCCCAGCGTGTCGAGAGAGAGCTGGCGATGGCGTTGGTGGAGCCGACGGAAGAAGAGAAGAACCGTGCAAGTGAGGGCTCACCTGGGACAACCTGGACCAGTAGATTCTGGCCCTGAGCGCAAACACACAGGAGGAGTACACCGTGAGTACTGACAATCGCATAGGCCCGCCCAACTTGGGCAATGAGCGCGAGATGCTCCGGACCTTCCTCGACTATCACCGGGCGACCCTCGCCATGAAGTGCGAGGGGCTCACCGATGAGATACTGCGACAGCAGTCGATGCCGCCGTCGACGCTTTCGCTGCTCGGTCTGGTGCGGCACATGGCGGAAGTGGAGCGTGCCTTCTTCCGCCGGGTGTTCGAGGACAACGACGCGCCGATGGTCTGGTCCGACAAGATCGATTTTCAAGCAGCATACGACGCGAGCGCCTCGACCAGGGCCGAGGCATTCGGCGCCTGGGAGGCGGAGGTGGAGAACTCGCGCCGCCAGCAGGTGGCGCCGCCCGGGCCCGGCGTGGATCGGGTACGTCGGTCAGGCGGGCCAGGAGCCGGTGAGAGTGGGCGATGATGAGCGGGCAGGCCCGGTCTTCCGTCGTGGTGATCAGGGACTTGACACCTCGTGATCACCGAAAGCCGTGCCTGCCTACGTTTCGCCCCCGGGCTTCCAACGACGAACCATCACCTGCTTGGTTACTGATCAAACCGGACACTCCGCGAGAACGCCGCCGCGCTGGGGTGCGACCTGAGGGGTGAGGGGGTGAAAATGGAAATGTCTGCTGAAGGTGGCCCCGCCGCTTCGGGACGGGTGGCCATGAGTAACTCAGTGACATTGGCGAGGAACGGTGGGGAAATTGTGAACGCCACCTGCATAGCGTGCAGAGAACCTACCAGCACCGTCCTTTACTTCCAGGGTGATGGCAAATTACTGCTGACTGACTTGATCAGATTCGATATCCCACCCGATGGAGCCATGTTCATGATAAGCCGTCTTCTCGAATGTGAATAAGATGAAGTGTTCGACCGCAAGGGAGTCGAGAACCCCTTGCCTCCGGTCTGCTGCAGCAGATGCGCAAAGAAGACAGGATTCCCGGCCCCTGTGCGGCCCGGCATGCCCGGTCCCATCATTCGCCGGCGCTAAATTAGGGGCTCGGTCACGAGCAAGGGGCCACTGACCGAGGCCGCTCGCAAGGCCGGACACACCAAGCGGGCCACCGAAGGTGAGCCCACTTCAGGGTGAGTGTGGTCGGGAGTGGTTGTGATGAGCGGCGAATACAGATCTCTTTCGGATGGCGAACCCTTCAAGATATTGACCCTCGCAGACCGAGAACAGGACACCGGAACTGTTAAAATCTCCTCGCGGTATTGACTGAGCGTCATCCCAAGGTCAAAGAATGCACTCATAAAGTAGGCCCAGGACCCGGGCCTGACTGCTGAAATTCCGGATGTGGTTCAGGAAGCCCTCAAAGGTTCTGAACGGCCGAACAGTTCGGCGCTCACTGGGGTGCCCCTCGTGGCTTATCGTTCCGCACCCCCGGCGTGCACATTGCGCAGAGCAAGGGAGACATGACGGCACCGCCCAGGGGCCGGAGCCCGGCCACGGCTCGTCCGCCAACGCAGTCATTCGTCACCACCGCGCTCTGAAGAACGGGAAGTCGGCCATGACCACTGACACACCCATGCAGCTCGGCATGATCGGGCTCGGCCGGATGGGCGCCAATCTCGTGCGCCGGCTGATGCGTGACGGCCATCGCTGTGTCGTCTACGACCTCGACCGGGAGGCCGTACAGGAGCTCGAGAAGGAGGGGGCGACCGCGGCCTCCTCCCTCCGCGACCTGGTCGACAAGCTGGAAAAGCCCAGAAACGTCTGGCTGATGCTCCCCGCCGGCGTGGTGCAGCCGACACTGGACCAGCTGGCCGCCCTGCTCGACCCCGGTGACACCGTCGTCGACGGCGGCAACTCGTACTACCGGGACGACATCACCCGGGCGAAGCAGCTCGCTCCGCGCGGGATCCACTACGTCGACTGCGGGACCTCGGGCGGTGTCTGGGGCCTGGAGCGGGGCTACTGCCTGATGATCGGCGGCGAGGAAGAGGCGGTGGCCCGGCTGGACCCCGTCTTCCGCGCCATCGCCCCGGGCACCGGGGACGCCGAACCCACCCCCGGCAGGACCCGGACCGACGGGACCGCACCCCAGGGCTATCTGCGCTGCGGCCCGAGCGGCGCAGGCCACTTCGTGAAGATGGTCCACAACGGGGTCGAGTACGGGATGATGGCCGCCATCGCCGAGGGGCTCGGCATCATCAAGCACGCGGACGCGGGCCTGCGTTCGCGCTCCGTCGACGCCGAGACCGCCCCGCTGCGCGAGCCCGAGGCCTACCAGTACGAGATCGACGTGGCCGAGGTCGCCGAGGTGTGGCGCCGCGGCTCCGTCGTCGGCTCCTGGCTGGTCGACCTCGTGGCCGACGCGCTGTCCCGCTCGCCCGAACTCGACGATTTCGCCGGCCGGGTCTCCGACTCCGGAGAGGGCCGGTGGACGGTGGTCGCGGCCGTGGAGGAGAGCGTGCCCGCGCCCGTCATCAGCGCCGCGCTCATCGAGCGGTACGAATCGCGCGGGCTGGGCGAGTTCAGGGACAAGGTGTTGTCCGCGATGCGCGGCGAATTCGGCGGTCACGCCGAGAAGGCGCGGTGAACCATGACCAGCGGCCCCCGGTCCGAAAGCAGTGGTCCGGTCCCCGAAGACCACGTCATCGTGCTGTTCGGTGCGACCGGTGACCTCGCCCGGCGCAAGCTCCTGCCAGGACTCTTCCATCTCGCCAAGGCCGGGCTGCTGCCGGCCCGCTACCGGATCGTCGGCTCGGCACCGTCCCAGGCCGCGCTCAGCGACGACGACTTCCGCAAACGGGCCCGGGAGGCGGCCGCCGAATTCGGCAGATCGAAGCCGGAAGGCCCGGAGTGGCAGGAGTTCGAGGAAGCGCTGACATTCGGCGCGGCGGACCCCGACGACCCCGAGCCGCTCCTTTCGGCCGTACGGAAGGCCGAGCAGGCCGTCGGAGGCAAACCCTGCCGGCTGTTCCACCTCGCTGTGCCGCCGAAGGCCTTCGCCTCCGTGATCGAGATGCTGGGCGCGACCGGCCTCGCCGAGAACGCCCGCGTCATCGTGGAGAAGCCCTTCGGCACAGATCTCCCCTCGGCCCAGGCCCTCAACGCGACGATCCACTCCGTGTTCGACGAGTCCCGGATCTTCCGCATCGACCACTTCCTCGGCAAGGAGTCCGTCGACAACATCCTCGCCCTCCGGTTCGCCAACGGTCTCTTCGAGCCCATCTGGAACCGCGACCACATCAGCCATGTGCAGATCGACGTGCCGGAGAAGATCGGGATCGAGGGCCGGGCACAGTTCTTCGAAGGCACGGGCACCTTCCGGGACATGATCGTCACTCACCTCTTCCAGCTCATGGGATTCGTGGCGATGGAGCCCCCGGCCGTACTCACGGCGAAGTCGCTGCGGGACGAGAAGGAAAAGGTCTTCCAGTCCATGCGGCCCCTGGACCCGGCACAGGTCGTCCGTGGCCAGTACGAGGGGTATCGCGACGAGCCGGGCGTCGATCCCGGGTCGGACACCGAGACGTTCATCGCGCTGCGCGTCGAACTCGACAACTGGCGGTGGGCCGGTGTGCCCTTCTTCCTGCGCTCGGGCAAGTCGCTCGGAGAAGGACGGCACGTCGTGACGCTCGGATTCCGGGAACCGGCCCTGCGCATGTTCCCGCTGTCCGCGCAGGGCGGCTCCGAAGAAGTCCGGAACAACGAGCTGGTGATCGATTTCGACGACCCCGGCCGGATCGCCGCCCGCTTCCTGGTGAAGGAGCCCGGCCCTGCCATGCGCCTGGAGGAAGCCGGGATGGTCTTCGACTACGGCGACTCCTTCAACTCGATGTACGCGCTCGAAGGATACGAACGCCTCATCCTGGACGCGATGCTGGGAGACCAGTCCCTGTTCACCCGCTCCGACGGGATCGAGCGTCTGTGGGAGGCATCCGCCCCGCTGCTGGCGAACCCGCCGCCGGTCGAGCCGTACACCCCGGGCTCCTGGGGCCCCGAGTCGGTCGACCGGCTCATCGCTCCGTACCGTTGGAGTCTGCCCGACCGCCGCTGACCCGCAACCGGCGCGGTCCGTCCGCGCCGTGCCTGCCGAGCCGTGCCCCGGGGCCGCGGCGCGGCCCGGCTGCTCCGGATGGCGCCCCTGGCGTCATCCCCACGGGCTACGCGTGGCGCGGCGGCCGGCAACTGCCGCCCCCGGGGAGTCGTCGGGAAGCTGCCGGTTGCATTCCCAGTGGGCCCTCGTCCTGCCCCTGGAGGAGCCCCCAGCATCACCAGCTGGCTCGCTCCGCCCGCAGCGTCATCCACGATCTTCCTCAGCCGGATGTCATGGTCCCGCTCGACTCAGGTCGGCAGCACAG
Source organism: Streptomyces sp. NPDC048473 (assembly GCF_043200155.1). Taxonomy (NCBI): domain Bacteria; kingdom Bacillati; phylum Actinomycetota; class Actinomycetes; order Kitasatosporales; family Streptomycetaceae; genus Streptomyces; species Streptomyces sp. NPDC048473. The sequence goes on from NZ_JBICXE010000027.1 coordinate 89,221, forward strand.
TGCCGTCAGACGAAGGGTCGGTGTCAATGGCTCGGTGGACTTCCAGGGCGAACGGATCAATGAAGTCGCCCAGCGGCTTCCCCGACGGAACGGTCATGCGGGCGTTGACCCACAGGCCGCGGACCCGCGCTGCTATATCGTCCTCGTCCCAAGCAGCACGGCGGGCCATGACAACGGCGACGCCGACCACACCCGACCGTCTCGCCACCACTCGCCCGATCCATGCCGAATGGCCTTCGAAGTGGTCGAGTCCGAAGGTGGCCTTCAGCTCCCGGTAGTCGTGTTCGATGCGCCGGCGTAACTTCACGAACCGGACCGGATCCCGTGCCGGGATGTCGGCAGGCAGGTTCGAGATCCGCCCTCGGGCCACTGGGAGATCAGCCAGGGCAGGCCGATGACACCGTCGGGCGCGGGTTTCGGACGACGTCCCGCGAGCCGGACCCGCAGGAACACGAAGCGGGAGGTCATCGCGGCTTTCGAGCTCTTGCGCCAAGTGACCGTCACCGCCTGGTGACGTCCGGCAGCCAGCACGTGCTCGCGCAGGCTCACCGAGCGGGTGCGGTAGCGGGGCAGCGGCCGGGGCACGAGGCCGTCAGGGGGTGGCCAGTGGGGTTCGGCCGTCTCGGGATGCGCGGTCAGTTCTCCCTTGACCTGCAGTGCGTGGGCCAGACCACGGTCTTCCAGGGCATGCCGGAAGTCGGCGTTCGCGCCGTAGCCGGCATCCGCGACCAGCACCGCGGGCCGCAGCCCGATGGCGGCCAGTCCGTCGAGCATCTCCAGCGCGAACTGCCAGGCCCACCGGCGCCAGACCCGTCAGCCGCGCGAGGAGGGTGCCCGGAAGGCTCCGGCCGGCTGGAAGGTCGAACAACAGATCACCCGGGAGGACAACCGACGGCTGCGCGAGAAAGCCGAACGCCTCAAGCCACCCTGCGCCGCTCCCTGGGCCAGCAGATCGACCAGGTCGCGCCGACCTCGGCGCCCGCGTCGACGAACTCGCCGTCGTCAACCAGCGTCTCGAAGACGCCCTCGCCCAGGAGCGGGCGCGCAACGAACTGCAGGGCCGGCTGATCGCGACGGAAGACGATCTCGCCGCCACGCGGACCACCCTGCGCCGCGTGATCCGATCGGAGAACCAGCAATCCGCGTCGTGCGGCACGCACCGGCCGCCGCTCACCCCGTACGACGGTCGGGCCGCCCCTACGGGAACAGGCACGACCTGAGCAGGGTCCAGGTTGCCTCAGGCGGCTGCCGCGTCTCTCGGGGCGTGTCGGTCCTTCACCAGGGGCGGGCGATTGTGTTGGTGTCCAGGGTTACGCTCCCGTCACGGGCCAGGGTCTGGCCGTTGACGGTTACACCGGTGGTCACAGTGATCGAGATCGCGGCCAGGATTCTGCCTACGAAGGCGGTGTCGGTGCCCAGGGTTGCTGAACTTCCAATCTGCCAGATGACATTGCGGGCCGTGGCGCCGTTGGTGAGGAGCACGCTGCTTGCGGTTGCAGTCGTCAGGGTCGATCCGATTTGGAAGATCCATTCGGCGTTGCGGTTGCCCTGGGCATCCAGCGTGAGCGTGCCGGTGAGCCCGATGGAAGAGGCCGCGTTGTAGACGCCGGGAGTCAGCGTCAGGCCGCCGAGGTCTCCGGAGATGCCGGCATCCGGGATCCGGCCGGCGGCGTTGTCGTACGTCGCGATCAGATCGGCGTGGGCCTGAAGGGCGTCCGCGTCCGCGTTGTGGATGGTTCCGTTCACCTGGCCGGGCGGGAATCCGGTAATGGACACTCCTGGGCTCACTCCCAGGTCTCCGGTGACGCTTGAGAGGCCGGTGTTGGTGACGGACTGTCCACCCAGCACCGCGAAGCGTCCCAGATACGTGTAGGCGCCCGAGGCGGTGGTAGTGCCGCCGAGGGTGGTGACGGAGACATCGGCCGAGCCGAGTGCTCCAGCTGGTACCAGGGCATCGATCTCTGTGTCCGAGGCGATCCGGTAGGAGATGGCGGGTGTGCCGCCGAAGGAGACGCCGGTGGTGTAGGAGAACGCCGTCCCGGTGATGACGACAAGATTCCCACCGTCCACCGGGCCTGAGTCGAGGGTGACGACGGCGATGGAAGGCGGGCCGAGGTAGGTGTAGGTGACTCCGCCGGCGATTCCGCCCCTGGTACTTACGGTAACTGCGACCGGGCCCGCGGAGAGCGCCGCGGGGACGGTCACGGTGAGATGGCCGTCGGAGTCGACGGTGAACGCGGCGGCCTGCGTTCCGAATCGGACCTCGCTCGTGGTGTCGAGGCCGAGGCCTGCGAGAGTCACTGTGTTGCCGCCTGCCAGGGGGCCCGCGGGTGGTGGAGTAAGTCGGAAAGAGGGCGGCGGCAGGTAGTAGAAGGTGCCGACGACTCCCGTTCCTCCGGGGGTTGTCACGGAGACGGGCACGGGGCCATGGCCGGAGGGGGTGATGGTGGCGGTGGTGGTGTCGCTGACGACCGTGAAGCTCGGAGCCGGGCTGGAGCCGTAGCGCACGCCGGTGGTGCCGGTGAAGTGGCTGCCGGTGAGTGTCACTGCGTCGCCGCCGCCGGTGGATCCCTGGTTCGGTGAGACCGCCATAAGGGACTCCTTGAATTCATCGGGTCGACGACGGGAGCACATCGGGCCAGCCTGTCCGTCGACCACCACAACTGTTCGTTACGCGAAGTAGCCCACTGACAAGGGAGTGCGTCAATGGCCATGGCGCCATTTCACCCGAAAGGGGAAATGCGGTCCTATCTGATCGGTCTACGCGGGATCACGTGCCTTAAGTGACTGCACAGGCAACACCGGTACGACGAGCACCAGAACTTGACAGCTGTAGAACTTTGACACGCAATGCGCCAATTGGCGCATCTGCCTCCGCTGCCACTGTTGGCGTCACGTCCGTGTCGCTCCTTGGAGGCGCCGTGAAACTGCCTCGTCAGGCCGCCGTGGGGGCCCTCAGGCGTCCTGCGGGTACCAGCGCAGTTCCACGGTGTTGCCGTCCGGGTCCTGCACATAGAGGGAGACCGCGGTGCCCTGGGCGCCGAAGCGCTTACCGGGACCGTCCAGCACCGTGAAGACGCCGGAATCGATGACCTGCTGCCAGTCGAGCGGCTCGACCACCAGGCAGATGTGGTCGACGTTGGAGCCCTCCGGCCGCTCGTCGGGCGCCTCGACGAGGTCGATGATGGTGGTGGGGCTCACCCGCACGGACGGGAAGGAGACCTTGCCGGCCCGCCACTCCTCCACCCGCACCGGTTGCAGCCCCAGCGGGCCGGTGTAGAAGGCGAGCGAGCGCTCGATGTCGGCGACGTTCAGGACGAGGTGGTCGAAGGCAATCACGCGCATGGGTGTCTCCGCAGGGTCGGGTCGGCCGGGGCGCCGGTGGTGGCAGGACGGGGCCGGCGGCTCCGGACCTCGCCGGTCCGGGGCGGTGGCTGGTCGCTGACTGCCGTGGCCTGCCCTTGACTTCAGCATCGCCGAGCAGGCATCCATTGGTCCAACGCATGTTTGTCATCCGACCCATCGTGTTTCACGATGGATCACTGGATCTCCAGCAGATGCGCTACGTCCTCGCGGTGGCGGAGACCGCGAGCTTCACCCGCGCCGCCGAGCGGTGCCACGTCGTCCGGTCCACGCTCAGCCATCGAGTGGCCCGGCTGGAGAAGTCGACGCTGTTGCGCGGCCTCGCGGGTGAATTGCCGCTGCGGCGCGGTCAGGTCGTCCGCGCGGTCGCGGGCCAGGTGGGGTTCCTGCCGCAGGAGCCGGGCTTTCCAGCCGGTGCGACCATCGAGTACGTGCTCGCTCGGGCGACCGCCGAGTTCGGGGAACTGTCCGAACGGATATGCGCCGCCGAGGAGTTGGTGGCATCCGGCAAGGACGACCTGGGCGAGGTGCTCAGTGTCCAGCCCTGGGCCGGCAGCCAGGTACGGAAGGCGTCCGTGACCCGGTCCTCGTCACTGTCGTGCGCCAGGATCTTGTGCAGTGCAGTGATGTCCGACTCCGGGTTGCGGCGCAGGCAGCCGCGGCTGTCCGCGTCGAGGTCGGCGGGGCGGATGGCGACGAGCCGCAGGCCGTGGGCGGGGATCTCGGTGTCGCGTCGGGCGTCGTACAGGGTCCGCTGTTCGCCGCGGTGGACGCCGCTGATGGTCAGCCTGTCCGGCTTGTCGACGTGCGACATCGGCTGGTCGTGCTGCAACTCATGGTATTCGACGACGAGTTGGCGAGCGGGGCCAGTAGGCGTCGACGGGCAGCCTGGCGCGCCGCCCGCTCGCCCCCGGGTCTCCCAGGAGCCAGTCGAACCTGTGCTGCGTCAGGGCCGTTTCGCCAAGCACCTGATTGCACAGGTCGACGACGTACGCCTCGTCGCTTTCGCCTCTGTTCCCCGTGATCGGGCATGATCCGGCCTGCCGCTGACAGCCAGGCGCTCGGTTCCGTAGGCGCAGTTCGGGAATACCGGGCCGGGGCATCGGCTCTCTGGGTAAGGCCGGGGGCTCTGGTCCTTCTGCGTGCCGTCGTCGTGCGCCTGCCAGGGACTACGGGAGAGCCCTTGGGAAGGAGCTTCAGCCGAGCTATGACGGTGGACGGCGTGGGTCACTCCGGCCGGCCCAGGGTGAAGGTCGTGAGCACCGCCGCGTGGTCCGACGGCCAGTCGTTGCCGGCGACGTCGGGCCAGGCGCACGGAGTGCCGGTGACGACGGTGCGGGAGTCGAGGACTCCGAGGCCCCGACCGTTGTGGAGGACGTAGTCGATGCGGTCCTGTGGCTCGGGGCGGCCGCTGCCGTCCTCGTGTTCGGGGTGGATGGGGGACCATGTGTGGCCGGGGTCGGCGATCGGGTCCGGGTGGGCCTCGCGGTAGGAGTCGCGCAGGCCGGCCTCCTCCGCGGCCTTCGTCACCGGCCAGGCGACGTCCGGCCGGTCCAGGTGGGAGGGGGTGTTGAAGTCCCCGACGAGCACCACGGGCGTCGTGGCGTCGGACGCCTCGGCGATCCACCGCAGCGCGTCCCGCATCTGCGCGAGCCGCACCTCCTCGCGAGCGATCAGCTCGGCAGCCGGGAGTCCGTCGAAGGCGGCCTCGTAGGGCCCGTACGGCGTGTAGTGGAGGTGGACGGTCCACACGTCCACTTCGTACGCTCCGTCGATGCGGATGCGGACGCCCGCCGCTCCGTAGAAGCCGACGGCGGGGTCGCCGAGGCGAGCGGTGACCGGGTGACGGCTGATGATGCCGAGGTTTTCGCCCGCCCGGTGGTGGTACCAGCCGAGCGCCTCGGCGAGTTCCTGGGCCGCGGTGCCGCCGGTCTCCTGCAGGCCCACGACATCGGCCCCGGTGTCCAGGATGACCTTGAGCTGTTTGGACCGGTGGTCGTCGACCCTCGTCCCGCCGTGCCAGAGGTTCCAGCTCAGCACGCGCAGCCGAGGGGCGACCAGGGCGCGCATTTGCTCGGGAGTGACCCCTTCCAGGCTGGCCAGCACCGTCCGTCCCGGCGCCGTCTCGATCGGCGCCAGTGACGGGACCGCGAGCACCGCGCACCCGGCCGCCTCGGCGGAGTCGACGCCGGTCCGGGTGTCCTCGACCGCCACGCAGCGGGCGGGGTCGGCGCCGAGGGCGCTACAGGCGGCCAAGTAGGGGTCGGGTGCGGGCTTGGTGCGCTCGGTGTCGTCGGCGGTGACGGACACAGCGAACCGGTCGGCGCCCAGGGAGGCGAGGACGGTGTCTGCGACGGCCCGGGAGGAGGCGGTGACCAGCGCGGTGGGGATCCCCTCGACGGCGAGGGCGTCGAGGAGGGCGAGTGCACCCGGGCGGAGCACGATGCCGGTGCGGACGCGGTCGGTGAACTCCCGGTGCAGCGCGGCGGCGACGTCCGCGAACGGCCGGCCCGTGGCCGCGCTCAGCCACGCGGCGGTGTGCTCGACCGGCCGACCGAGCACCTCCGGCTGGTCCGCCTTTGTCAGGGAGCGCCCGGCGACCTGTTCCACCGCCTCCCACCACAGCCGCTCAGTGTCGACGAGCGTGCCGTCCATATCGAACAGCACGGCCTGGAGTGGGAGTCGCGTCACGGTGCTCTCTTTCACGTGGGGGTGGGTTCTGTCTCTTTTGCGTGAGGGGTGTGTTCTGTGGTCAACGCATGCGTTCGGCCACCAACACCGGCCGCTGCGGCAGTGACACGCTCACTGCGGCCCCGGAGCCGAGCGCGACCGCCTCGTGCGTCGGCAGGTCGGCCTTCACCTCCGTGCCGTCGGCGAGCCGTACGGTGACCCGGGTGGCAGCGCCGAGGAACGCGGTGGCGACCACGCGCGCGTCCCCGTCGCCGTCTGCGCGTACCTCCACGGCCTCGGGCCGCACCAGGACGTCCACTTCGGTCACCGTCGGCGCCTGCCCGTCCACCGGCAGCCGCCGCCCCAGCACCTCGACGGCCCCCTCGGCCAGTCGTCCCGGAATCCGGCTCATTGTGCCCACGAACTCGGCGACGAAGGCGGTGGCGGGACGTCCGTACAACTCGGCCGGGGCGGCGCACTGTTCGAGCCGTCCAGCGCGCATCACGGCGACCCGGTCCGCCGTGGACAGGGCCTCCTCCTGGTCGTGGGTCACGAACAGCGTGGTGATGCCGAGCTCCTGCTGAAGCCGCCGGATCTCCTCGCGGAGCGTCAGCCGTACCTTGGCGTCGAGCGCGGACAGCGGTTCGTCGAGCAGCAGGACGCGCGGGCGCAGCGCGAGGGCGCGGGCCAGGGCGACGCGCTGCTGCTGGCCGCCCGAGAGCTGGTGCGGAAACCTCTCCGCCTTGTCGGCGAGGCCGACGAGCTCCAGCAACTCGGCCGCACGCTCCCGCCGTTCGGCCGTACGCACCTTGCGCATGCGCAGTCCGAAGGCCACGTTGTCGAGCGCGTCGAGGTGCGGGAAGAGGCTGTACGACTGGAAGACCATCCCGGCGCCGCGGCGATGGACGGGGATGCGGCTGACGTCCTCGCCGTCGACCAGCACGGCACCGGCATCCGGCTGTTCGAACCCGGCGAGCATGCGCAGCGCGGTGGTCTTGCCGCAGCCGGACGGACCGAGCAGAGCCAGCAGCTCGCCCGGCTGCACGGTCAGGTCGAGTCCGTCGAGAGCGAGTGTCGGCCCGAACTCCCGTCGCAGGCCCTGGAATTCGACGGTGGCCGCCTTCTCGCCGGCCTTCTTCTCAAGCGTGGTGACGGTCATGGTTCATCCCCGGGAAGTGGTACGGGAACGCCCGCCGACACCGGCGAGCGCGAGGAGAAGTGCCCAGGTGACGAGCAGGCTGAGCACGGAGACTGCAACGGAGAGCTGGGCCTGCGAGCCGCTGACGTTCACGATCCACACGGCGAACGGCTGGAAGCCGAGCAGCTGGGCGACGGTGAACTCGCCGAGGACCAGGGCGAGGGTGAGGAAGGAGGCGTTGAGCAGCCCGCCGCGCAGGTTGGGCAGGACGGCCTGCACGAGTGTCTGCGGCCAGCCGGCTCCGCAGCTGCGGGCGGCCTCGACGAGGGTGCGTACGTCGACGGCGCGCAGGCTCGCGTCCAGGGCGCGGTACACGAACGGCAGCGCCATCACAACGTACGCCAGGACGAGGATCACGGGAAAGTCCGGGTTCTGGATCGCCACGAACGTCTGGAACAGCGGCGTACGCGAGAGGTGTTCGGGCCCCCACCTCAGGACGGTGCCGATGCCGGCGACGAACGCGATCGGCGGCACGACCAGCGGCAGGGAACACACCACTTCGACGACCGGCCGCAGCCGGGGCGCGCCGAGCCGCAGCGCGACCATGGCGGGCACCATCAGCAGCAGGACGACGGCGATCGCCGCGAGGGCCAGCTCCAGCGAGAGGAGCAGACTGGCGCTGAAGCCGTTCGTGGAGAAGATCCGGCTGTAGGCGTCGAAGGTGATGCCCTGCCCGGGCACGTCGACCGTGAAGACCACGGACGCGGCCAGCGGCACCAGGAAGTACAGTCCGGCGAGGCCGAACACGCCCCACCGCCACGGGTTCAGGCGAGCCATCGCGCGCTCCGTCGTTGCAGGGGCAGGTACACGGCCATGACCAGGCCCGCCACCAGGACCATGTCGAAGCTGAGGGCGAGCGCCACGTTCTCCTGGCCGACCAGCACGTTGCCGGAGATCGCATCGGCTATCTGCAGGGTGACCAGCGGGATGGAGCTGCCGACCATGGCGGCGGCGGTGGCGTACGCGGCGAAGGCACTGCCGAAGAGCAGCACGAGACCGCCGAGGAGAGAGGGCGCGAGGACGGGCAGGGCGACGTGCCGCCAGTACTGCACCGGAGTCGCACCGTTGTTCTGCGCGGCCTCGCGCCACTGGGTGCGCAGGCCCTCCAGTGCGGGGGTGATGGTGAGGACCATCAGCGGGATCAGGAAGTACAGGTACACGATGACCAGTCCCCAGAAGCTGTAGAGGTCCCAGCCCTTGTCGGTCAGGCCCAGGTGCCGGGTCAGCACACCGGCGTTGCCGAGTGTGGCGACGAAGGCGAAGGCCAGCGGGACGCCGCCGAAGTTGGCCAGAACCCCGGACGCGGTGAGCACGGCCTCGCGCAGCGCGCGGAAGCGGGAGGTGACGACGGCCTGGGCGAGGGGCAGTCCGAGAACGGCCGCAAGGGCGGCGGAGACCGCGGACAGCTTGACACTGCCGATCAGAGCCGTCAGATACGCACCCTGCAGCGACAGGGTCAGGTTGGCCGTGCTGTACGAACTGGTCCCCGTGGCCTGGTTCTTGACAGTGAAGGCACCGTCCAGGATGGCCCAGGCCGGCAGCCCGAAGGCGAGCGCGGTGAAGGCGAGCAGCGGGACGACGGCGAGCCGGCCAAGGGGACGGCGCCGCCGCTTCGCAGGAGCGGCGGTCGCCGTGTCGACCCGTGTGAGGGTGTCCGTCATTCGGAGACGGCCTTCGCCCAGCCCGCTCCGAGGACCGTCTTGGCCTTGCTCTGCTGGGCCTCGGTCGGGAAGGAGGGCGTCCCGGAGACCTCGGGCAGCTTGGCAGCGGCCGTCTTGTCGAGGGTGCCGGCCTTCTCCATGGCGGTCATCAGGGCCGGCCGGGCGTAGCCCTTGAGCCACAGGTTCTGGCCCTCGGTGCTGTAGAGGTACTCCTCCCACAGGCGGGCGGCCGCCGGGTGCGGGGCGTCCTTGTTGACGGCCTGGGAGTAGTACTGGGAGAACTGGCCGTCGCTGGGCACCGACACCTTCCAGTCCACGCTCTTGGACTTGAACTCGTCGGCGTAGCCGGCGTTGAGGTAGTCCCAGTCGATGCTGATCGGCGTCTCGCCCTTTTCCACGGTGGCCGGAGTCGACTCGACGGGCGTGTAGTTGCCGTTCTTCTTCAGCTTCGCGAAGAAGTCGAGGCCGGGCTGGATGTCGTCGAAGGAGCCGCCGGACGCGAGCGCGGCCGCGTACACCCCGCCGAAGGCCGAACCGGACTTGGTGGGGTTGCCGTTGAGCGCAACCTGGCCCTTGTACTGCGGCTTGAGCAGGTCCGCGAACGTCGTCGGGCACGTCTTCACGCGCTTCGCGTCGCAGCCGATGGAGATGTAGCCGCCGTAGTCGTTGTACCAGCGCCCCTGCGCGTCCTTCTGCCCTTCCGGGATGTCGCCGAACGCGGTCACCTTGTACGGCGCGAGCAGCCCCTGCTGGGCGGCGCTGAGCGCAAAGGAGCTGCCGAGGTCGAGCACGTCCGGCGCGCGGCCCTGGCCCTTGCGGGAGGTGACGGCGTTGATCTCGTCCTGGCTGGAGCCGTCCGGGTTCTCGACCTCGACCTTGATGCCGTACTTCTTCTCGAAGCCGTCGATGAGAGCGCCGTAGTTGGCCCAGTCGCGGGGCAGCGCGATGGCCTGCAGCGTGCCCTCCTTCTTCGCGGCGGCGACCAGCTTCTCCATGCCGCCGAACCCGGCGGCGGAGGTGGCGGTGGCGGCGCTCTTGCCGTCGGCGGTGGTCGACGCGTTGTCGGGGGCGGCGCCGCAGGCGCTCAGGGCGAGCGCGGCGACGACGGCGAGGGAACCGCCGAGCACGGCTGTTCGCGGAAGGGACACGGTCACGACTGCTCCAGGGGAGGCGGGAGGGGATGCAGAACAGACACAGATTGCGGATGACTTGTCTGAACAAGTTGGCCTCAGTAGGCCCGCCCCAGATGTCCTTCTCGTGAACTCCAGCAAAATGATGCCCCTAGGTTTCCTGAGGAATCTCACCCGGAACGCGGCACCGCCGGATCTCGATTAGGCTGCTCACGCTGTGCACAGCGACAGACTCAGAGGGGAAGCATGCCGGCGCGACACGAACAGATCGCCGATGAGCTGCGGCGGGCGATCGACCGCGACGAGTACACAGTCGGCAGCCGACTGCCTTCGGAGACGGAGCTCGCCACCCACTACGGCGTCTCGCGCGGCACCATCCGTCAGGCCGTCGCGGCCCTCACCACCGAGGGACTCATCGGCTCCCGACAGGGCGCCCGCCGCGTGGTGCTGGCCAGCCGCCGCAGCCAGAGCTTCGCCGAACTGCACAGCTTCGCCCAGTGGGCGCGTGCCATGGGGCGAGAGGCGACCGGACGCGTCATCGCCCAGGAGTATCACCCAGCGACCCAACAGGACGCCGAACGCCTCCAACTACAGGCGGGTACATACGTGTTGCACGTTCTGCGACTGCGTGGCCTGGACGACGAGCCGGTATTGCTCGAGCGGACCGTGTACGCCGACTGGATCTCCCCCGCCGTGGAGACGATCGAGCCCGACTGTCCCTCCGTCACCCAGCGCCTCTACGACGACACGGGCCTGGTCTTCGCCTACGGCGAGCACGTCATCGACGCGGTGGCAGCCGGAGCCCAGGACGCCAAACTGCTCAACATCCGCCGCACAAGCCCACTCCTGCGCATCCGTCGGCTCACCACGACACGCGAAGGGCGGCCGGTGGAGTGGTCGGACGACCGCTACCGCCCGGACGCGGTGAGCTTCAGCGTGCACAACTCGACCGGGAACAACGCGTTGGCCCGCGAAGCAGCTGATCAGTGAAGGAGCACCGGTGGATCCCGCGGTCACCGGGAAACACACCTGGATCGCGATCCCGGCGCAGGCAGTAGTGTCCGGGAACAGGAAGGCGTCCGCCCGATCCGCTCCGAATGCCGAAGTTCAACACTGCGTAGTCAGCACCAAGTCAGCACGGGATAGGCGATCAGGGGCGCTGACATGCGGTTTCAGGTCAGCACCAAACCAGCACGGGAGTCAGCACCAAGGCACTGAACCATGCTGGACAACGCAACTCGGACAGGCGCTTGCCGGCCTTCAATACGGTCCTCGAAGCAGTCTCGACATGCCTGTCATGGTGGCCCCGCGCACACCCGACCCGAGAACTATGGTGTCCCACCACATACGCCCCTGACCTGCCCCTTCCTACGGTGTGGCGACACGAAACCGTCCCCGCCAACGTCCGGAAGTGGTGTTCATGGCTGCATCGGCATCCGCCCCGCCGATCACCCGCTCACTCAAGCGCATCGTCGCCGCAAGCCTCATCGGCACCACCATCGAGTGGTACGACAACTCATCGCATCAGCGCTACGACCTGCAGTTTTCCCAGGACAGCGGCACGCAAGTCAGCACCGAACCAGCACCGGAACAAGACGTGCTGGGCGGGACCGGAGAATCAGGCTGAACCCGCGGTGGCCGCGCAGGTGGAAATGTCGGCGCGCACCGTGCAACGGCGCGTCCAGGGGTTGATGGTCCAGGCCGGGGCGACCATCCGCGTCCAGCTCGGCTGGTACGCCCGCCGCCACGGCTGGGCGTAGGGCGAGTCCGTGCTCCATGGCCGTCACTGACGGGTCTCTGCCAAGGCAGATATCCGCCAGCGCAGAACGGTCGACACGCAAGTTGCCCCCGCGAAAACTCTTCGCAGCACCTGGAACCACCCATTCACCGGGTGCGTGGAGGAGAGTCATCCATGACCAGATCATCCGCGAGGCGGAGGTCCCGGCTGCTCGCAGCGGGGCTGTCGCTCATACTGCTGCCGGCAGGGCAGGCCGTCGCAGCCGGGGCATCGGGGACGGCGGGGGCGGGCACCGACCGTGCCACATCACCCGTGCACGCACCCAGCACCGCTCGAACCGTCACCCTGATCACCGGTGACAAGGTGACCGTGACCGACCTCGGCGCGGGCCGGAAGTCGGTCGCCGTGGAGCGTCCCAAGGGCGCGACCGGAGCGGTTCGCAGCGAGATGTCCGACGGCCGGATCACCGTCATACCCGACGAGGCCCGGCCCTACCTCCAGTCAGGCGTCCTCGACGCCGAACTCTTCGACGTCACCGCTCTGATCGAGCAGGGGCTCGGTGACCCGTCATCCGACGGACTCCCGCTCATCGTGACGTACACGAAGAACGCCCGGAGCGCGACGCCCCACGGAGCCCGTCAGGTCCGTGGGCTGCCGAGCATAGGTGGTGCGGCCCTGGAGGCGTCGAAGTCCGGGGAGTTCTGGCGCACGGTCGCACCGGACGTCACCTCCGGGGCACGCGGCGCGACTTCAGGCAGTGCGCGTCTGTCGGGAGGCGTCGCGAAGATCTGGCTGGACGCACGCGTCGACGCCGCGATGGAGGCCAGCAACGCCCAGATCGGCACCCCCGCGGCCTGGGAGGCCGGGCTGACCGGCAAGGGCGTCAAGGTCGCCGTCCTCGACACGGGCGTGGACCTGACCCATCCCGATCTCAAGGACCGGGTGAGCGAGACCAAGAGCTTCATCGACGGGCAGGAGGTCGCCGACCGGCACGGCCACGGCACGCATGTCTCGTCCACTGTCGGTGGCAGTGGTGCGGCGTCCGACGGCAAGGAGAAGGGCGTCGCGCCCGGCGCCACACTCGCCGTCGGCAAGGTTCTGGACAACCAGGGTTCCGGATTCGATTCGCAGATCATCGCCGGAATGGAATGGGCTGCCAAGGACGTCCACGCCAAGGTCATCTCCATGAGCCTCGGATCGCGGCAGGGCAGTGACGGCACCGACCCGATGGCCCAGGCGGTGAACACCCTTTCCAAGGACACGGGCGCCCTGTTCGTGATCGCGGCCGGCAACGCAGGCTTCCCCGGCAGCATCGGCTCCCCCGGCGCCGCCGACTCCGCGCTGACGATCGGCGCGGTCGACTCCGCCGACAAACTTGCGTACTTCTCCAGCCAGGGCCCGCGCCTCGGCGACAACGCGCTGAAGCCCGACCTGTCCGCGCCGGGCGTGGACATCCTCGCGGCGCGCTCACAGCTCGTGAGCGGCAGCGGCCCGTACACATCGATGAGCGGCACGTCCATGGCCACCCCGCACGTCGCGGGCGTGGCGGCGCTGCTCGCCGAGAAGCACCCCGACTGGAGCGGACAGCAGCTCAAGGACGGGCTGATGAGCACGTCCAAGCAGATCAGCGGCACTTCGTACGAGGTGGGTGCGGGCCGCGTGGACGTCCCGTCCGCGATCGCTGCGCAGATCACCGCGACCGGCAGCGCCGACCTCGGCTTCACCAGCTGGCCCTACGAGGCGAACAAGCCGGTCACGAAGACGCTGACCTACACCAACGCCTCCGACCAGCCGGTCACCCTGGCGCTGACCGCCGAGGGCGCTCCCGCCGGCGTGGTCACCCTCGCCGACTCCACCCTCACCGTGCCGGCACATGGCACCGCGCAGACCACGGTCACCGGTGACGGCACCGCCGCGCCCGTTGGCGCCACCTCCGGCCGGATCGTCGCCAAGGACGGCAGCACAGTGGTGGCGCACACGGCCTTCGGCCTGACCAAGGAGAACGAGCGCTACACCCTCACGGTCCACGTCAAGGACCGCGACGGTGCCGCATCCGCCGCATACGTGGCTGTGAAGGAGCTGGCCAAGGACACAGACCCCTTCCCTGCCACGGTCGGCGAATCCGGCACGCTCAAGCTGCGTCTGCAGCCCGGCATGTACACCTTGTCCAGCTTCCTCGACGTGCGCGGCAGCAGGGGCAAGGACTCTCTCGGACTCGGTCTTCTCACCGAGCCCGAGGTCACCATGGACCGTGACCGCGAAGTCACCCTCGACGGGACGAAGTTGCGGGAGATCCGGGCCGATGTGGACCGGCGGACCGAGACCCGTCAGCTGATGATGAAGTTGAACCGGGCTGCGAACGGCGATTCCTTCACGCAGGCCGTGCAGGTCCCGCCGACGTACGACAGCATCTTCGCGGCGCCGACCCGCAAGCCCGCCACGGGCACCTTCGAGTACCGGACCGTCTGGCGGCTCGGCCAGCCGCAACTCGATGTCGAAGCAGGCGGCAAGCGGCTCGGCGAGACTGCCGTGCAGTACGGATCGGACATGTTCACCGGGAAGAAGCGGATGTCCCTGGTGGACGCGGGCGCCGGAAGCACCGCCGACTACGCCGGCAAGGACGTGGCGGGCAAAGCGGTCGTCGTGCGTCGTACCGACGCGATCACGTCCGCCAAACTGGCCCAGAACGCACAGGACGCGGGCGCCAAGGCGCTGTTCGTCACCGACGAGGTTGCCGGACGGCTGATGGCCGACTTCAGCGGGGCCGACGGGGCGACACGTCCGCTGTACAGCGCGACGGTGAACGCGCAGGACGGGGCGCGGCTGATCGAGGCCGCTCGGCTCGGCCGGGGCGTGGAACTGACCGGCACCGAGTTCACGCCGTATGTCTACGACCTCAGCAAGGGCTACCCGGGGGCGATCCCCGCTGATCTGACGTACCGGCCAGGCAAGAGGGAACTGGCCGTGGTCAACAACAAGTTCCACGCGCCGAAGCCCGCCGACGGCGGCGAGTTCCGCTACTCGATCACCGACACCTTCCCTTACGGCATCGGCTTCCAGGAGAGGATCAAGTTCCCCGCGGAGCGCACCGACTACATCAGCACCGGCCCCGACCAGGGCTGGCACGAGTCCATGTCCAGCGGCCCGGGCGCCCTCGAGGAGCGCAGCGGCGTCGTGCACTACCGCGGCGGTACGCGCTCCGGGACCGACTGGTTCAAGCCGGTCTGGCACCCGTGGCTGGGTACTGGTCTCGGCTGGGGCCAGCGGCGCGCGGGCAACGACCTGGAGTTCAACACGCCGGGCTGGGGCGACTCGGGACCGGACCACACCGGCTTCGGCGATGTGTGGCACGCGAGCTCGATGACCCAGTTCACCGAGGTGTACGTGGACGGGGTGCAGGTCGACCGGAGGACCAGCTCAGGGGCGTACGCCTGGAATGTCAAGCCGACCGAGCAGGACTTCAAGGTGGTCACCGACACCACCCTGGACCCGGAGGTCTGGCGGCTCTCCACGAAGGGCCACTCCGAATGGACCTTCAGGTCGTCCGCCACGCCGGCCGACCGGTATACGTATCTGCCGATGCTCAACCTCGGGTTCGACGTCGACACCGACCTGCAGGGTGATGTGCGGGCCGGAAAGCGGCTGGACCTCGGGATCTTCTCCGAGTACATAAAGGGCGCGACGGACACCGGGAAGATCACCGGCTCCACGCTGGAGGTCTCCTTCGACGACGGCGCGACGTGGACATCCGTCGAACTCGACGGCGTACGCGGCAAGTCCGCCGCCTGGGCCGGCTCCGTGCGGGTGCCGAGCGACGCGCGGTACATCTCCGTGCGGGCCTCGGCCGCCGACAACAAGGGCGGCTCGGTCAGGCAGGAGATCATCCGCGCGGTCGGCGTGCGGAAGTAACCGACCGGGTGGGAGCCGCGCAGTCGGCGGCGCGGCTCCCACCTGCCGCGTGAGCGATGCAAGGGCCGCACCCTGCACGTAGTGCTGCTCACCGCACAGAGGACATCGTCCGGCGGGGCGCGGCTCGCCCGTGGCTGGGCCTGCCTAACGTACGGGGAGTACACCACCTGCCCGGGAGGCCCCGTGACCCGTACTCACCCGAAGAAATTCGCGCATCCTTTCGAGGTCGTCGCACCACCGCGCAATGCCGAAGTCATGATCGGCGTGGTGTCAGTGACGGCCCTGGTGATGGCCCTCGGTGCCCTGTCCGCGTCCCCGGTGTGGCTTCTGGGACTCCTTGTGTTCCTGCCGGGGGCGGCGTCGGCGCTGTGCACCGTACGCCAGACGAAGTTTGTGTCTGCATGGACCACGCTTGTGGTGGCCGTCACCATGGTGGTCCGGCACGGTGACGGACGGTCGTGGCTCGACAGGATCCTGATGATGCTGCTCACCCTCGCCCTGGGCGTGGTCTCCGTCTACGCCTGCCACCGTCGTATCCGCCGCGAGCACGAGACGCTGCGGCTTCGCTCCACCGCCGCAGCGATGCAGCGCCACATCCTGCGCCCTCTGCCTCTGCTCACCGACGACGTCCTGGTCGACGGCGTGTACGAGCCCGTGCAGGAGGACCGGCTCGTCGGCGGCGACATCTACGACGTCGTCGTCTCCCCATGGGGGACCCGGGTTCTGATCGGCGACGTCCAGGGCAAGGGCCTGCCCGCGGTCGGCGCCGCGTTCGCCGTCATCGGCGCCTTCCGTGAGGCGGCCCATCGGGAGCCCACCCTGACCGCGCTTGTCGATGCCCTCGATGCCTCTGTCGTACGGCACAACTCCTATGCTGCACAGACCGGCGACGACGAAAGGTTCGTCACAGCGCTCATCGTCAACGTCGACGCGCATGACGAGGTACAAGTCATCAACTGCGGGCACATTCCGCCGCAGCTGCTGCACGGCACCACCGTCACCACGCCGGCCATCGGCTCCGGCGTCCCCCTCGGTCTCGCCGAACTCGCCGCCGAACCCGCGACCGTCGACTGGTTCGCCTTCCCACCCGGCGCGACGCTGCTGCTGACCACCGATGGGCTCACCGAGACCCGCGCCGCCGACGGTACGTTCTACCCCGTCACCGAACGCCTCACCGAGCGCGTGTCGCTCTCTCCCACCGAGCTGCCGCACGCCCTCTACGACGACGCGCGTGCGTTCGCCGGAGAGGGCGGCCAGCACGACGACGTCGCGGTGCTGTCCGTCCGACGGTCACCGCTCCGCTGAGCGCAACGCGGCGCATGTACACGCAAACGCGCGACCCCTCGGACGGCATGAAGAACACGGAATGCATCGGCGCGTAAGGGATGCGGCGACAGCGGCGACGTCGCGTCCGAGTTGCCGTCACGACATCTCCACCGGAACGCCGCCTTCGGAGACACTGATCAAGGCCGGGCGCTCGTCGGTGGTATACCGCCGACCAGAAGGCAGGCACCTCGGTGGTGCTCCACCGCCACAGCTCCGCGTAGTCGGAGAAGGACAGTCCCCGCGTTTCGCTCAGCCAGCGCATGAAGCCGGCGATGTTGGAACTTTTGGCCGTCGAGCGGCTGGGGGGCCACAGCAGGTCGGTATCGGTACTCACCAGCGCCTCCAGGGGCGGGGTCGTGCGAGTGGGGACCGGTACGCAGAGGCCGGCCAGGGGCAGCGCCTGCGGGACGCACCGACGTGTCTGCAACGGAGGCCCGGCGGCACACGGCTCCCTCCTGCCCGCGCCGGGCAAGAGGGAGCCGTGAGGCAAGGCCGTCGCCGTTCAGTCGGACATGCCGGACGAGGCTTGGCCGAGCTCGCGGACGAACTCCTCCGCCCGGGGCCATGCGCCGTAGCCGGAGGCCGGGTTGAGGTGTCCGACCGGGCCGAGGTCCACGAGGCGGCTCCCCCATGCCCTGGCGAGATCAGCGACGCGATCGGCAGCGGCCAGGGGGTCATTCGTGCTCGCCGCGACGATGCTGGGGAAGGGCAGGGGTGTCCGCGGCGTCGGCGTCCAGCCGTTTTCGCGCAGGACTTCCGGGGTGGGGTAGCCGTCCGGCAGCGGGGTGTCGAAGTCCGGCGGCGCCGCCAGCAGTGCGCCCTTGACAGGGCGTCGGTGTCGTTGCGCCCAGTGCACGGTGGTCATCACTCCGGCACTGTGGGCAACCAGTACGACGGGCCCGGAGATGTCCGACAGCGCCTCGTCCAGTGCGGCGACCTGGGCATCGCGGCTCAGACTGTCCTTCTTCAGCGGGGGAACGGTTCGGGCGTCGGCGATCTTGTCGGCGAGGACGGTCTGCCAGTGGTCCGGCACGTGATCGCGCAGTCCGGCGACGATGACGACCGTCGGCTGTGCGCTGAGACTCATGACTGCAACTCCGGGGTCTTGAGCGCCGGGTCGGGGAGCAGCCCCAGGCGGCGCAGGTCATTTTCGTAGGAGAACTTGCCGATGGTGAAGGCCACGCTGCCCGCGAGCGCGACGAGCGGGATCACTTGCAGTGCGCCGAGCAGGCCCAGATGGTCCGCGAGCATGCCCGTCACCGCGGGCCCGGGGGCCAGCCCGAGCAGGCTGTTGGCCAGCGTGAGGGTGGCGAAAGCCGTCGCCGCAATGGCGGCGGGGGTCAGATTGGCAACCATGGCGGCCGCCGGACCGGCGGTGCCACCGGCCACCAGGGTCCCGGCCGCAATCAACACAAGCTGCAGCGGGCCGACCGGCAGGTGGAATCCCGCCATCAGCAGCACGAACGACCCGAGAGCGCAGACGATCGCAACGATCCACTTCCGGGCCGCGGCCTTCCGGCTGAGGCGGTCCGCGACGATCCCGCAGAGGATCATGCCAATGCCACTGATCAGCGCGAAGACCCCGGCGGCCAGGCCGGCCTTCGCAGGAGGCATGTCGTAGTACCGGTTGAGGAAACTGGGTGTCCACGCCAGCAGGGCCATCGCGATGAACATCTGCAGCCCGCTGCCGATGTAGGCGCAGACCACGGAGACCGAGGAGAACAGCCGCGGCAGTTGGGTCCGGATGGGGGCGTGTTCGCCGGACACGGCGCTGTTACGCATGGACGCCGGGCCCAGCCTCTTCTCGGTGACCACGAGGCCGTAGACCGCGGCCAGGACCAGACCGAGGATTCCCATCGCGCCGAACGCCCAGCGCCAGCCATACTCCTGGGCGATCACACCGCCGATCGACACGCCCAGCACGGATCCGAACGACCCCCCCGCCATGAAAGCTCCGGAGAGTGTGGCCCGCAAACCGATGGGGAACACGCTGAGGACCACCGCGATGCCGACGCTCCCGTAGGCCGCCTCTCCGACGCCCACCATGAACCGGCCCAGAAACATCTGGCCGTAGCTCGCGGAAATGGCGCAGCCCAGGGTCGCCAGGCTCCACGCCGTCGCGGCGATGACCAAGACCTCGACCCGGCCCCAGCGGTCCGCCAGAAGCGACAGGGGGAAGGTGAGCACTCCGACCATCAAGGCCACGATGCCACTGAGAGAGCCCAACTCGGCGTCGGAGAGCAGCCATTCCGCTTTCAACAAGGGAAAAACCGCGTTGAGGACCTGTCGCGACATGTAGTCGGACAGCAGAAGCCCAAAACCGAGGGCGAACACCAGCCACGCATAGCTACGGGATACAGCCGGTGCGGCGGGAGACGTCCCCGGCACCGTTGTGCCGGTAGTGTGCAGTCCCATTGGCATCACCTTTTCGTCTCTGGTCGGGGCTCAGAAAGGTTTGTCGCCGACAACCCCCGCGCGCTCCATCTTGCGGACGGCGGGCCAGTAGTCCTGGACGGCGTAATGCTGGGTGGAGCGGTTGTCCCAGATGGCGACGCTGTTCTTCTGCCAGCGCCAGCGCACCTGGTACTCGGGGACGGCCGCCTGGCTGATCAGGTAGTTCAGGAGACTGCCCGCTCCGGGCGCGTAGTCCTGGCCGAAGCGCACGTTCTCCGGCGTGTGGTAATTGACGAAGTGCGTGGTGAAGGCGTTGACGAAGAGAATCTGCTCGCCGGTCTCCGGGTGGGCACGCACCACTGGGTGCTCCGGGTCCGGGAAGCGGGCCTTCAGCTCGTGACGTTGCTCCGTCGGCATCACGGCACCGAAGGTCGCCTCGATGCTGTGCCGTGCGCGCAGGCCCGCGATCTGCGTCTTGATGTGCTCCGGCAGCCTGCGATAGGCCTCAGACATATTGACCCAGATCGTGTCACCACCCACCTCTGGTGTTTCCACGCAGCGCAGCACGGCGCCCATGGGCGGGCACGCGCGCCAGGTTGCGTCGCAGTGCAGCGCGTTCTCGTAGTGCTCGGGTTTGCTGTCCAGATCCTTGTAGATGCGGACCAGCCCTGGGTGGTCGGGGTCGCTGCCGACCGCCGGATGGTCCTCCAGCGGGCCGAAGCGCCCGGCGAAGGCGATGTGTTCGGCGCGCATGATGTCCTGGTCACGCAGGAAAAGGACCTTGTACTGCAGCAGCAGCGCCTTGATCTCGGCGAACAGATCGCCGTCGCGCGCGGCGTCGCCGAGGTTCACACCGGACAGTTCGGCGCCGATGGTACAGGTCAGCGGCTCAACCCTGATCGAGGTACGGAGGACGCCCGGACGCACCAGGGCGGGCGTGTCTTCCATCGGGCGGACGGTCTGGGGCATGTGCTCACTCCTTGGGGTCACGTGCGTGGCACGGCGAGCTCAGAGGACGAAGACGGAAGATCCCGTGGTCCGTCCCGCTTCCAGTTCACGATGGGCCTGTACCGCGTCCTGAAGGGCGTAGCGCTGGTTGGTCTCGATCTTGATGCGACCGGCCGCGACGTGCCCGAACAGCTCCCCGGCCAGGGCGTCCCGCTCCGCCGGCTCGGCGATGTAGTCGGCCAGCGCGGGGCGGGTCACGAACAGCGAGCCGTGGATGGCCAGTTGCATGGCGTCGAGCGGCGGGACGCCGGAGGCCGTGCCGAAACACACCAGCAGGCCGCGGCGTTGGAGCGAGGCCATGGATCCGGCGACGGTGTCCTTGCCGATACTGTCGAAGACGACCGGGACGCCCTTGCCGTCGGTCAGTTCACGCACCCGCTCGGCCACGTTCTCGCGCCGGTAGTAGATGATGTGCTCGCAGCCGTGGGCGCGGGCGACCTCGGCTTTCTCCTCGCTGGAGACCGTGCCGATCACCGTGATGCCGAGCAGCTTCGCCCACTGGGAGACGATCAGACCGACGCCGCCGGCCGCCGCATGGAGCAGCACGGTATCGCCGGAATTCAGTGGGTGGATCCGGCGCAGCAGGTACGCCGAGGTGAGTCCGCGCATGGTCATCGCCGCGGCGGTCTCGCAGTCGATCTCGTCCGGCAGCCTGATGAGTGAATCCGCGGGCATGACCCGCTCCGTGCTGTAGGCACCCAGCGGACTGCCGGTGTAGGTCACACGGTCGCCCGCGGCGACATGCGACACACCCTCGCCCACGGCCTCGACCACACCCGAGGCCTCCACGCCGAGCCCCGCAGGCAGTGGAGCCGGGTACAGGCCCGTGCGGAAATAGGTGTCGGCGAAGTTGAGTCCGACGGCGACATGCCGGATCCGTACCTCGCCCGGACCCGGGTCGCCGACGACGACCTGTTCCCACCGCATGACCTCAGGGCCACCGGTTTCGTGGAATCGAATGGCGTGTACCAAGGCGTGCTCCATTTGCTCGTGTGTGGGGCGGCGTCGGGGCAGGAACCCGGGCCGCCGCCAGTGGGGTCGAGTCAGCTCTTGAGATCGCGCAGCATGGAACCGCGCCGGCCGGGGCGGCGGTTGGGCACCATGCCGAGTTGGGCCAGGGTCTCGTCGGCGTCCGAGTACCAATCGCCGATCTTGTAGATCTTCTTCGCCTCCTGCCCGGTGGCGATCTCACGCCCGAGCGCATGGGCGATCTTGACCATCTGCTCGACCTGCTCCACGGAGGACATCCGCTCGCCCTTGTGCCGCCACAGGTTGTCCTCGTTGCCCACCCGCACGTGCGTGCCGAGGGCGATGCCGATCGCGTTCATCGGCGCCACCGCGCGCATGGATGCCTCGATGGTGAGCACGGAGCCGTCCGGGACACGGCGGATGAACTCGATCAGGTCGGCCGGGTGCCGGCCGGCGAACCCGCCGCCTATGGCAACGTAGTTGAGCACCAGCGGCCCGCTGTAGATGCCCTTGCGGATCAGCCGCTCCACGGTCTCCAGCTGCGCCATGTTGGCGAGTTGGAAGTGCGGCTGGATGCCGTTGGCACGGAGCCGCTTGAGGTGCTCGAGGTAGAAGTCCGGCCCGGCCTCGACCACCATGTCCCGATAGGCCTTGTAGTACCCCGGCTTGGCGATCGAGGTGCCCTCGATGTCCTCGTCGTCGAAGAGCTCGACGATATTCATCTGGTTGGTATTGATCGCGATCGTCACCTGGTCGGGCCTGGGAGTGATCTCGGCCAGCATGTGGCGGGTGTCGTAGCTGAGCCACTTGGCGTCGCCGCCCTCGTCCTCGGGGGCGAAGGAGATCGACCCGCCGATCTGCAGGACCATGTCCGGCACGGCCTCGCGCAGGCGGGCCATCAGCTCGTTGAACATGGAGATGCGCTTGGATCCGTGGCCGTCCAGCTCGCGCACGTGGATGTGCAGCACCGTGGCACCGGCGTTGTAGCAGTCGACGGCCGCCTGCACGTGCTCGTCCATGGTGAGCGGTAGGTCATCGGCGTCACCGGGCAGCCACTCCGGCCCGTAGGGCGCGGCCTGGATGACCAGCCTCTCCTGGTTCTCCGGATACAGGGAGTCGTCGAAGAAGTGCATGGTCCATCTCCTTTATCGGATGGGTCTTCACTCACCGCACGCATCACTGCTTTCGATGCGCGGCCCGGAGGGCTTGCGAGGAGCGGACGCGGGATTGCAGACGGGGCCCCCGGGCTCGCCGGGGGTCGGATACGATCAGCGGGCCCGGAAGGGAACATTCGGCTGCGGGCAGGGTTTCTGCCCGTCCCCGAGGGGTCGGCCATTTCCCTTGCGGTGAGGCAACGTTAAGGGCGGGTTAACGTGCGCGCTTGACCGAAGGTGACAGAAGACTTGCCGCTTGGGGACATGCCTCGCCCTCGCGGCCGTTGCCCCCGGACCCGGGCAGGGTCATGCCGAGACAGGGCGTGAACGGCCGGCCCCACCCCTGTGCGGAAACTCTGGTGGTCACTCCTCGCCGGAAGGCTGCTGCCTGGTCCTGCGGACCCGCCACTCCCTCGGACTGCAGCCGAACCGCTCGCGGAACCAGCGCGAGAAGGCACTCGGTGCCGAGAATCCCAGGAGCCCGGAAATTTCCGTGAACGAGCGGCGCGGGTTCGCCGCGAGCTGCTCCGCGAGCTGGGTACGTGTGGCGTTGAGAACGGCGGAGAACGTCTCGCCCGAGGCCGCAAGGTGCCGGTGGATCGTCCTCCGGTCGATGCCGAGGCTGTCTGCGACCTGCTCGATCGAACAGCGCCCGGTGGGCAGCAGGACTTCGATCAGCTCACGCACGCGGTCCAGCACGGTGGTGTCCTTCGAGACCGCGATGGACTCGAAATACTGCCGGGCGTAGGTCCGCAGCAGCGGGTCCGACATGGGGTTGGGAGCCCTGAGATCGCTGGCGTAGAAGACGATCCCGTTGAAGTCCCTGTCGAATTCCACTACGGGGCCGAAGAGGCGCCGGTGGGTACCGGGATCCGTCGGCGCGTCGTGCGTGAAGCACACGGACAACGGCTGCCACCGGGCACCGAGAAAGCTGCGGAGGACTCCGTGGAAGGCGCCCACGGCCAGCTCCGTGGCCTGGCGGGCGGCCACGGCCTCACCCAGCTCGAGGCTCACCTTGAGGGTGGCCAGGCCGTTCGCCCCGGAGAGCCGGCTGCGGAGCATCTCGTTGTACATGCGCTCATGGCGGACGAGAAGTTCGAGGGCGCTGCGGACATCGGGCTCGTCGCGCAGGACCAGACTGATGGGGCCGAGATTGGAGAAGCTCCGTCGCTCGGCGAGGAGCAGGCCGAAGTCCCCGCGTCGTGAGGCCGCCGCCGAGAGTTCGAGCAGCTGGGCGACCGCCACGCCGGGGATCCATCTGTCCTGGACCGCGAGGCCGACAGGGTCCAGGCCCACACGCTTCATCAGGGCCCTCGCATCGATGCCGAGCGACTGGCTGACCTCGACATAGTTGTTCAGCGCTGCATTGCGGACAAGAGGCTTCATAGGCGCACTCCAGGGGGCGTTGTCCCCAAGTGATAAGTGAGATGTCACGTCACGTCAAGCCATGGGCCATGTCGTGACCTAGCGTTGCACCACTGCGGTGGCTCCGCCTGGATACGGCGTCCCGGCCGATCGGAAATCCAGCGGAGAACACCATCGCAAACAGTCCAAGTGTTGACCAGCCCCTGAAAAACCGACACGGAATTTCCTGCAGATCAATGAATTCGGGGCAATGACACGCACCGAAGCCGTCAGAGATATTCCACAAAGAAAGGAGAGAGGTCGTACGCACCATTTCTGTTCCAGCCGGCAATGAGCTGCACACGAGTCCGAAGAGAGACGTACGACCTGAGGGAGGTCACCATGACGAGCGTGATCAACGTGCTGCGTCGGCCCTGTTCCGGGCCTGCCGTGTGGGCGGGTCCGGACCTGGCGGACTCCGAGGAATGGGTCCTGCGGCTCTCGCCGGCGCAGATCGACGAACTCGAGGCGGCTCTGCGCGCGGTGCGCGAGCGGGGCGTTCCGCTGCTGAAGGTGACCGCCGGCGACTTTCCGCTGCCGACCCTGGCCGGCGAGCTGAAACGCATCGCCGACGTCCTGGAAAACGGACGCGGCTTCGTGCTCGTCAAACGTATTCCGGTCGAGCGATACAGCCAGGCTGCGGCGAGCACTATTTTCTGGGGAATGGGCCAGCATCTGGGTGTTCCGGTGTCGCAGAACGCGGCGGGCCACATGCTGGGCCACTCCCGGGACACCGGCCGTAGCCTTGCCGACCCGGGAACTCGCGGATATCAGACCAGAGCGAGGTTGCCGTTCCACACCGACGGATCCGATACCCTCGGGCTGCTGTGCCTGCGAGCGGCCCGCTCCGGCGCGCGGACCGCCGTCGTCAGCTCGGCAGCGGTCTACAACGCCGCCCTGGCACGGCGGCCGGATCTGCTCGAGCGACTGCACCGCACACATTTCCTCGACCGGCGGGAGGAGCAAGCCCCCGGCGAGCGCCCGTACGCCGCGGTCCCGCTCGTGTCCTGGAGCGGGGGCAAGCTCAGCATGCGCTACAACCGCTGCTACCTCGAATCCGCACAGCGCTTTCCTGACATTCCCCGCTTGGAGCCGACGGACGTGGAACTGTTCGACCTCGTCGACGCACTGACAGGGTCACCGGAGCTCCGGCTCGAGGTCGACTTCGAGGTCGGCGACCTGCTGTTCCTCAACAACCATGCGGTTCTTCATTCCCGCACGGAATATGAGGACTTCGCCGAGCCCGAACTGAAGCGCCACGTCCTGCGGCTGTGGCTGGCCGTGCGGCAGGGACGCGGCCTACCGCCCGATTTCTGGGGAGATCCGCACAGCACCGGCGGCGGTCCCGATCGCGGCGGGGTTACCCCCCGCGACGTGATCGCGACACAGAACTCCGTGGGCGTCGGCGGCTGCCGGCACCAACGGTGACCGCCGCCAACCCAGAACGAAGAGGAAACCGAATGAACAACCTCGCCTCGCTCCTGACCGAATCCGCCCGGGCCGACGGCGACCGCGTCGCCGTTCGCCAGGATGAGATCGCCCTCACCTATGCCCAACTGAACGACGCGAGCGCCCGGTTCGCCACACTGTTGCAGACCAAGGGCGTCCGGCCGGGCGACCGCGTCGCGTTGGTCATGCCCAACGTCACCTGGTTCCCGGTCGCGTACTACGGCATCCTCCGCTGCGGTGGCGTGGTGGTACCGATGAATCCGCTGTTGAAGGCCCGTGAAATAGCCTTCACTCTCCGGGATTCCGGATCGCGGATCGTGGTGACACTCCCGCGGTGCGCGGACCAGGTCGCAACGGCCGCGGCGGACATCGGGGCCGACTGCCTGGTCACCGACTCGACGGCGTGCGACACCCGAGTGCGGGCCACCGAACCGATGGCCCAGGTCGCCGACCGGGCGGAGCACGACACTGCCGTGATCCTCTACACATCGGGCACGACAGGCACCCCTAAGGGCTCCGAGCTGACCCACCGCAACCTGATGTCCAACGCCGCCACCGCGACCGAGACGCTGCTCCACGTCGGGCCGGGCGACGTACTGTTCGGGGGCCTGCCGCTGTTCCACGCCTTCGGGCAGACCTGCGCTCTCAACACTGCCGTCGCCGCGGGCGCCACGTTGACCTTGCTACCGCGGTTCGAGCCGGCCAAGGCGCTGGAGATCATGCATCACGACGGGGCCACCATCTTCCTGGGCGTCCCCATGATGTACACAGCCCTGCTCCACACCGAGATCCCCGACGGCTACGACCTCTCACGACTGCGCCTGGCCGTTTCCGGCGGTGCTTCCTTGCCTGTCGAGGTACTGCACGACTTCGAACGAGCATTCGATGTCACGGTGCTGGAGGGCTACGGGCTGTCGGAGACTTCGCCCGTCGCGTCGTTCAACCCTCCGGACAGGCCACGCAAGGCCGGCTCGATCGGCCTCCCGATCCGCGGGGTCGAGCTCAAGGTCGTGGCGGACGACGGCACCTCGGTGGGCCCGGGCGAAGTGGGTGAGATCGCGATCCGCGGCGACAACGTGATGAAGGGCTACTGGAATCGTCCGGACGCGACCGCGGATGCCATCCGGGACGGTTGGTTCCACAGCGGCGACCTGGCCCGTGTCGACGAGGACGGCTACTACTTCATCGTCGACCGGAAGAAGGACCTCATCATCCGCGGCGGATACAACGTCTACCCACGTGAGATCGAGGAGGTGCTCTACGAACACCCGGCCGTCGCCGAGGCCGCGGTAGTCGGCGTCCCGCACGAGATCTACGGAGAGGAGATAGCCGCCGTCGTGACCCTCCGGGACGGTGCACAGATCACCGCCGATGAAATACGCGACCATGTCAAACAGCGGGTGGCGGCCTACAAGTATCCGCGGATCGTCACATTCACCGACGCGCTCCCCAAGGGAGCAACGGGCAAGATCGTCAAGCGGGAGATCGTCGTCGAGCAGAAGGCGTCCACGGACTGAACCGATCTGGTTCGACGGCGGCAACCGCAGGAAGACGCCGCGTGCGCAGCGCGCGGTGGGCGTGCCCGCAGGTACGGATGGCGTCACCGGTGCAGGGCGGCACGCGCCCCCGGGCGGCGGAGCACCTCGGGGTGGCGCCATGGCGTGCGTGGCCGCCCTGTCAGTTCTGGAGTTCCCCGAGCCAGCGCAGGGCACTCCGGCTCGGCAGGAAGCAGTACTCACCGCCGCGAGTGACGACGAAGCGCGACAGCGGGGTGAGGCGCCGTCGAAGCGGCCGCCGGGGAATGGTGAAGCCGGTGACTCCGTCATGGGATCCGGTGATGGGGTCTTTGGTGTTGCCCGCGCCGAAGAAGACGCCGTTGTTCATCCATTCCGACTGGACGAACTCGAACTGCCGCCCGAGGTGGGCTCCGATGAACGCGAACATCAGGCCGCGGTCGGCCCCGTCGTCCTCCAGGACCCCCTCGGGCAGCGGCGAACCGTAGGCGGCGCCGCGTCTGATCATGCGGTGGAGTCGTACTTCTCCCGCTACTGAGGCGTCGCGAGGGTTGGCCCGGCGGATGTGGCAGCCGCCGGGAGTGATGAATCCCGTCGGATCGTCTCGCTCGTACAGGAAGGTGTTGCGGCGGTGCCCGTCGGCGCCGAGAGCGGGGTCGTCGTGTTGCGGACTGAGCGCGAGGGGGGCTCCGCTGCGCCAGCGTCCCATGATCTTGGCCGCGAGCAGTTCCTCGTCTTCAGGAGAAGTGGCGTTGTCCCGCAGATAGCGCCGGTACGCGGCGACGTCCTGGTGGAGCTTACGGAAGACCGCGTAGCTGCCGTTGCGCCCCAGCACCTCCGGCTGCGGGGTCTGGATGCCGCCGATCTCGTCCCGGTAGCCGAGCACGAACTCCCCGGCCTTCAGCGGCGGCTCCAGCCGGTTCGACCCGGCGATGCCGCTTCCTTCGACGGCTGGATGGCTGACGCCGTCGCGATAGCCGAAATGCTCGGTCTCGGTGGGCAGCGCGTAACAGTCCTGCCGCCAGATCGCGGTCACACCGGAAAGGTGATCGTAGGCGGGGCGGGCCCGGTCGAGGGCCGCCTCCAACCGTTGGGGGTCGGGCGCGACCGCCGTGAGCACCACATGGACCTCCGGCGTGCCCAGCGGCGCTTCCCAGTTCTCGGGGCTGCTCTCGCCGACATCGCCCAGCGTTTTGGCCCGGGCGGCCATCCCCTGCCGGAACTCCCAGGCGAACGTGTCCAGTGATGCGCGCGGCACACCCAGGGCCTCCAGACCGTGGCAGGAGACCGCGACACTGACCCAGGTGTCCCCCCGGGGGCTGACCGAGTCGGCGGCGGAGGTCACCACCGCGCTCGCGCGCCGCATCAGCTCTCGCCCGTCCGCCCGGTCATCGACGCGGAACACAAGGTAGGTCGCCGCGTAGGGAGTCGGCCGAGGGTTGAGAACCCCGCGCTGAATATCGTCGAGTTCCAACGCGACTTGCGTAGGCCCGCTCACGGTTCGCCTCCCTGCGGCACTACCTCGAAACGAGGTTCCGCCAGAATTTCCGCAGACTTTCGTCGCCGCCGAACAGCGAACTGAAGATCGTGGAGTCCGCCAGCAGCACATCACCGGCCCGCTCACCGCTCGGAGGCATCCACAGGAACATGTTGAACTCGGTGTTGCCGGCCTCGGTGAACGGATGCGGACTGGAGGTGTCGATCGGCTGCCTGGCCAGCACGTGGATGACATCCGGCTCGTCGGTAGTCACGGCATAATGCGGCAGGTGCATATGGAAGTTGAAGTTAGTCACCCCTTCCAGCCACCCTTTCGCGTCCAGGTCCCTCACCGTGGAGAGCGGGGCGATCTCGTTCTTCTCCCGCACCGCGGGGCGCAGTCCGTAACGGTTCTCGACCGGCACCGCGAGGCCCTGCATCAAGTCCCGGACGTAGGTGGCGAATCGCTGCTGGCGGGGGACCAAGCGATCGCCGTGATGGTGGTACTCCACGTCACGCACGGCCAGATCATCCGTTGCCCCGACGTCATGGTGAGGCCCCAGGACCAGGCAGGCGTCCTCCCGGGCGAGGAAGGCCCGCAGTGCCTCAACCTCCTCGGGCTGGGCCTCCTGCCCGGTGACCAT
Source organism: Streptomyces sp. NPDC048473 (assembly GCF_043200155.1). NCBI lineage: Bacteria > Bacillati > Actinomycetota > Actinomycetes > Kitasatosporales > Streptomycetaceae > Streptomyces > Streptomyces sp. NPDC048473. Next base: position 118,228 of record NZ_JBICXE010000027.1, read on the forward strand.
GTGGTCCAGACCGAACACGAAGAGAGTGTCGGTGTCGGCCAGTACGCGTTCGTCGAGCGGGGTCCGGAATCCAGCCTGGTCGATGCGCTGATAGACCGGGACGGGGTGCCCGGTGACCTCCTCGACGAACTGCTGAAACGGCACCCAGGCCCAGAAGAACAATTCCAGTGAGCCGGCGATGCCCTGCTGGAACTGCAACGGATCGGACCACTTCGGGTCCTCGTAGGCAGGCCACGCCACCCGCCTGACCTCCGTCATCGTGGAGAACCGGTTGTCCAGTTCAGCCGGATTCCTGCCCGCCTCGGCCGGATAGCTCCACGAGACGTAGATGCTCACCCGTCGCCGACCAGGGGTGTATTCGCGCGGGACGTGGTTCTGGTTGTAGGTGCGCGCGGTCCTGACCTCGCTCATCTCGTCTCCGATCCGCGATGGGACAAGCACACGACAGCCCGCTCTCACTGCAGCTGGTCGAGCATCTCCGACAGTGCGTTCTTGATCCGCAGAGCCTTCTTGATCTCATCAGCGGACACGTATGGGTACTCCCCGTACTCGATGAAGCTCGGACAGTGGTGTTCGCGCACAAACCTGACGAACGCCTCAGGGTTGGTCCGCCAGTCCTCGGGGAATCCTTCGAGGTTCTCGAAGGCCGTGTTCACCCCTGCCTTGCCGAAAAGCGCGACGGCGTCCTCGGTGTACTTGTCGAAGTCGGTATCGAAGATCCCCTGATACATGAAGCGCGTGTCGTCGTCGAAGAGCACCCAGCGCAGATAGTGCAACTTCAGGGGCGCGAGGAGATAGGGGTCTTCCCCCAGAGCCTCGGCCAGAGTGTTGCCGTGGGCACGTATCGCGTCGGCCCTGCCCGGCTTGACCTTCGCGACGATGGTGAAGCCGTAACACGCCGGTGTCTTCGGAAAAACGGGACCGTATTTCCCCTGCTCGAGTTGGTCGATCTCGGGGATGACGGCCGCCTGCGGCTTGATCTCCATGTCCGCTCCTCCCGCCACCTGTCGGCCGGGAACAATCCCCATGATTCTCCCACGCAGCAGGGCCATCCGCCTCGTGAGCAGCACTGTCGTGATCCCGGTCGCGGGTGCGGGCAGCACCGTCGGCCGCCTGGCCGGATCCCGGCAGGACCTTGTTCTTCGCGGCATCGCTCACCGAGTGCATGGGGCTGCCCGGGGCAGGACCAAGTACGTCGACCTTGCCGACAGGCCGGCAATGGGCGACGATCAGGCGCGAGGTGCTTCACCTGTGGGAGGGGATCCGTGTCCGACGTCAAGGCCGAGCTCGACCAACTGATGCACTCCTTCCTCGGTGCGTTCACCAACACCGGCGGAAGTCAGCCGAACGTGGACGCTGTCCGTGAGGTGTTCATTCCGCAAGGAATGATTATCGAGAACGTCGGGGGCGAGCCGGTGATCTACGACCTCGACGCGTTCGTCGAGCCCCGGGAGAAGATCCTCACCGATGGGACGCTGACGGAGTTCTCCGAATGGGAAGTTGCCGAGCGGACCGAGATTTTCGGGTCCATCGCGCACCGATTCAGCGAGTACCGCAAGTCCGGTTTCCTCGATGGCGAGTGGTTCGAGGGATCCGGCTGCAAGACCACCCAGTTCGTCCGGACACCCGTCGGCTGGAGGATGAGCTCAATGGCCTGGGATGACGTATAGGGGGTTCTCCCCTTCTGCGCACCGCACCGCCGGGACGCCATGACAGTTGCCCGTGGCACAGGAGTTGAGCGGGCTGTCGTGAGTCCGCCCCGCTCCCCGCGCTGACGAGGGCGAACAGTAGCGCCCAGATACGTAGTTTTGTGGAAAAGTCCAGCGGCTACGCGCGGGCTGGGGGCGGCGTTCGAGGGTGCGCCGGTAGTCCTGGATCCGGGCCTTGGCGATCACCGAGCATTCGCTGCAGCGGAGCACGATGCCCGCGGGGTGGCCGCCCGCGCCCTGACCCAGGGCTACGCGGGTGGTCGGCAGATGAAAGACGGCCGCGTCAACATCCCCACCCGTACACAGCCCAACAAGCAACCTGTGGCCTCGCCACCTCAAGCACGGTTGCAGTACACCCTGATGATCACGCGTGGGGCGGCAGGTGGGTGGTGGCCGGGCGGGCCCCTGTTGCGGGAGACCGCCCGGCCGGACTGTGTGGCTACCGGACGTCGTAGGCGCGGGTGATGGTCTGGGTGACCGCGTTGCCGTTGGAGTCGGTGAGGGTGGCCTTCAGCGTGACCTGCTTGCCGGCGGCGCCGGTGTGGTCGAGGACAGCCGTCCACTTGCCGTGCTGCTGCTCGGTCGGCGCCTGGGTCCAGGTGGCGCCGCCGTCGTAGGAGTAGGACATGGAGGCCGCTGTGATCGTGCCCGGGGTGTACCCGGCGTGGCCCTCGGCCGACAGGCCGACCTTGATGCCGCTCTGCGCGGGCAGCGTGTTCATGCCGTCCACCGGCAGGTCATACGCCGGGAAGAGGATCGGCAGGCCGCGGGAGTAGACGTCCGGCTCCAGGCGGGAGCGGAAGCTCCAGGTGGTGGTGAGAGCGGTGGAACGCAGCCAGTTCCGGTCCGAGGTGTCGATCTTGGACAGGTTCTGGGTGAGCTCGTACGCGGAGTCCTCAGCCGGAACCTCGAACGCGTCGTACGGATAGGTGCTGGTGGCGATCTGCTCACCGTTGCGCTTCAGCACCAGGTTACCGAGGTCGCCGAACGACCCGCCGTAGGACCAGTGGTCGCCGGAGGCGTCGAGCCAGAGCGCGCTCTGGAAGCCGATCAGATCGCCCTGCCGCTCGGCGGCCAGTGTCAGCTTGCCGTCGGCGTCACGCGGCGCGGCCGGCCGCAGGAGGCCGCGGTACCACTCCTCGGTACGCCGGTCTCCGGCCCGGTAGGTGCGGTACTGGTCGCTCATGAACGCGGCAAACGGGAAGCTGGTCATCGCGCCGTGAGACCAGGCGTCGTCGCCGGTCGTGTAGTAGGCGGTGCGGGTGCCCGGCACATGGACCGGGTCGAACAGGCTCACCGAGATGGTGGTGTTTCTGTTCCAGGAGGGAAGGATGAACAGCCCATCGAGGTAGTCGGCCTCCTTGCCCAGGGCATTCCACTTCTCGGTGACCTGGGCCAGCTTGGAGTCTCCCGGCTGGTAGACCCGGTCGGACTGCAGCGGGCCCTGGGTCGGGAACGAGAGGTTGTAGACATAGGACGAGCCGCCCTGGGAACCGGTCGCGCGCCAGGTGGGCCGGAACTCGAAGGAGCCGTTCTGAGCGCGCCCGTCGACGGAGGCGTAGAACTTCTGCACAGCGCTGCCGGCCATGAGCGATCCGCTCAGCTGCCAGGTGTCGTCCCACGTGCGGGCGTAACTGAAGGTGGTATGGCTCACCGTCGAGGGGCGGTCGGTGTGCACGCTCAGCCGGTGGGCCTTGCGAGCGTCGAGGACGACGGTGGTGTCACGGGTGATCCGCAACTGCGGGCGCCCGAGGTAGCCGATGGATTCGGCCGCGTTGTTCGCATCGTAGGTGGCCACGAAGCCGGCGAGAGCGTAGTCGCCCGGCCGCACGCTGTACATCTGCTCGGTCGCGCCCTGGTTGCTGCGGCGCTCGCCCTTGTCGGTGTCGAGGCTGACCAGGTCCAGGGAGGAGGCGCCGGTCGCGAGCTTGCCGTTGCGGTCGATGGTCTTGACCCGGAGGGTGACCGTTTCCGGCTGGACGTAGAGCGTGACCGGCACGGAGACATGCGCCTTGCTGCCGGTGGCCGTGATGCGGCCGGTGACGGCACCGTACTGGGCGGCCTTGAGACGGGCGGTGGGGTCGATCCGCACCGGCATCTGGACGGTGGCCCCCTCGGGAACGGTCACCTTGCCCTGCTCCAGCTTGATGACGCCGGAGTTGACGTCGCTGCCGTCGTTGCCGTGCACACCGCTGACCTTGAGACTCAGGGCGAGGTCGCCGGTGCTGGTGTTGGTGAAGGGCACCTGCACGGTGGTGCGGTCCGAGGTGTCCTGCGGCCAGTTGTAACTGCCGGCCTGGACGGCAGGCGCGGAGAGCACCTTCTGGTGCACCGCCGCGAACACATCGAGGACGCCGGCCCCGGTCTGGTCGGCGCCGGCGACCTTGCCGTCGGTGCGTGCGGAGGAGACGAGGGCGGCCTTGATCTGCTGCGCGGTCCAGTCCGGGTGGGCCTGGCGGACGATGGCCGCTGCGCCTGCGACGTGCGGGGTCGCCATGGAGGTGCCCGACATCGTCTGGTAGGCGTAGACGCCGCGTCCGCCCGCGTTGGCCGCCGAGATGTCGACGCCGGGGGCTGCGATCTCGGGCTTGAGGGTGTGGGTGACGGCCACCGGACCGCGGCTGGAGAACCACGCAGTGGTGTCGTCACGGTCGACAGCGCCGACGGTCAGCACGCCGGGCGCACAGCCGGGCGAGGAGACGGTCTCGATGCCCGAGCCTGCGTTGCCGGCGGCGACGACGAACAGGGTGTGCGTGTTCTGCGAGAGCTGCTTCGCGGCCTCGGCCAGCGGGTCGGTGCAGTCGCCGATCGCGGGGTTGCCCAGGCTCATGGAGACGACATCGGCCTGCTGGTCGACGGCCCACTGCATACCCGCGATGATCCAGGAGCTTGCGCCGGAGCCGCCGTCGTTGAGGACCTTGCCGATGAGCAGGTCGGTCCCGGGGGCGACGCCCTTCTTGCGGCCGTCACTGGCCGCTCCGGAACCGCCGACCGTGGAGGCGGTGTGGGTGCCGTGCCCCTGCCGGTCGGCGGTGCTGTTGGAGTCCGTGAAGTTCTTGGACGCGGCGACCCGGCTCACCAGGTCCGGGTGCTCGGCGTCCACGCCAGTGTCCAGCACGGCGACCTTGGTGCCCTTGCCGTCGTAGCCCTCGGCCCAGGCCTCCGGCGCGTGCACCTGCTTGGTCGACCGGTCCAGCGTGGCCTTGACCTTGCTGTCCAGCCACAGCTTCTTCAGTGTGGAGGCAGAACGTGAGCGGGTGTTGGTGACGTCCTGCCAGAATGTGGCGGCAGTGTCCTTGCCGGCCTTGAGTGCGACGCCGTCCACAGCCGGGAGGCTCAGACCCCGCTCGGCCCCACGAGGGGCCGCCGGCGCACTGTCGGCAACGTTCACGCTGTTCCGGTAGGTGGCAATGAGCGGCAGCGTGTCGGTATGTGTGTCGTCGTAGCCCTGGCGGATCAGCCCGGTGACGTTGAACAGCTGCTCGTCGACCTTGCCCTCGGCGATCGCCCGGGAGGCGTCCTCCGGGTAGACGTAGAGGTCCTTGCCCATCTGAAAGGTCTGCACAATCGGCTGTGTGCCGTCCTCACGGGGCAGCACGGCCGCCGAGCTGCGGCCCGACGTGTCCGTGGTCACCAGCACCTTGTCGCCGGTGATGAGTGTGACCGCGACCTGCTTGCCGCCCGTTGCTGCGGCACCGCTGCCGATGACGGGTCTCTTTCCCGAGGCACCGTCAGGCGGCGTATCCGCCGCCCCTGAAGGCGCGACCGCAGTGACGGCCAGGACGGCGGCGGTCGCCGCGCCCAAGGCTATGCGCGCTATGGGATGCATGAGTCTCCCTACTTGAACCGTGAACATGCCATGCTGCGGCTGCATCCTGGCAGACATACGGATCACTCAGGGTTGCCGTGCGTGACGGGTTTCCCACGTGGCGGAATTCCGTCACGCGGTCACATCAGTTGGTTCGTCAGCCCGGTGGATCTTCGGGCCCGGCAGGTGGGAGTACGCTCAAATACGTCGCCGCCGCGATCGCCGGTGTCGTCGTCATGGCCGCCGCCATCGCGATGTCCTTCCGCATTCCCAAACTGCCGAGAGGCGATAGGGACTCGGCCAGGCACCTGTCGGGTGTGGGTGGGCGTGCCGCCGCTCCGGTGGATATCTCCAGTCCGGTTCACGGGCCCGCCGACAATGAAGCAGGAACCGGCCAGGAGTTGGCGGCCACCCTCGCGGGGGGACCACCAACAGATAGAAGGTCCTCGGCTCTCAGGCCGAAGAGGAGGTCAAAGCCAGCCCGTATGTGCGGCGTGCCATCCGAGTTGCAGGCGCGACTCCGCTCCGGCAAGGTCCATCAGACGGCGTATCCGCCGCTCCACGGTGCGTATGGAGAGACCGAGTTGGGATGCCGCCCGCCGGTCGGAGATCCCTGCCAGCAGCAGGGCGAGGACCTCCAGTTCCTCCTCGGTCGGCCGCTGATCGACTGCCGGCCCCTCGCGCACGCCCGTGACAGTGGTGTACATCGGCCGGGCCTGGGCCCATTCCTTCTCGAAGAGATGGACCAGTGCCGTCAGCAGACCGCTGCGGTGCACCACGATTGCGCTCGGCTCACCGCCGGAATCCGCCATGTCCAGTGGCACCATGGCGCGCTCCCGGTCCGACACAACCATCTTCAGCGGCAGCGAATCGACCGTGCGAAACTCGATGCCTGCCATGACGGCCGCCCGCACGTCCCGCACGACGTCGTGACCGTCGAGATAGTTCTTGTCAGCCACGACCCGGAAGTCGACCCCGCGGTCCAGCGCGGAACTCTCCGACGTGTCGGTATCCTCGCGCGGCACCGCGATGGGCTCGCCGACGAGGAAGACAAGCAACTCCCGCTGGGCGCCGCACTGCAGTTGATGGAATCGGTGTGCGACCTGCTCCACGCCGACGACCACCTCCACGACACCGCCCGCAGTGTGTGCGGCGGTACTGCGGTACTGCTCGGTCAGCATCGAGAACGCGGTCTCGGCCTGGTGCAGCGCGTTGCGCTGCTCGACGAGGAGCGGGGCCAGGGCCACCGAGGGCGGTGTGAGCCGGTAGTAAGCAGGCTGAAGACCAGCCTCGCAATCGGCCGAGTCGGGTGCCCCACTCTCGGCCTCGGTGGCGACGGCCACCAGGCCGCGCGCCGCCAGGTCAAGCAGGATGCGCACGCTCTCGGCCTTCTCGAGTCCGGTTTGCCGGGCGAGGTCCTGCGCGGAGGCTGTCGGGCGGTCCAACAGCGCCGTGTAGATGGCCTCTTCGGCCGGGCCCAGTCCCAGCGCCTGCAGCATCCGGCTCCTCCTCGGACGGCCACCATGTCCGGCCCTGGCGCAGCTCCCGCGCACCAAGCGGATTCTTCTCAGCCGAACCCTATCCCTCTGTCAGATTGTCGCCATTGGCTGTTTGCCTGGTCGATACCCCGGCCAGGACGCCGATCAGTTGGGCTCCAGCCTGCTCGAAAGTCGGCGTGCGCGAGGTCCTGATGGCGCTCCTCGCCGACGAACCCCACCTGGCGCCGACCACCCCGTACTCCTACTGATCACCGACAATGCGGGCCGGCTCCCCCGCCGAGCCGCGACGTCCGACACCGCCTTCCTCCAAGCGCTGCTCGACGCCGCGGCCGGCCGCCGCTCCCTCGGTTGACCAACCCGTTCCCGCCGCGGCATCCCTCCACTTCCCACCGAAGGGCCTGGAGTCCCTCGGCGTGGGCTCTGTCGGTGGCAACTGCTGAGCCTCGGCAGAGCGCGTGACGCCCCTTCGGGGAACCCGCTACCCAAAACCGCGCGCATGCGGTGCGAGAGTGCGGCGCCGGTGCAGCGTCCGCCGGTCCGTAGCCACCACGGCGGCAGAGCGGACCGGAGTGAGGCTGAGGCAAGTGACACGGAGACCCTGGCCCCCGGGCGGGCTGATGGCAACACAAACATCAGCCCCAGGACTCCACAGTGGTCGCCTTCTGCACCACGCCTGTGAACGTGGCCTATCCCCCTGCCACCCCACCTTGTAACCTCTGATCATATTGTTCACGGAAGACGACGGTTCGGGCACGCCGTCGTCTGTCTCCCACGGTGGGGCGAATGTCTACCAGCGATTCCGACACACGCGACCTGCCGGCGATCGCATCACCCGGCTTGGTCGGACGCGAGCGCGAACTCGCTGCTTTGAGAGCGGCGTTGTCCGATCCGCCGGTGGTCGTGCTGATCGAGGGCGAGGCCGGGATCGGTAAGAGCCGACTGGTCCAGGAGCTGCTCGCGGCGCATGCCCCGGCCTGTCAGCGGGTGCTGTTGGCGGCCTGCCCGGCTGTTCGACAGCCCTTCACGCTCGGGCCGGTGGTGGACGCGATCCGACCGGCGACCGAGGATGTTGCCCGGCTCGGCCTGAGCGGGCTGGCGGGGGCGCTCCGGCCGTTGTTCCCCGAGTGGGCATCGGCGTTGCCGCCCACACCCGACCCGGCCGAAGACGCAGCGGCGGCACGACACCGACTGTTCCGGGCCATCGAGGAGATCCTCGAACGGCTCGAGATCGGGTTGCTCGCGGTCGAGGACGTGCACTGGGCAGATGAGGCGACCCTGGAGTTTCTGCTGTTCCTGGCGTCACGTTCGCGACAACAGGTCAGTCTGCTTGTGAGCTATCGCCCGGAGGAAATCGCGCCGGACTTTCTGCTGCTGCGGTTGTCGTCGCGGCAACCGGCGGGTGCGGCGCGGCTGCGGCTGTCGTTGGAGCCGTTGGATGTCCCCGGGACTGCCGCGATGGTGTCCTCGATGCTGGGTGGGGAACGGGTTTCCGACGAGTTCGCGACCACCCTGCACGACCGGACCGACGGGCTTCCCCTCGCGGTCGAGGAGTCCGTCCGGCTGATGTGGAACCGCGCCGGCCTGACCCGGCGGGGTGATTCCTGGGTGCGGCAACGACTGAGTGAGATAGACGTACCACCGACGGTGCGGGACGTCGTACTGGAACGCAGCGCACGGCTCGGCCCGCCGGCGCAGGCGGCGTTGCGCGCGGCCGCCGTACTCGCCGACCCCGCCCCCGAGGACACCGTCCTTGAGGTGATGGCTCCGGATGGCGATCCGGCGAGCAAGCTGGCAGGCCTGGCGGAGGCGGTGGGTTCGGGGCTGCTGAGGGAGGACCAGCGCGGGCTGGTCTCGTTCCGGCACATGCTGGCGTGCCGCGCGGTGTACGAGGCAATTCCTGTGCCGCAGCGGCGGGCGATGCACCTGCGTGCCGCACACGTCCTCGAAGGCGCCACCCCGTCCCCGGTCGCCCAGCTCGCGCGCCACTTCCGGGAGGCCGGCGATACGACGGCATGGTGCCGGTACACGGAACAGTCGGCCGACCTCGCCCTCGCCTCGGGTGACGGTGCGACGACGGTCGTCCTGCTGCACGATCTGCTCACCCAAGCCGACCTGCCGCCCGCCGACGTGGTGCGGCTGACCAGCAAGGTTCCGTTCTCTCTGCTCAGCGGGCATGAACGCTACCGCGAACTCATGGACGCTCTCCGCCTCGTGCTGGACACCGGTGAGCCGGCGCCGAGCGAGGCGGCGGAGATCCGCTTCCATGTCGCCCGGCTGCTGCAGCAGATGGAGGCGTTCGAGCAGTCCCGGATCGAGATGGAACGAGCGCTGCCCGACCTCGGGCACGACCCGGCGAAGGCAGCCCGCGCAATGGTGTTTCTCGGCCTGCCGTACGGGACGACGACGCCGGCGGCCGAACACCTCAGGTGGCTGCGGCGCGTTGCACAGGTGCCGGTCGCGATGGCGCCGGGGGACCGGCTGAGCATCCGGGTCGGGCGGGCGAGCGGGCTGTTGCTGCTCGGTGAGGAGGAGGGGTGGGCGGAAGCAGCATTGATCGCCGATGACGCGTCCACCGCCGCGGAGAGGCAGCAGATCACGGTCGGCCAACTCAACATCGGGCACATGGCGCTGATCTGGGGGAGGTACCCGGAGGCGAGGCGGGTGCTCACGCTGGCCGCAGGGCAGGCCGACACGTATCAGTACCGGAAGCTCCGCAGGCTCGGGCAAGTGACGCTGGCCCACCTGGACTGGCTCACCGGAGACTGGGACGGGCTGGTCGACCGGACCGGATCGCTGGCCGGTGACGAGGAACTCCTGCAGCCGGTGAGTCGTCTGGCGCCGGCCATGGTCACCGGCTCGCTGTATGCGGCCCGCGGCGACCAGGACAGAGCGGACGAGTGCCTGCGGCTCGTCCTTGAACAGGCGGACCGACATGGCGGTGCGGAGTATTCCGTCGAACCTGCCGGCGCCCTGGCCAGGCTCCGGCTCGGCGCCGGGCGGATCGACGACGTGCTGCAGCTGACCGACGAGCCGATCCGGTTCCTGGAACGCAAGGGCACCTGGATCTGGGCCACCGAAATCGCCCCGGTCCGGGCGGAGGCACTACTCATGGCCGGCCGCCCCGACGAAGCCGGCGACCTGGTCGACGCTTTCGCAGCGGGAGTACGCGATCGCCGCGCACCCGGCCCGCACGCAGCCTTGTCGACCTGCAAGGCGATCCTGGCCCAGCACCAAGGCGATCCCCTCAGCGCCGCCGAACTGTTCGCGCATGCGGCCGACGCGTGGCAGGACCTTCCGCGGCCGTACGACGCCCTGCTCAGCCGTGAACGACAGGCCCGCTGTCTGCTACGTGCGGACCAGCCCGATGCGGCTCTCTCCGTCCTCACGGAAACCTTCCAGGGGTTGTCCACCCTCGGCGCTCGTGGCGACGCCGAGCGCGTCATGCGCACACTGCGTGCATCCGGTGTCGGGGTGAAGCGTCCGTCGTGGCACGGTGGACGGCGAAGCTACGGAGATCAACTGTCTCCCCGGGAGCTCGACGTGGTCCGGCTGCTCGTCGGAGGCCGGACCAACCGGGAGATCGCCGGTGTCCTCATCCTGTCGCCGAAGACGGTCGCGCGGCACGTGGAGACAGCCATGCGCAAGCTCGATGTGTCGTCCCGGACGGCGCTGGCCGTGAAGGTCGTCGAAGCCGGCGTCGTCGTCGACAGCCGGGCCGACGCCCACCGTTAGGCGGGCGCGGCAGCAAAGTTGGGTCATCTGCCCAATCGTGCGGTGGCCTGTGCGTGAACAACACTCAGCGGCATGGAACCAACGCCTCCGCCTGTCGCCACTCATCCCCCCGCGTCCGCAAGGCTTCTGCCGCACGGTCGAATCCGACGGATCGCCTCGACCGGCCCATCCGCCCTGGCTCTCCGGCACAGCTAGGTTCCGGGGCCAACCCCGCAGACTGACCGACCGGTGCCAGGTCACTGCCGCAGCAGCAGGACGCGCCGCTCGCCGCCCGGCGCTGCGCCACCGATCGGCCTGAAGCAGCACTGGTTGGCACCAACCACATTCATCGCAGCCACTCGGCGCGATGCCGAATCCCCGCAACCGCGCGGTATCCGGGCGCATTCTCCCCTCAGAAAAGGTCATTGCCGCATGAGACAGTCACTGCCGGCTGGGGCATCCAGGTTCCCGGTCCACCTGCCCATCCCCATATCCCGGCGCTTGCCACACCGCTCGAATCGGGTACTCACGGCGCTGCTCGCCGCGGCCTGCGTGGCCGGGACGCTCGGCATCCCCGCCATCGCCGCCGCCGAAACGCCCGCTACCCGGGCCACCCAGCCGCAGCAGAACAGCCCGGTCGTCGCCACACACACGCTCACCCTCGTCACGGGCGAAGTTGTGACGCTGGAGCGCCACGCCAACGGCTTGCAGGCGGCGACGGTCGCGCCCGCGCCCGACGGCACCCCGGCTGCTTTCTCCTCCATGAAGGTGGGCGACGAGGTCTACGTCATCCCGGACAAGGCACAGCCGTACCTTGCCGCGAACAGGCTCGACCGCGAGCTGTTCAACGTCACCAAGCTGGTCGAGTACGGCTACGACGACGCGCACCGCCCCGCCGTGCCGCTGATGGCGACCTACGCGGGCGCGCCGGGCAAGGCGGGCAAGTCGCTCAAGCAGGCCGCGCCGGCCGGTTCGGTGAAGGACGACGAGTTGCCCAGCGCCAACGCGGTGGCGCTGCGCGCGAGCAAGAAGAAGGCGGCGACGTTCTGGGAGGCGGTCGACGACGACAGTGCCGCCGCGACGAAGGCACCGAAGCTCGCCGACGGCATCGAGAAGCTCTGGCTCGACCGGCCGGTGCAGGTGACGCTGGACCAGAGTGTGCCGCAGATCGGCGCGCCGGAGGCATGGGCGAAGGGCTACGACGGCACCGGCACCAAGGTGGCCGTCCTCGACACCGGTCTCGACCCCAACCACCCTGATCTGGCGGGGCGGGTGAAGGAGACGCAGAACTTCACCGACGACCCCGACGCGGTCGACCACCACGGTCACGGCACGCATGTCGCCTCGACCATCGCCGGCTCGGGTGCCGCGTCGGGCGGCAAGTACAAGGGTGTGGCGCCGGGCGCCGACCTGTACATCGGCAAGGTCCTCAACAGCGCCGGTGAAGGCCCCCAGTCGGGGGTCATCGCCGGCATGGAATGGGCGGTGGCCCAGGGCGCGGACGTCGTCAGCATGAGCCTGGGCTCGGAGGCCGCCAGCGACGGAACCGACCCGCTCAGCGAGGCCGTCAACCAGCTCACCGCCTCCTCCGGCGCGCTGTTCGTCATCGCGGCCGGCAACACGGGCCCCGGCAAGTCGACCGTGGGCTCGCCGGGTGCCGCCGACGCCGCGCTGACCGTCGGCGCGGTGTCCAAGCAGGACGAGCTCGCGAACTTCTCCAGCCGCGGCCCGCTCAAGGACACCTTCGTGGTCAAGCCGGAGATCACCGCACCGGGCGTAGACATCGTCGCCGCGCGCGCCGCCGGCACCTCGATGGGCACCCCCGTCGACGCCGACTACACCTCCGCCAACGGCACCTCGATGGCCACCCCGCATGTGTCCGGCGCCGCGGCGATCCTGGCCCAGCGCCATCCGGACTGGACCGCCGACCGGCTCAAGCAGGTGCTGGTCGGCACCGCCAAGCAGGGCTCGTACACCGCCTACCAGCAGGGCGGCGGCCGGGTCGACGTGCCCAAGGCGCTCGACGCCACGGTCTACTCCAGCCCCGCCGTCGTCAGCATGGGCAAGTCGTCGGCCGAGAGCGCGCCGGTCACCAAGACGATCAGTTACGTGAACACCTCCGCGGCGGACACCACGCTGTCGCTCCGCCTGTTCACCGTCGGAGAGACCGCACCCCCGGTGGACGGCACGTTCACTCTCAGCGCCACCAGTGTGACGGTCCCGGCGAACTCCACCGCGAGCGTGACGGTGACCTACCACCCCGAGCTCGGCGCCATGGGCGACTACACCAGCATCATCACCGCCACCGCGACCGACGGCACCGCGATCCACACCACCGTCGGCGCGACGAAGGACGTGCCCACCGTCGACCTCACCGTCAACACGATCGACCGGCACGGTGAGCCGGCGAGCGGCGAACTCGCGGTGTTCAACCTGGACACGGGTGCTTTCAACCAGGTCTACCCCGACAACGGGACCAAGACCGTCGCGGTGCCGCAGGGACGCTACTCCGTCATGGGCCTCGTACACACGAGGGACAAGGCTTCGTCCCAGGTCACGGACTACACCCTCGCCGGTCAGCCCGTCGCGGAGCTGAAGGCGGATCGGACGATCACGCTGGATGCCCGGCTGGGCAAGGAAGTCAAGGTCGCCACGCCCAAGAAGTCCGAGCAGACCGGCTTCAAACTCGGGTACCGCCAGCAGCTCCCCGGCAAGATCGGGATGGACTTCTTGAAGGGCGTGTCGAGCCCGCTCTGGGACCGCGCCTATGTGGTGCCCACCAAACCGGTGGAGCTCGGCATGTTCGAGTTCCACTTCCAGCAGCGCAGGTACTCGCCGGTGATCCAGGCGTCCTACGCCAAAAAGAGAGGCGTGCTCCCGCTTGAGCAAGTGATGTACGCGGCCCGGCTGTACGGCACCAGTACGCTCCAGGCGGTCGACGCCGGCATGGCACGGCCGGAGGACCTGACCGGCAAGGACCTCGGTGGCAAGCTCGCAGTCGTCACCCGCGATGCCACCCGGAAGTCCATCGACCAGATCACCGCGGTCGCCGACGCCGGCGCGAAGGCAGTGGTCATCGTCAACGACCGGCCCGGCCCCTTCGCCACCATCGTGCCGCGCGTCACCGGCACTACCATCCCGGCCTGGTCCCTCACCCAGGACGAGGGCGCGGGGCTCCTCGGCCGGATGGCCGACGGTCCCACCCGGATCGACCTGAAGGGGATCACAGGCGTTCCCCAGGTGTACAACATCGCGATGATGGTTCCCGGTGAGATTCCGGCCAACCCCGTCGACGCGGTCACCGCGAAGAACTCGGCCGTGGTGAAGTCCCAGTACCGCAGCACCAAGGGCACCATGATCGGCGACGCCGACTCGGCGATCCGTCCGGGCGACGCCCTCATCTTCCAGGTCCCGGACTTCTTCGACGCTCCGACGGACCGGCAGGAATGGTACTCCACGGGCAGCAACTGGCCGGCGATAGAGGGGCTGCGGTGGTACCACACTGTCCTCCCGGACCGCGCCGAAACCGGCCACTCCATGAAGGACGTATTCCGCACTTACCAGGCAGGCGAGCGATACAAGGCAACCTGGCTGGGCGCGGCAAACGGCCCGGCCGGACCGCAGGCCACCCAGGCGGTCCGCGAGGGTGACAACATCACCCTCACCATCCCGGAAATGGGTGACAGCCAGCCGGGGCACTACAGCCAGTTCGGCGGCGCCAACACTGCGACGGCGCGGATATACCAGGACGGGAAGCTCCTCAAGGAGGAGCCGCGACTCTCGCTGACCACGCTGCCGGTCAGCCCTGACCCGGCGACCTACCGCGTCACCCTGGACACTGCGCGTCCGGCGTGGTTCCCGCTGTCCACGGAAACCAGCACCGCATGGACATTCAAGTCCGCCCGACCGGCGAGCGACAAGGAAAACCTCGCGCTTCTCTGGCCGAAGTACGGCTTGGACCTGGATGCGGAAAACACCGCCCGGGGTGGCAAGACCGACCGCTTCGATCTGGCGTTCGCGCTCCAGACCGGCACCACTCCGGACATCCGCGGGGCCGAGGTCACGATGTCCACCGACGACGGTGACACCTGGCACCCCGCTAGGGTGAAGAGCGCGAAGGGAGACAGCTATACGGTGACCCTGCGCAACCCGGAATCGGGCTACGTATCGCTGCGCGTCAAGGCATGGGACGCCAACGGCAGCAAGATCGAACAGACCCTGATCAGGGCCTACGCTGTACGCTGACCCTCGCGGCAGACCCTGACTTGTTCGACTGCACCCCTGGCACGAGGCTTTTCCTTGTGCCAGGGGTGCCCCCTCCGGTCGAACTGAGCGCGCTGGCGCAAATCCGCGCAGTGACTCCGCATCCCGCTGCCGGTGTCGGCCGTCTGAGAGACGAGACCGGGAAGCGCGACAGCGGGGTTACGGCCTCCGCCGATGGCTTTAGCAATACCGCCCATGGTGCAGCCGGTCGCGGTGGGCAAGGCGGGTGGTCTCGGCATCGCGCCGTTCATCTTCGCGCTCCCGGCCATGGCCGGGGTCTCTGGTGCCGTGCACGGGGCAGGGAGCACGGTCAGCGGCGCCGGGCCGGTGGCGAGCAGCCTTGCGACCGTCCGCACGCGGGCCACCACAGGCGCGAGCGCGGCAGAGGGCCGGTCCCGTCCCATGCACTGAACCGGTCCAGCCGGTTGGACGACGTCGACGAGGACCAGGAGCTGGTCCTCGAGGACCGCACCCGGGAGCAGGTCCTGGACTGGCGCAATCGCGCCGCCGCCGACCACGAGGTCG
>NZ_JBICXE010000028.1:0-104302 GCF_043200155.1 Streptomyces sp. NPDC048473
TTTCCTCCGGGCTTTTCCCTTCGGTCTTGCGTTTCCGACTCTATCAGACTCTTTCGTGTCCGATTCCCGGTCGAAGCGGGCCCCCTGCAGAGCAGAAGAATTTTTACTGCGCTTTCCAGTTCTTCGCTTTCGCGTTTCCCTTTCCGGCGAGTCCGACTCTATCAGATCCTTTCGGGCCTGATTCCCAGTCAGTGGGGTTTGTCTTCCCGGCTGTTGGGCCGTTCCGACGTCCAAACTCTAGCGGATTTTCCCGGCGACTCATAATCGAGTCTTCGAAATCAATTTCGGCATGCCGAAATTTCTCCGAGTGGGAGATCGTGCTGAGTTTTGGTTGCCGCATTCGCGGCGGGATCGGTTGTCGCAGAACCGTTCCGGCTCCGTGACAACTCGAAGAACCTTACGGATCGAGGAGTGGGGTGTCAACCCAGCCAGGTCAAGCCGTTTTCCCACGTGTCGGACAGGGGTTCAGCCCAGGTCCGTGAGGCGGCCGCCGGCGTCCGGCTGGGCGTGTTCCACGCGGCGCAGGAGGCGGATCAGCATGTCGCCGAGGACGCCGCGCTCGTCGCCCGTGAGGTCCTGGAGCAGGTCCTCCTCGAAGTCGGAGGCCATGCGCATCGCCTCCAGCCACTTCGTACGGCCCTCGTCGGTCAGCTCGACGATCACGCGCACCCGGTTGTTCTCGTCCCGGTCGCGGGTGACCAGACCCTCGCCCGCCATGCGGTCGATGCGGTGGGTCATCGCCGCCGGGGTGAGACCGAGGCGCTTGGCCAGCTCTCCCGGGCCCAGGCGGTACGGGGAGCCGGCCAGGACCAGGGTCTTGAGGACCTCCCACTCGGCGTTGCTGATGCCGAGGGCGGCGACCTGGCGTCCGTACGCCACGTTCATACGGCGGTTCAGTCGGCCCAGGGCCGAGACGACCTGCTCGACCTGGGGGTCCAGGTCACGAAACTCGCGCTGATAGGCGGCGATCTGCTCGTCGAGGCTCGGCTCCTGGGGGCCGGGCTGCTCGGTGGTGTCAGACATGGCGGGCAGTATCGCACGCCCTCCAAAGCCGTCGAAGTCCTTCGGTCTGTATTGTTGAGCTTCTAACTTTAGTGCTAAAGTCTTCGGGTTCGAGTCGTTCGGATGGCTCGGTACATCGCTTCGAGACCTTGAGGTAGGTGAGTGTGACCAGGGAGATGGGTGCAGCACTGCGGCGGATCCAGCTGGGGAGCGCGCTGAGCGCGTTCGGGCTGGGGTTCACCGTTCCGTATCTGTACGTCTATGTGGCGCAGGTACGGGATCTGGGTGCCGGTACGGCCGGAGTCGTCCTGGCGGTCTTCGCTATGGCAGCGCTCGCCGTTCTGCCGTTCACCGGGCGTGCCATCGACCGGCGCGGGCCGCTGCCCGTACTCGTCGTCGCCTCTGTCGTCGCTTCCCTGGGCGCGGCCGCCCTCGGCCTGTCGTCGGATGTGACCGCCGCCGTGCTGTCGGCCGCTGTCCTCGGCGCAGGTACGGCGGTCATGCAGCCGGCGCTCGCCACCATGCTCGTGTGGTGCTCCAGCACCGCCACCCGTACACGTGCCTTCGCCATGCAGTTCTTCCTGCAGAATCTCGGGCTCGGCATCGGCGGGCTGGTCGGCGGGCAGATCGTCGACACGAACCGGCCGGAGACCTTCACCCTGCTGTTCCTCATCGAGGCCGCGATGTTCATCGTGCTCGGTGTCATCGCCTCCACGGTGCGGCTGTCCCGTACGCCTGCCTTCTCCGACGCCAGGCCCACCGACGGGTCCAAGGCGCCCGGCGGGCTGCGGGCGCTGCTCTCGCACCGGGCCATGATGCAGCTGTGCGTGCTGGGCTTCGTGCTGTTCTTCGCCTGCTACGGACAGTTCGAGTCCGGGCTCGCGGCATACGGCACCGAGGCCGCCGGGATCCAGCCCTCGACGCTCGGTATCGCGCTGGCCGCCAACACCGCCGTCATCGTCGTGGCGCAGTTCGTCGTGCTGCGTCTGGTGGAGCGCCGCAGGCGCAGCCGGGTCATCGCCTCGGTCGGTCTGATCTGGGCGTTCGCATGGATCGTGGCGGGGTACGCGGGGCTCGGGCACGGCAGCCAGACCATGGCGACGGCCGCGATGATCTCCACGTACGCGCTGTTCGGGCTCGGTGAGTCGATGCTGTCGCCGACCGTGGCGCCGCTGGTCGCCGATCTGGCGCCGGAGTCGATGGTCGGGCAGTACAACTCCGCGTTCGCCCTGTGCAAGCAGCTCGCGCTGGCGGTCGGTCCGGCCGTGGGCGGGCCGATGGGGGCGACGCTGCACGGGCCGTACATCGTGACGTTCGTGCTGTTCTCGCTGGGTATCACGGTGCTGGCGCTGCGGCTCGGCCGGCAGCTCACTCCCGTACAGGACCAGCCTTCGATCGAGACGGTGCCGTCCAGGGTGGTGGCCGTGTCACTGCCGGAGGCCGAGCCCGTGACCGCCTCCGCCGTCACCACTCGCTGAGGCAGCAGGGGCAGCAGGGGTGAGTAGGGGTGAGTAGGGGTGAGTAGGGGTGAGTAGGGGTCCTGCTTTCGGCAGGGCCCCTACTGCTACTGCGGCAGGGCGAACTCGCACCAGACCGCTTTGCCGCCGCCTGGTGTGCGACGGCTGCCCCATGACGTGGCGATCGTCGCGACGATGGAGATGCCGCGGCCCGCTTCGTCCGCCGGATCGGCACGCCGGCGGCGCGGCATGTGGTCGTCGCCGTCGGTCACCTCGATGATCAGGCGGCGGTCGGTGCGGCGCAGACCCAGACGCATCGGCGGGGTGCCGTGCTTGAGGGAGTTCGCGACGAGTTCGCCGGCGGCCAGTACGCCCAGGTCGCAGAGCTCGACCGGGAAACGCCACGACGTCAGGACGCCGGTCGCGAACGCGCGGGCGCGCGGGGCCGCCTCGATGCCACCGAGGAGATCGAGCGAGGCATTGTGGAACAGCTCCGCGTTCGCTCCCGTGCGGGCGGGGTGCTGGACCACCAGCACCGCCACGTCGTCGTCGTGTTCGGCGGTGACGCCGAGGGAGCGGATGAGGCGGTCGCAGACCACCTGCGGTGAGCCCTTGGCACCGGACAGGGCGCGTTCCAGGGCGGCGACCCCTTCGTCGATGTCCTCGCTGCGGCGTTCGACGAGACCGTCGGTGTAGAGGACGGCGGTGGAGCCGGGCGGCAGGTCGATCGTGCCCGAGGTGTGGATCCAGCCGCCGGTGCCGAGCGGCGGTCCTGTCGGGTCCTCGGCGCGGTGGACCGTACCGTCCTCGTCGCACACCAGGATCGGGAGGTGACCTGCGGAGGCGTAGACGAGCCGCCCCTCGTTCGGATCGTGGACCGCGTAGGCGCAGGTGGCGATCTGGCTGGCGTCGATCTCGGCGGCGAGACCGTCGAGGAGCTGGAGCACCTCGTGCGGCGGGAGGTCGAGGCGGGCGTAGGCGCGCACGGCCGTGCGGAGCTGGCCCATGACGGCGGCGGCGCGCACCCCACGGCCCATCACGTCGCCGATGACCAGGGCGGTGCGGCCCGCGCCGAGGGTGATGACGTCGTACCAGTCACCGCCGACCGCGGCGTCCGTGCCGCCGGGCTGGTAGGTGGCGGCGATCCGCAGGTCGTCGGGCTGCTCCAGCTCCTGCGGGAGCAGGGAGCGCTGGAGGGTGACGGCCGTTTCGCGGTGGCGGCGCTCGCTGGCGCGGAGCCGTTCGGCCGCTTCGGCGTGGTCGGTGACATCGGCGGCGTACACGAGCACTCCGCCTTCGCTGCCCTTGCTCCTGTTCTTGTTGCTCCTGCTGCTCCTGTTGCCCTTGTTCTGTTTCTTGTTCCTGTCCCCGTCGCCGTCGTCGCCGCCGCCGTCGGTTTCGCCGTCGCTGTCCCTGTGCACCGGGGTGCAGGTCACGGTGTACGAATTGCCGCTGCGGACCTTGCGGGACTTGACCGTACGGGGCGTGCCGCTGCGCAGGACCTGGTCCATGAGGGGCAGCAGGCTGAGCTCGGTGAGCTCGGGCATGGCCTCGGCGGCGGTTGCGCCGGCCGGGCGGGGTCCGAAGGCGGCGGCGTAGGCGTCGTTGACGTACGCGATCCGGTGGTCGGGGCCGTACACCAGGGCCACCAGGGCGGGCAGCTGGCCGAGGATGTCCCTGGCGGAGAGATCCTCCAGGGCGGGGCCGCGGTCCCTGGGAGGTTCGCCGTGTGTGCCGTCGTGTGTGCTGTCGTGCATGCCGTCGTGTGTGTCGCCGCTTCTGTCGCCAGGCGTGTCACTGCGCGTGTCGCCGTCCGGCGGGCAGGGCCCGGTCTCGGGCTGTGCGTACTCGGCGCGGGCCGAGGGCACGGAACTGCGGTCGTCCCGTGCGGCGGCGCGGCGCTGCGTTCCGGGTAGGCGGGCGCTCCAACGCGTGAAGTTCACGGAATT
Source organism: Streptomyces sp. NPDC048473 (assembly GCF_043200155.1). NCBI lineage: Bacteria > Bacillati > Actinomycetota > Actinomycetes > Kitasatosporales > Streptomycetaceae > Streptomyces > Streptomyces sp. NPDC048473. Next base: position 4,409 of record NZ_JBICXE010000028.1, read on the forward strand.
TCTGGCCTCGTGTGTCGGTCTGGTCCGCTCGGGCGGGCTGCTCACTGTCGGTCGCTGCCGGCCGGGTCACTCTGTGCAGGTGTGGGCCCACCCATGGTCACACGTCCAGTGTGACGGACCGTACTGACAGTTGTCGGTACGGCCGGGCTCCGGGCGGGTGCGCAGGCGGGCCGACGGGTGGTCAGCCGCCGTTCCTCGGCGGGCCGTCGGGCCCTGGCGGGTGGCCCGGTCCCGGCGAGCCGTCGGTGTTCGGCGGGCCGGTCGGCCTGGGACGTCTGCCTCCTGCGGCGAGTTGAAATTCGGCGCGCGGGTGTTCCAGCGAACCGAGGGAGACGATCTCGCGCTTGAAGAGCCCGGCGAGGGTCCATTCGGCAAGGACACGGGCCTTCCGGTTGAACGTCGGGACACGGCTGAGGTGGTACGTACGGTGCATCAGCCAGGCCGGGTAGCCCTTGAGTTTACGACCGTAGACGTGGGCGACGCCCTTGTGGAGCCCGAGTGAGGCGACGGAGCCCGCGTAGCTGTGCCGGTACTCCTTGAGGGGTTCGCCGCTGATCGACGCGAGGACGTTCTCGGCGAGGACCTTGGCCTGGCGCACGGCGTGCTGGGCGTTGGGGGCCGTCTCCTTGCCCGTTTCCGCAGCGGTCAGGTCGGGTACGGCCGCGGCGTCCCCGGCGGCCCAGGCGTGCTCGACCCCTTCGACGGTGAGTTCCGCCGTGCATGCGAGCCTGCCGCGCTCGTTGAGCGGCAGGTCGGTGGCGGCGAGGATCGGCGCGGGTTTGACGCCCGCGGTCCACACGAGGGTGCGGGTCGGGAAGCGGGAGCCGTCGCTCAGGACGGCGATCCGGTCCTCGCAGGACTCCAGCCGGGTGTCGAGGCGTACGTCGATATTGCGGTCGCGCAGTTCACGGATCGCGTAGGTGCCCATGGCGTCGCCGACCTCGGGAAGGATGCGGCCGGACGCCTCCACGAGAATCCATTTCAGGTCCTCCGCCTTGATGTTGTGGTAGTACCGCGAGGTGTAGCGGGCCATGTCCTCCAGCTCGGCGAGGGCCTCGACGCCCGCGTATCCGCCGCCGACGAAGACGAAGGTGAGGGCGGCGTCGCGGATGGCCGGGTCGCGGGTGGCGGAGGCGATGTCCATCTGCTCGATGACATGGTTGCGCAGGCCGATGGCCTCCTCGATGGTCTTGAAGCCGATGCCGTGGTCGGCGAGGCCGGGGACCGGGAGGGTGCGCGAGACGGAGCCGGGTGCGAGGACGAGTTCGTCGTACGGGATCTCGACGGCGCCGGTGCCGTCCTCCCCCGTGGCGAGGGTGGTGACGGTCGCCGTGCGCTTGGCGTGGTCGATACGCTGCGCCTCGCCGATCACGATCTTGCAGTGCGCCAGGACCCGGCGGAGCGGCACGACGACATGGCGCGGTGAGATCGAACCGGCGGCCGCCTCAGGCAGAAAGGGCTGATACGTCATATAAGGCTCGGGCGTGACGACGACGATCTCGGCCTCACCGCTTCTGAGTCTCTGCTTCAGCTTCCGCTGGAGACGCAGCGCTGTGTACATCCCGACGTAGCCGCCGCCGACGACGAGAATGCGCACGCCCGGCGGGGGGCCGGGGGGTGTTCCCCCGGAATCTGAAGCCATCACCACCCCATGACGCAACGTGCTCAAGGGTTTGTCCACAGCCCCGGCAAATTGTGTGACCGGAGGTTCTGGACCGGCCACTGCTGCTGATCGCGGCGACGAAACGGAAGCTGCGCAGGTCAGGGGTTGGAGTGGGGGTGGCGGGCGGGGGCCGAATCAGTGACCAACCGGTCCTTGCGCCGATCGGGGGGCGCTCCGTGCGGAACTACCCCCTTCTGAATTGACCCGGGCTCAACTATGTTCGTATGTCGTCGGGGAGGCGGGTCGGGACCATGATCCACTCTCTGGCTTAAACGGCGGGAAGTCTCCGGGGGGAGACGTCATAACCGGGGGAACAGTTATGCACATTCAGGATTCTCATTGGCAGACTGCTGCGGCAGTCACGTCCCATTCGTCCGACGGAAACGGGCGAAACGGAGCAGTGGGGACAGCGGACACGGTGGGTCCGGTGGGCACGGTCGCGGCAGCCGAAACAGGCGGCACGGCCGGAACAGCCGGGGCGGCCGCAGAGAACGGGCGCTCGGCTCCGCTTCGCGTGGACGCACAGCGCAATCTGGAGCATGTGCTGCGAGCCGCACGCGAGGTGTTCGGCGAGCTGGGATACGGGGCTCCGATGGAGGACGTGGCGCGTCGCGCCAGAGTCGGAGTCGGCACGGTGTACCGGCGGTTCCCGAGCAAGGACGTGCTGGTGCGGCGGATAGCCGAGGAGGAGACCTCCCGGCTGACGGACCAGGCGCGGACCGCGCTGGGCCAGGAGGAAGAGCCGTGGTCGGCGCTGTCGCGCTTCCTGCGGACGTCCGTGGCCTCGGGCGCGGGGCGGTTGCTGCCGCCGCAAGTACTGCGGGTCGGAGTCGACGCCGATGCCGATGCCGACGACTCGAGCGCGGTCGGCGAGTCGGGGGCCATAGCGGCTTCCGTATCGGGCTCGGGCCCTGGCAGTGCTCGGGACGAGACGCGAGTGCCTCAACAGCGGCAGGGCGCGGGTCAGGCCGACCTCCGGCCGGCCGACGGGCGTTCCGCCACGGAGACCGCCATCGAGGACGACGACACGGGAGCCGGCGAACTGCTGGAGGTCGTCGGCCGACTGGTGGACCGGGCGCGGGCAGCCGGTGAGCTGCGCCGAGATGTGACGGTGGCGGATGTGCTGCTGGTCATCGCGACGGCGGCGCCTTCGCTGCCTGACGCGGCTCAGCAGGCCGCGGCTTCGAGCCGGCTGCTGGACATCCTGCTGGAGGGGCTGCGCTCACGAACGGTCGTGTGAACGGGGTGCGCGGCGGCAGGGTGCGGTGAGCGGGATGCGCGTGCGTGCTGGCGCGAGAGCGCGCTGGCGCTGGCGCGAGAGCGCGCTGGCGCGAGAGCGCGCTGGCGCCTGAGCGCGCTGGCGCCTGAGCGCGGTGGCGCCTGAGGGCGCTGGTGCGCGGTAGCGCCTGAGGGCGCTGGTGCGCGGGCGTGTTGCGCGTGCGCGCTGGCGCTCCGGGGTGGATGGCGGGGTGAGCGGTCGGATCGGGTCGGGTGGCTGAGGTGAGCGGTCGGCGTGATTGGCCTGGCGTGAATGGGTTGGTCGTTGAGCAGTCGGCGTGGCCCGTTTCGGTGGGTCCCGCTCGGCAGCTCATCGTCACTCGTCCCCACTCGTCCGCCCCTCGCGTTCCACTTCCGCATCCGGCTTCCGCGTCTGTCCCTCTCGCTTCCGGCCTCCGCGTCCGCCCTCTCGACAGGGCCCCGACCGGGCGGCTCCGTCTGCCCGCCGACCGGCTCTCTGCGGCGCCGGCCCGGCTCTCCTCCGGCACTTTGGCCGGCACTCGGGCGCCGCTTGAATGGCTCTTGATCGGTGTTTGTCCAGCCCTTGATCGGCGCTCGATCGACGCTTGATCGGCTCTCGTCGGCGGGGCTGCTGCCCGTTGTCTGCAAACCACCCGTGCAGAAAAGCTCAATGAGCCTTCCCGAATGGGTGGCCGGTAGTGCTCACATTCGGGAAAACGCCCCGGATGAGTGGTTGCTGGGGCTGAAGGTTCGACGTGATTGCGCCATGTGGCACTCTTGCCCGATGTTCGGGTCCGACAGCGCATACGGGGGCTTCCGCGATGAGCGGTGACGGGCAGCAGGGAGAGTCGTTCGACGACGTCTCCGCCGTGGATGGTGTGCCGCAGGCCGGTTGGCTGTCCTCCCGGCAGGTACCGAGTCAGGCCGGACCCGGGCGGTCGGGTGGTGACGCCGAGGGCGGCACCGTCCTGCCCGGTCCGTGGCCGGCCCCCATCGAGGCCGGTGTCGAGCCCGTCGAAGCCGGCGCCGCGGTGCCGATGCAGCGGAAGGGCGGCAGCACCACCGCCGATGCCTCCGGTTCCTCGTTCTCCGACGCCGCGCTGATCAGACTGATGCGGGACGGCGACGATCTCGCGTACGAGGAGCTGTTCCGGCGGCACTCGGACGCGGTGCGCCGCTACGCGCGGACCTGCTGCCGGGACGCGCACACCGCCGACGACCTGACGGCCGAGGTCTTCGCCCGCACACTGCAGGCGGTACGGAGAGGCAAGGGGCCCGAGGAGGCGGTGCGGGCCTACCTCATGACGGCTGTCCGGCATGTCGGAGCCGCCTGGACCAAGACCGCGAAGCGGGAGCAATTGGTCGATGACTTCGCGGTGTTCGCCGCCCAGGCATCCCAGTCCTCCCAGATGTCGGACGCGGACACGCTCGACCTCGGCGCCGATGTGCTGGCGATGCACGACGCCGAGCAGTCGATGGCGATGCAGGCGTTCCGCAGTCTGCCGGAGCGCTGGCAGGCGGTGCTGTGGCACACCACCGTCGAGCAGGAGTCGCCCAGCGAGATCGCCCCGCTGTTCGGGCTGACCGCCAATGCCACGGCGGTTCTGGCCAGCCGTGCCCGCGAAGGGCTCAAGCAGGCCTACCTGCAGGCGCATGTGAACCAGGCGCTCACCTCGGGCGGCGACTGCGCGCGCTACGCCGACCGCCTCGGCGCATATGCCCGGGGTGGACTCCGGATGCGGGCCGAGCGCGGGTTGCGGGGACATCTGGACGAGTGCGTGAAGTGCCGGCTCGCCGCGGGCGAACTGGCCCATGTCAACGCCGGGATTCCTGCACTGCTTCCGGTCGCGGTCATCGGCTGGTTCGCCGCCGGGTACGCGCTCAAGGCTGCCGGAATCGTCGCCGGTGGCGCGGCGGGAGCCGCGGGCGCGGGTGCCGCCGCGGCGGGGACCGGGGGAAGCTCGTCCGGGGGTGCGGCCGGGGGTGCCGCGGTCTCGGAAGGGCTCGGCGCCCCGGCGAAGGCCGGTATCGCGGCGGCGGTCGCCGTGGCCGTGACGGCCGGACTGGCCTGGGCACTGGTCGGCGACGACCAGCCGAAGCCCGAGGCCAGGCATGAGGCCAAGCCGGCTGCCGTTGCGCCCGCGGTGCCGACGCCCGCACCGCCGAAGCCGACACCGCCGCCGAAGCCCGATGCACCGGCCCCGCCCGCGCCACCTGCCCCGTCCCCGACTCCCCCGCCGAAGCCGACGGCTACGCCTACGCCGACTCCGACGCCGACGCCCACCCCCAAGCCGACACCGCCCCCCAAGCCGTCGACGCCTCCCGCGAAACCGAAACCGCCCGCCCCGACCCCGCCGCCTCCGCCGCCCGCGCCGACCGTCTACCGGGTCAGCGAGCTGAGCTACTCGTTGATGGGTGACCACACCAAGCCGGAGGTGGTGATCGGTGAGAGCAACTGGGTATGGCAGCGTTCCAACCTGTCGATCGGCGGCACGCAGTACGCGCACGGGGTGACCGTCCACAGCAAGTCCTCGGTCACCATCCAGCTGAACCGGCAGTGCACGCGTTACGAGGCCATGGCCGGGGTCGACGACATGACGATGGGGCTGGGCTCGGTGCGCTTCTCCGTCTTCAACGGTGACGGGACGCGGCTGTGGCAGTCCCCGGTGGTGAACGGCGACGACCCTGCCGTACCCGTCCGGGTCGGAATCACCGGTCAGGAAAGGATCCGGCTCGTCGTCGAGCGGGTACAGCCGGGCGGCGGCGTGGCCCTCGCCGACTGGGCGGATTCGACCATCAGCTGTCGGTGAGCGGGCCCGGGGCGATGTCGTCGGGTGCTGTCACCGAGCTTCCGGGGCTTCCGGGAGTTCTGCGGAGATGCGGGTCAGGAGCTCGATGACGTCGTCGACCGTCAGCATGCGGCCTGCCGCGCGCTCCGACTCGTACAGCTGAGGTCCCAGTTCCTCGCGCGCCTGCCGCTCGGCCTCGTCCACCTCGACCTGTTGCGCCTTGTTTCTGGGGCTGGACAGGCGCCAGCCATCGGCCGCCGCCAGGATCCGTACGGCAGCTCCGTGGCGGCCCACCTTCGGCAGTACGGTCGCAACCCCGTCCGCCAGATGTCCGGTGACGAGCTCGGCGCACTGGGCGTCACGCGCCGCGCGGAGTGCGAGCGTCAGACCGCGTACCCCGGCCACCGGGCCGCCCTCGGGCCCCGGCTCGTGCACGGCGATCCGGGCGGCCAGCCCCTCGACCACCGCGGTGAAGTGCGACGGCGGGCTGCCGAGTCCGCCCGAGACCCCCGCCTCCGTGACCAGCCGTCGCGCCTCCGCGATCTCGCCGCGGTCCAGGGCCATGGTGGCGCGCAGGAAGTAGGCGTAGGCGCGGGCGTCGTACACCTGGTAGCGCTCCGCCCCGGTCTCCGACTCGGCCAGAGTCCGCTCGAAGCCCGCCATGTCTCCGGTCCGGTAGGCGAGTTCGGCGAGGCGGGCCAGAAGGAACGGTTCCTCGGCGTGCGCCCCGACCTCACGGGCGAGCAGCAGCGCCTCCTCGTACGCCGCACGGGCCTCCTCGTACCGGCCACGCATCATGCCGGCCTCCGCGGCCGCGCCCGCGACCTGTGCACGCACCCAGCGGTCGCCGACGCGGCGGCTCAGCTCGCGCAGCTCGGCGAGATCGTCGTCGACCCCGGGCATGCCGCCGGGCATGTCGATGACCATGTGGGTGCGGAACATCAGCGTGACGCCGTACTCCCAGGCGCCGCCGTGAATACGGGCGTTGGCGACCGCCGCGCCGATCATCTCGTGCGCCTCGGCGGTGGTGCGGCTCACGAACAAGGTCATCGGCCAGAGCAGTCCGGGGAAACGGGCGGACTGCGGACCGGAGGACATGAACGCGTCGGCCACCCGGCCCATCAGGGCCCGGCGACGGTCATCACCGCGGATGTCGTCGGCCGGGCGGCTCTCCACGGCAAGGAAGTACCGCAGTATCTCCAGATGCATGCGCGGCCAGAAGCGGGGGTCACTGCCGTCGGTCGGTTCCGGTCCCAGCGCCACGGCCCGCTCGGCCCAGGTGAGGCCCTCGGGACGGAAGTTCCGCAGAAACCAGAACCACCCCATGCCGAGAACCAGGCGCACCGCGTCCGGTTCGGAAGGGCTGGTGACGATGGTGCGGTGGAGGACCGCCCGGATGTTGTCGAGGTCCGTCTCCAGGCGTGCGATCCAGGGGAGCTGGTCGCCGGAGCGAAGGCGGGGCTCGGCCTCCTCGACCAGCGCGACGAAGTACGCGGTGTGCGCGCTCGCGGCGGCGGCGCGGACGTCCGGGGTCTCGGCCGCGCGCTCGGTGGCGTACTCATGGATGGTCTCCAGGAGGCGGTAGCGCATCTCACCGGAGGCGGTCGGGGTGGCGACCACGAGGGACTTGTCCACGAGAGCGCCGATCAGGTCGGCAGTGGAGTGCCGGGCGGGGGCCTCGGTGCTCGGGGCCTCGGTGGCAGGGGCTGCTCCAGCCGTGGTGACGGCTTCTGCGGCGGGCAGGTCCCAGCCGCCCGCGAAGACGGAGACCTGCCGCAGAACCGCGCGTTCGTCCTCGTCGAGCAGGTCCCAGGACCAGTCGACGACGGCGCGCAGCGTCTGCTGACGCGGCAGTACGGTACGGGCTCCGCCGGTCAGCAGACGAAACCGGTCGTCGAGCCGGTCCGCGATCTGGCGCGGGCTGAGCAGCCGCAACCGGGCAGCGGCGAGTTCGATGGCGAGCGGCTGCCCGTCGAGCCGCCGGCAGATCTCGGCGACGGCATCCGGATCGTGTGCGGCCTCCTGCTCGGGGTCGAAGTCGGGACGTACGGCGCGGGCGCGCTCAGCGAACAGCCGGTGGGCGGGGTCGGCCGGGAGCGGGCCGACCGGGCGTACGCATTCGCCGGGGACGCCGAGCGGTTCGCGGCTGGTGGCGAGGATGCGCAGCTGCGGACAGTGGGTGAGCAGGGTCTCGGTGAGGGCGGCGGCCGCGTCGATGACGTGTTCGCAGTTGTCCAGGATGAGCAGGAAGGGGCGAATGCGGGAACAGTGCGCCAGGTGCTCGACGAGGAAGTCGGTCGGGTCGGTGCGCAGCGGCTGCACGTCGCGGTTGTTGTCCCGGAGGAGGGTTGTCTCACGCAGGCCGAGAGCGGAGAGTACGGCTCCGGGGACGTCTACGGGGTCGTCCACAGGGGCGAGTCCGGCGATCCAGGCGTCCGTGGGGGCCGAGACCACCTGGCCTCCCTGGGCGGCGGCCTCCTCGGCGAGACGGGTCTTGCCGGAGCCGCCGGGGCCGGTGAGGGTGACCAGACGAAATCGGGTCAGATCGGCACGGATGGAGCGCAGTTCGGGCTCACGGCCGACGAATGAGGTGAGCCGGGGGCGGAGGTTGCCTCTGGGTGTGTTGGGTGATCCTGATGCAGCTGGTGTGGCCGGTGCGGCTGCTTTTGATGACGCGCTCGACGCAGGAGTGAGCAACTCCCGGTGAAGTGAGATCAGTTCCGGTCCGGGATCGGTGCCGAGGCCGTCGGCAAGGGCGTGGCGAGCGTCCTCGTACGCGGCCAGCGCGTCGGCCTGGCGGCCTTCGGCGCGCAGGGCGCGGATCAGCTGGGCCCGGAAGCGTTCGTCGTACGGGTGGGCGGCGGTCAGCTCCTTGAGCTCCGGTACGAGGGCGCGCGGGCCGGCAGCGGGCCCCTCGCCGACACCGGCACCGGCACCCGCACCGGCACCCGCACCGGTCGCAGCACCCCGCAGATCGGCCTCGATCCGGCGTTCCAGCGCGGCCAGGCGGTGGGCCTCCGGACGCAGGCCGTGACCGTGGTCCGGCAGGTCGGCCAGGGCCGGACCGCGCCACAGGGAGAGCGCGGTACGGAGCGTGCGGGCGGCCGCCGCGGGGTCGCCCGCGTCGAGCTCGTCGGCCCCCTGCCGGGACAGCCGCTCGAACACATGCAGGTCGACCTCGTCGGGCGCCGCCTCCAGGCGGTAGCCGCCGTGGGTGCTCGTGATCGCATCCCTGCCCAGCACCCGGCGCAGCCGGCCCACGAGGGCCTGGAGCGCGGCGGGAGCATCGTTCGGGGGATCACCGGCCCAGACGTCGTCGACGAGATCGGCGACGGGGACGGGTCGGCCCGTACGCAGGGCGAGGGCGGCGAGGAGGGCGCGCAGCCGCGTACCGCCCACGGGCAGCGCACTGCCGCTCTCGTCTCGCGCCTCGGTGACGCCCAGGATCAGGTACCGCACCCGGCCATTCTGTCCCGCGGGGCGGCCGGAAGCAGGCGCCCCCGACAACGGACACGCAACGGCGGGTACGCAGCAGTGGGTGAAGGCCGGCCCCAGGACCCCACCGGCCCCGCCCCACCCGTACCTACGGCTGCAGTGTCCGCCTCGCCGGGACGACTCCGCCCGCGACCGCACGCTGGCGGGGTGCCGCCGTGCCCGTCCAGCAGGTGCCGCGCCGCGAGACGAGGCGGCGGAGCCAGAGTTCCGTGGACGCCAGGTGCGCCAGGCCGTCCAGCGGGAGCGGTTCGCCCTCCGAGGCCGCGCGCAGGGCCTTCCGTACGACGCGGGCCTCGACCAGGCCCGCGTCCGCGAGCAGCGGTGCGTCGAAGAGGGCGATCAGATCGGGGAGGGCGGCGCGCAGGCCCGTGCGGGCGGTCGCGTTCGAGGTGGCGAGGGAGGGGGTGCCCCAGCCGGGCGGCAGCTCGTGGATGCCCGCGCCCGCGAGCACCCGGCGCAGGATCGCGGCGCGGGCGCCCGGCTGGACCCGGAGCGATTCGGGGAGCGCGCGGGCGGCGCGTACGACCTGATTGTCGAGGAACGGGGCGTGCAGCCGCTGGCTGCGGTTCTCCGCGGCCTGCTCCAGGATCCGGTGGTCGGCGGCGTATCGGGCGAGGGCCGCCCGGGCGCGGGCTTCGCCCGGGCGCTGGACGGAGGTGGGGCGGATCGCCGCCTCCTGCAGACGAACCGATACTTCGGCGAGCGCCTCCCCCGTCAGCCAGCGTGCGGCGGGCCCCGGCCGCGACCAGGCGAGGGCGGCGAGCGAGGCGTCGGCGGGCGTGTCGAGGTCGGGGGTGTGGCGGTTGGCGTCCGGCAGCCGGTCGGCCGCCGTCTCCAGGCCGGTGCGGTACGACGTACGGGACAGGCGGCGGGCCGCGCGGTAGACGGTCAGCGGGACGAAGAGGGAGTGCGCGGTCGGGCCCTCGGCCTTGGCGAGCGCGGCGACCGGGCGCAGCAGATGGCGTCGGCGCCGGTCCAGCAGCAGGTCGGCGAGGCGGGCCGGGTGGGCGTCGAGCACCTGCCGGGCTCCGCCGCCGACGAAGTGGTCGGCGCTGCCCGAGGCGAGGCGGCGGCGGTGGCGCTCGGCGACGACGAGGGACGGGGCGGGCTCATCGGTGAGCGGGCCGCCGCCCAGGTCGGCGTAGGGCAGGGCCTCTTCCCCGGCGGCGACGACGACATGGTGCAGGCGCGGGTTGGCGGCGATGACGCGGGCGCGTTCGAGTTCGTCCTCGTGTCCGCGTGTGGTGAGGTCGTTGAAGGTGACGGCGAGCAGCCGCTCCCCCGCTCCCGTGCCGTGGCCGAGGAGGGTGCCGGGCAGGCCCGGCAGTCCGGCGGCGAGCAGCGCGAGGGTGGCGGAGGCGCTGCCTCCGGAGAGGTCGGCGCCGATGCCGGGTACGGGTGCGCCGCGGGCGGCACGTCGTTCGGCGGGCCCCATGCCGGGGACCGGTCCGGGGTCGGGCGGCAGGGTTTCGGGCGCGTGGCGCGGGGCCAGCAGTCTGGCGCGTACGGCTTCGACCAGTGCGTCGCGCACCCCGTCGACGGCGCTGACCGGGTCGAGTTGGGGCGCGGCGACGGCGAGGGAGGCCACCGCCTCGTACCCGGTGATCTCGCGCGAGCCTTCGCGGAGGATGAGCGCGTGCCCCGGCGGGATGCGCTTCACTCCCGCGTACGGGGTGCCGTCGCGCAGCGCCTCCGGTGTTTCGGGGCAGGCGAGCAGGGCGGCCAGGTGGCCGATGTCCAGCTGGGCTTCGATGAGATCGGCGAGCGGGAGTGCGGCGGTGGCGTACGCCGTACCGGCGGCCCACGGCGTGTAGAAGACCGGGCGGGCTCCGGCGAGGTCCCCGATGACGGTGATCCGGCGGCCGACCTGGACGACGGTCGTGTAGCTGCCGGGCCAGGAGGTGAGATGGCGCAGGGCTCCGCCGCGGGCGGCGAGAAGGCCGGCGCGCAGCTGTTCGTCGGTGGCGCTGCAGCAGCCGAGAACGGCCATCCGGGCGGTGGGCGCGCCTTCGGCGGTCTCGACCGTGCTGATACGGATCTCGTCGGGGCGCCAGTCGCCGACGGCCCAGAGCGGATCGGGGTCGCCCCACAGGAGTTGGGATCCGACGGGGTGCATCGTGCGCCCCTCGTCACTGGCGCCGACCGCACCGGCCGTGCCGAAACTTGCGGCGATACTGCTCCACCCCACCAACCAACGCATCGCCGCCTCCACAGGCTGTGGACAAAACGGCGCAGCAGGAAAGTACCGGGAGAACTGCGGTAACGCGCGGCGCCGTTGCGAACATGCTGCCACGACAAAGGCGCGCAGGAGGGGCTACGGACGGCGCACGTCGGAAGCGCATGCGCCCCTGGCAAAGGCCGGACCGGGACGGACGGCGGCCGGGCACGGACGGACGGACGTCGGGCGGCAACCGGGCGGCGGGCTTCCCGCGGGCCGACCGACTCGCGACCCGCACGAGGCGGCTCATGCGCCAACGGGCCTACGGACTGGGCGCGTTGCCTTCCCCGTACGGGCGAGATCTACCGGCCGAAATCCAGCCACACCCCGAACCGCCCACGGACCGGTGGCGGACGGCCTCCGAACGGTCGACGGAATGTCCGCGAATCGGTCCGCCCAACCTCGGTCGACCGACGACATTCGGCCATTCTCAGAGCGCGTCGCAACCCGGCGACAGGGAACTCGGTGCATCAGAAGTCCCTTTTCGCCCCACTTCATTCCCCGATTCTTCGCGAATCCCTCCTGGAATCCTCCGCCGGCCGCAGGAGATCGCCACCGGGGTGTCGGGCGGCCCCGGCACGGGCCCCGCATCCGGCCCCGTACCGGTGTCCACGCACAGTCCGGGAGGTGTCGTTCACCTCCCGGACCGGTCCGCCGCCTGCGGGGAATGAGGCGGCAGTGTCCCCCAGCCCACTGAGTCCAATGCAGTGGGCCGACCCACGCAGCAACCATGGAAGCTCTTCCGAAACGGCCGTACGAGAGCGCACGGCCGGGCGCACGGCCACACACCAGGAGCACGTACGGGACTCGGCGGGCGGTGTCGCCGCCACGTGCGAACGGTGCCTCCGGGAGCGCACGAACGGGGCGTCGAGCGGGGTCCCGGGCCGGGTCCGAACCGGGTTGCGGGCCGATGCGCGTGGCGACCGGAGCGGCACCGCGGAGCCGCCCGCGTCCACACGGACAACAATCCCGCCATACGGACGTCTGCCCCTTAACGGTAGGGATGCGGCGAACTACGCTGGGTTTACTGAGGTTCTCGGCAGGAGGCATATTCCTCGGGGCTCGGCCATATGCGTGTGCGGCCGGAGTGCCGGGGGTCGTCCCTGGGGAGGACACGGTACGAATGCCGCGCGCCGCAACGGTGACGCGGCTGCCGTCTGTGTGTCGAGGGGTGGCGCATGTCCAGGGAGCAACGCGGACCGAACGAGAAGCTCGGAACCGTTCTCGCCCTCGCGGGAATCAGCAACGCCGGGCTCGCCCGGCGGGTCAACGACCTCGGGGCGCAGCGCGGTCTGACACTCCGGTACGACAAGACCTCGGTGGCCCGGTGGGTCTCCAAGGGCATGGTGCCGCAGGGTGCCGCGCCCCATCTCATCGCGGCGGCGATCGGCGCCAAACTCGGCCGGCCCGTCCCGCTGCACGAGATCGGGCTCGCGGACGCCGATCCGGCGCCGGAGGTCGGGCTGGCCTTCCCGCGCGATGTGGCCGAGGCGGTCCGTTCGGCGACCGAGCTGTACCGGCTGGATCTGGCCGGGCGGCGGGCGGGCGGCGGCGGAATCTGGCAGTCGCTCGCGGGCTCGTTCTCGGTGAGTGCGTACGCGACGCCCGCGTCCCGCTGGCTGATATCCCCCGCCGACCCGTCGGTGGCACGCGATTCGACAGCCGCCGAGGCGGCCATCCTCGGCACCCAGGGCGCAAGGGGCGCACGCCCCGGTGCAGGGGCGCAGAAGGTGCCGGACGCGGCGGGCGCAGCGGTGCGGAAGAGCGCGGAGGCGGAGTCCGGTGCGCCGGGCGTGGCGGGCACATCCGGCACGGCGGGCACGGCAAGCACATCCGGCACGGCGGGGGCCCTGGCCGCTCAGGGACCGCTGGGGGCACAGCCGGCACCCGGAGCGCAGACGGCGCCTGGAGCGCAGACGGCGCCTGGAGCGCAGGCGACGCTGGGAACCCTGGGAGCTCCGGGGACACAGCGGACACCGTCCATCCCCGCCCAGCCGGGCCCGGAGACCGCATCCGTATCCACACCTACGCCCACCAGCGCGACCTCGAACGACATCTCCCCACTGCGGGTCGGCCACAGCGATGTCGCCAAGCTGCGCGAGGCGGCCCAGGACGCCCGCCGCTGGGACTCCAAGTACGGCGGCGGGGACTGGCGTTCCTCCATGGTCCCCGAGTGCTTACGCGTGGACGCCGCGCCACTGCTGCTCGGTTCGTACAGCGACGAGGTGGGCCGGGCGCTCTTCGGCGCAGCGGCCGAACTGACCAGACTCGCCGGGTGGATGGCCTTCGACACCGGCCAGCAGGAGGCCGCGCAGCGCTACTACATCCAGGCGCTGCGGCTCGCGCGGGCCGCGGCCGACGTACCTCTCGGCGGCTATGTCCTCGCCTCGATGTCGCTGCAGGCGACCTACCGCGGCTTCGCCGACGAGGGGGTCGACCTCGCGCAGGCCGCCGTCGAACGCAACCGGGGGCTCGCCACGGCCCGCACCATGAGCTTCTTCCGCCTCGTGGAGGCGCGCGCCCATGCCAAGGCGAGCGACGCACCGGCCGCAGGGGCCGCGCTGAAGGCCGCCGAGGGCTGGCTGGAGCGGTCCAGGGGCGGCGATGCGGACCCGTCGTGGCTGGGCTTCTACTCGTACGACAGGTTCGCGGCCGATGCCGCGGAGTGCCACCTCGACCTGAAAGCGCCCCGGCAGGTGCGGCGCTTCACCGAGCAGGCCCTGTCCAGACCCACCGAGGAATTCGTCCGCTCGCACGGGCTGCGGCTCGTGGTGTCGGCGGTGGCCGAGCTGGAGTCGGGGAATCTGGACGCGGCCTGCGCGGCGGGCACCCGGGCGGTGGAGGTGGCGGGCCGCATCTCCTCGGCGCGGACCACGGAGTACGTACGGGATCTGCTGCACCGGCTCGAACCGTACGGGCACGAGCCGCGCGTCGCCGAGCTGCGCGAAAGGGCCCGTCCGCTGCTGGTGGCGCCCGCGTAGCCGTACCGGGCGGACCGCGCTGCACGACCCACCGCAACCTCCTCACAGCGTCGCCACGGCGTCCATGCGGCATACAAACGGTGTCCGAACGGCATCCGGGCGCCGCCAGGCGTAAGGATTCGGCGCCACGCTGGGCTTCGCTGGTTTGAGTGCGTTGTCAGTGGGTCAGTGCACTATCGGGGTGGGAGGTGGCGTGATGATGACGCACGCGGCGTACGACTGCGATGTGCTGGTGATCGGCGGCGGGATCGTCGGCCTGTCGACGGCGTATGCGATCACGCGCACCGCTCCGGGCACCCGGGTGACGGTGCTCGAGAAGGAGTGGGGCCCCGCCCGGCACCAGACCGGGCGCAACAGCGGAGTGATCCACAGCGGCATCTACTACCGCCCCGGCTCGCTCAAGGCCCGTTACGCGGTGCGCGGCGCCGCCGAAATGGTCGACTTCTGCGCCGAGCACGGCATCGCGCACGCGGTGACCGGCAAGCTGATCGTCGCGACCGAGCGGTCCGAGCTGCCCCGGCTGCACGCACTGGTCCAGCGCGGCCGGCAGCACGGACTGCCGGTGCGCGAGCTGGGGCCCGCCCAGATCACGGAGTACGAGCCGCAGGTGCACGGGCTCGCCGCGATCCGCGTCGGGACGACCGGGGTGTGCGACT
This sequence comes from Streptomyces sp. NPDC048473, assembly GCF_043200155.1. Lineage (NCBI taxonomy): Bacteria > Bacillati > Actinomycetota > Actinomycetes > Kitasatosporales > Streptomycetaceae > Streptomyces > Streptomyces sp. NPDC048473. Next base: position 19,450 of record NZ_JBICXE010000028.1, read on the forward strand.
TCGGGGCGGTCGCGGCACGGTTCGCCGCCGAGGTGACCGGGGCGGGCGGAGTGATCCGTTACGGGGCGGAGGTCACCGCGATCGACCGGCGCCCCTGGGGTGTGGCGGTGCGTACGGCGGACGGTCCGGTGGTGCGGGCCCGGGTGCTGGTCAACTGCGCGGGGCTGCACTGCGACCGGGTGGCACGGCTCGCGGGCGACGACCCGGGGGTGCGGATCGTGCCCTTCCGGGGGGAGTACTACGAGCTGGCGCGGCCGGAGCTGGTGCGCGGCCTGGTCTACCCGGTGCCCGATCCGGCGTTCCCGTTCCTCGGCGTGCATCTGACCCGGGGCCACGACGGCAGCGTCCACGTCGGGCCGAACGCGGTGCCGGCGCTGGCCCGCGAGGGGTACGGCTGGCCGGTCGTACGTCCCCGTGAGCTGGCGGACACCCTGACGTGGCCCGGCACCTGGCACATCGCGCGCAGACACTGGCGGTACGGGGCGGGCGAGGTGCACCGTTCGCTGTCGAAGCGGGCGTTCACGACAGCCGTGCGGCGACTGCTGCCCGAGGTCACGGAATCCGATCTGCGGCCGGCCCCGGCCGGGGTCAGGGCCCAGGCCGTGCTGCGGGACGGCACCCTGGTGGACGACTTCCTGATCCGCGAGGCCCCGCACACCGTGCACGTACTGAACGCTCCGTCGCCCGCCGCGACGGCCTCCCTGCCCATCGGGCGGGAGGTGGCACGCAGGGCACTGCTCCGGGCAGGGGGGACGGGGTGGAAGCCGCCCGCCGTAGAATCGGGGCATTGTGTCTGAGTCCTTGAACCCCTCCGCAGATCCCTCCGCGATTCCCTCCGCACCGACGCCCGGCGAGGCCGCGGCCGGGGTGAGCAGCGCCGTAGCCGGGACGGGCGCCGCCTCCTCGGCCCACGCCCCCTCCTCCGCCGCTGCCGGGATTCCGGACGATCTGCGCGCCGCCTCCTTCGAGCGGCAGCGCAGGCTGCGCCAGGAGCCGCGCTTCCCCGGCGGACCCGCGATCGATCCGGCCGGATCGCACCACGAACGCCGGATCCGCAGCTTCCAGCCGCGCCGCAGCCGCGTCACGCCCGGCCAGGAGGACGCCCTGCTGAGGCTCTGGCCGACGTGGGGCCTGGACATCGACGGGCAGCGCGTCCTCGACCTGCCCGAGCTGTTCGACGGGCTCCCTGCCGTGCTGGAGATCGGTTTCGGCATGGGTGAGGCCACCGCGCAGATGGCGGCCGACGACCCGGGTACGGGCATTCTCGCCGTCGATGTGCACACCCCGGGTCAGGGCAATCTGCTCGGTCTCGCGGACCGGAACGGCCTGTCCAACATCCGGGTCGCCAACGGTGACGCGATCATCCTCCTGCGCGAGATGCTGAAGCCGGACTCGTTGGACGGGCTGCGGGTGTACTTCCCCGACCCATGGCCCAAGAAGCGCCATCACAAGCGGCGGCTGATCCAGCCGGAGTTCCTCGATCTGGTGGCACAGCGGCTGAAGCCGGGGGCCGTGATCCACTGTGCGACCGACTGGGAGCCGTACGCCGAGCAGATGCTGGAGGTGCTGACCGCGCACCCCCTCTTCGAGAACACCCGGGCGGACGGCGGCTATGCGCCGCGACCGGCGTTCCGGCCGCTGACCCGGTTCGAGGGGCAGGGCCTCGACAAGGGCCATGTCGTGCACGACCTGCTCTTCGCCCGCCGCTGAGACCCGCGCGGAACCGGTGAGACCCGCGCGGAACCGGTGACGGGACCTGACGGACCCGTCGCCCCATGGCCAGGTGTCAGTGCTGCTCGTTAGGGTCATTGGGTGGTGTCCGACGAGTCTGTCCAGCAGCGGCAGTCGCAGCCGGCCGTCCCGCTTCTCGAGGAGCAGCGGGTCGGCGAGATCCTGGCTGCCGTGCCGGAGCGCAGGCACTGGCGCTACCGGCCGCGCCACGTCGGCATGGTGTGGCGCAGCAGGACATTCCGCATCGCGGCCGTGTTCACGGTGCTCGCGCTGTGCGGTCTGGCGATCCTGGCCCTGGTCCGCGATCAGACGGGCACCGAGGGGTTTCTCGTAGGTCTGGGTCTCGCCGTGCTGCCCGTCCCGCTCCTGATGGCGGCGTTCCGCTGGCTGGACCGGGTCGAACCGGCGCCGTGGCGGAATCTGCTGTTCTCCTTCGCCTGGGGTGCGTTCGCGGCCGCCCTGGTCGCGATCATCGCGAATTCGTTCGCGACCCGCTGGATAGCCACGGCCACCGCCGACCCGTCGGACGCCGACACCCTCGGCGCCACGGTCATAGCGCCGATCATCGAGGAGAGCGCCAAGGCCGCGGCCGTGCTGCTGATCTTCCTGTTCCGAAGACGGGAGTTCAACGGCATCGTCGACGGCGTCGTCATCGCCGGCTTCACCGCGAGCGGCTTCGCCTTCACCGAGAACATCCTCTACCTGGGCACCGCCTTCGGTGAGGACCAGCAGATAGGAACCTCGGGCGTCGTCTCGGTGACGGCCGCGACGTTCTTCGTACGGGCAGTGATGTCGCCGTTCGCGCATCCGCTCTTCACCGTGCTGACCGGAATAGGTTTCGGGCTCGCCGCCGTCAGTGCGCGGCGCCGCCGGATCCGCCGCATCGCGCTGCCGCTGCTGGGTCTCGTCCTCGCCATGGGCATGCACGCCCTGTGGAACGGGTCGGCGTCATTCGGCCCGTACGGTTTCTATGCCGTGTACGGGGTGTTCATGGTTCCGGTCTTCGGCCTGGTCACCTGGCTGGCGATCTGGTCGCGCCGGCGGGAGCTGCGTACGCTCTCCGCCGAGCTGCCCGCCTATGCGGCGGCCGGCTGGCTGACCCCCGCCGAACCGCTCGCCCTCTCCTCGATGCGGGCTCGCGGCATGGCACGCGACGCGGCACGCCGGCGACACGCCATCGCAGCTCGGGAAAGCTGGGGAAGCCCGTACGGACCGGGATACGCGCCAACATACGGACCGGGATACTCGCAGGCATACGGACCGGGATTCGGACCGGGATACGCGCAGGCATACACGCCGGGATTCGGGCCGGGGCATGCGTCGCCGAGGCGCGGGCCATCAGCCCAGGTCAGAGCGCATGCCAAAGCACAGGCCAAGGCCCACGGCAGGGCTGCCGCCCGCGCCGTCGCCGAGTACGAATCGTTCGCGACATCACTGGCCTCGCTGCGCCGGCAGGCCCGCCGCGGGGCGGCGGGCCCGGACTTCGCGGCACGCGAGCTGGAGCTGCTGCACCACCTCTGGCAGCGCAGGGACGTGGCCGCCCCCGCCCTGACATACGCGGCGCAGGCGACGGGCCGCTTGCGCCCCCACCGCCTGCCGACGGCCCCGTACACGTACCCGAACCCGTTCCCGCAGCACACACAGCACGACGGCTACGGCTACAACCCGTATCTGCACCCGCACCGGCCGCCGCCACCGCAGTAGGGCCGTTCGTGGGCGATGCCCCGCCCCAAACGCACGAACGCCCCAAGAGCGCTGCGCTCCAGAGGCGTTCGCAAACAGCGGTCCTCGTCAGGCGGATGCCTCGGTGAGGTCAGCCAGTTCCTGCTCGGTCAGCGTGAGGTCGGCGACGGCCACCAGTGCGGGCAGCTGCTCGACCGTACGGGCCGAGGCGATCGGCGCGGCGACGGTCGGCCGGGACGCGAGCCACGCAAGCGCGACGGTCGCGATCTCCGCGTCGTGCTCCTGGGCGACCTTGTCGAGCGCGGCCAGGACCTTCTGTCCCCGCTCCGACTCCAGGTACTGACCGGCCTTCTCGGCCCGCGCGCTCTCCACCGAAGCACCCGGACGGTACTTGCCGGTGAGGAAGCCGGAGGCCAGGGCGAAGTACGGGACGGCGGCGAGCCCGGCCCGACCGGCCGTGTCCTGGAGCTCGCCCTCGTACGTGTCGCGGGAGACCAGGTTGTAGTGCGGCTGCAGGGCGACGTAACGGGCCAGCCCCTCGCGCTCCGAGAAGTCCAGGGACGCCTGGAGCCGCTCGGGGCTGATGTTGGAGGCGCCGATCTCCCGGACCTTGCCCTCCTTCACCAGCTGGTCGAGGGCGGTGATGATCTCCTCGACCGGGACGGTCTCGTCGTCGAAGTGCGTGTAGTACAGGTCGATGTGGTCGGTGCCGAGCCGGCGCAGCGACTCCTCGGCCGCGGCCTTGATGTTCGCGGCGGAGAGCCCCTTGTACGAGGGGTGGGCGCCGACCTTGGTCGCGACGACGATGTCGGAACGGTTGGAGCGTGCCGCGAGCCACTTGCCGATGACGGTCTCCGACTCGCCGCCCTCGTTGCCCGGGATCCAGGCGGAGTAGGCGTCGGCGGTGTCGACGAAGTTGCCGCCCGCCGCGGCGTAAGCGTCCAGCACGGCGAACGACTGCGCCTCGTCGGCGGTCCAGCCGAAGACGTTGCAGCCGAGGGCGAGCGGGAAGACCTGAAGGTCGGAAGAGCCCAGCTTACGGAGAGAAGTCATATCTGGATCAACGGATTCCGGCGGGCCCGCTATTCCGTGTGGATCAACGAGCTCCAGCGGGTCCGCTGTCCGACAGACCGGCAGCCCTGACGTCGGGGGGTGAGCGTCAGGACTGCCGGGGTTCAACGGCCGGCGAACCGGCTCGGATCACGAGGGCCGGGAGGCGGCCGGCGGATCAGGGGTTGAGGCCCTTGTCGCGCAGCCAGGCCATCGGGTCGATGCCCGTACCGTCGGGGGTGTGGACCTCCAGGTGGAGGTGCGGGCCCGTGACGTTGCCGGTCGCACCGACCCGGCCGATGGTCTCACCGGTGGTGACCTTCTGGCCGACGCTGACGTCGATCGAGGACTGGTGGCAGAACCACAGCTCCGAACCGTCCTCGAGCTCCAGCACCGTGCGGTAGCCGTACGAACCGGACCAGCCCGCCGACTTGATGGTGCCGCCGTGTATGGCCTTGATCGGGGTGCCGGTAGGCGCCGCGAAGTCGAGGCCGGTGTGGTAGCCGGAGGACCACATCGAGCCGGCTTCGCCGAAGGTCGAGGTGATCGTGTACGAGGAGGTCGGGATGGCGTAGCTGGCGGCGAGCTTGGCGAGCCGCAGGGCCTCGGCCTTCGCCTTGTCCTCCTCCTCCGCCTTCTTCTTCTCGGCGGCGGCCTTGGCCTCGGCCGCGTCCTGCTGCTTCTTGGCCTCGGCGGCGGCCTTCTCCGCGGCCGCCTTCTCCTGGGCCGCCTTGGCCTCGGCGTCGGCGGCGTCCTGCTGCTGCTCGGCCTGCTGGAGGATGCGGGCGCGGAGTGCCTCGCCCGCGTCCGTCGTGCCCTGCTCGGCCTCGGCGGTGGTGAGGCCGGCGGTGGTGAGCGGGGCGGCAGCGGCAGCGGCCTCGACCTTGTCGGCTTCGGACTCGCCGGAGAACAGGGAGCCCACGCCGGGAAGGGACTTGGCGTCGGGAAGGTTGTCCGCGATGGAGTCGGGAAGGGAGATGGAGACCGGCGGCTTGCTCTGCGCGGTGGCCATGCCACCCGCGCCGACCGCCGCGATGACGCCGACCCCGAGCACCGTGGAGCTACGGGCAAGTCCGTTGCGCTGCTTGGCGACGCGGTGCTTGCCGCGTACGGGGCGGACGGACTCCTCGGTGGGGTTCCACTCGTCCCAGCTTCTGTCGGGCTCACCGTTGCCGTCGGCGCGGAATTCGCTGCCGAACTCACCGGCGAAGTCGCCGCCCGGCTCGGTGCCGTAATCGGCGCCGAGCGCCGTTCCCGTCCCGGCGGTTCCGTAGTCGCTTCCGTAGTCGGAGCCGAAGTCAGCGCCGAAGTCGGAGCTGAACTCGGGGTTGAACCGAGAGGGGGCCTCGGGGGCAGGCTTGTTGGACGCCACGGGGGCGCACTCCTTTCCTTCCTTCTCGCCTACCGGGTTAGCTGACGGGTTCGGAGCAGGAAGGTCTCCTACGGGCCCCTCTGTCTCTCACGAGACACAGGTGTCCGATTCACCCCATGTAGGTGGTTCCCCGGTTCCCTTGCGGAATTCGGCGCTCGCGCACGGTGCCGCCACTGACGACGGCTGGGACGACCGCGCTGCGTTATCGAACGTTAATAGACACACGGGCCTGATTCCAAGCTGTTCCCACTGATCGTTCACGTCTTTGGCCTGGACTTTACGGGACAGAACCGGCTGCAATCGGACGAGTTGATCGACCCTCAGCCATTACCCGGTTTCTGACGTTGCGTCAAATGTTATGCGGAGCGGCGCCTTTCAGTTACGTACGGTGGCATCCCGCGATCGAGGCCGCCGTCCGGACCGCACGAAGCACCCGGCCACGCACGAGTCATCCGACCCGCACGAAGCACCCGACCCGCACGAGTCATCCGCCCCGAACAATTCATCCGGGCCGCGCGAAGCGCCCCACCCCACCCGTCACGCCTCTTCCAGGGTCACGATCCTCACGGTCCTGCGCCGGTCCGGCTGTCCCTCCGCGGGACGTACGACCGCGAGCAGCGCCATGTCGTCGGTCGTCTCGCCACCCGTGTGCAGCCGTACGTCATCGGTCAGCGCGGACAGCAGTTCCTCGGGCCCCGGAAAGATCCGCCCGCGCAGCCGGGCCGCCGGGTCGTAGAAGACCCCCTCGGCGTTCCGTGCCTCGGAGAGACCGTCGGTGTAGAGCAGCAGGGTCGTCCCCGCCGGCAGGTCCCACTCGTCCGCCCGGTCGGGCCACGCCCCCAGGTCCATCCCGAGCGGCAACGCCGGCACCGTGGGCCCCAGCACATCCAGCCCCCCGTCCGGGTGCAGCAGGATCGGCTCGGGGTGACCACGGTTGACGATCCGCACCAGGGACAACCCGGCCGGGATCTCGGCCAGCACGGCGGTGATGAAGCCCTCGACCGCATCCAGCCCGCCCCGCGCCCCCTCCCGCGCCAGCGCCCGCTCCAGCCGCTGTGCCACACCCTCCAGCGAACGCTCCTGCTCGGCCGCCTCGCGGAACGCCCCGATGATCACCGCCACCGACTCCACGGCATCGAGGCCCTTCCCGCGTACGTCCCCGACCACCAGCCGCACTCCGTGCGGGGTGTCCGTCACGGCGAACAGGTCGCCGCCGACGAACTCGTCCGCCTGCGCCGCCTCGTACCGCGCCGCCACATGCAGCCCGCCGATCCGGTCGGACGGCTTCGGCAGCACCGCCCGCATGGCGGTCTCCGCGATGACCCGCGCGGAGGCCAGCTGCTCATTGCCGCGCCGCACGACCGTGTTGATCACGACCGCGAGGACCGAGACGGTGGCCAGGGTGAGCAGCTCGATCAACGGCACGACCAACGGCAACGGGTTGCTGTACAGCCGCAGCACGGTGACGGCCAGCATCGAGGCGATGCCGGTACTGATGGTGCTGGACAGCGAGAAGAACGGCGCGGCGATCAGCGGCGCCGCCACGAACAGCGGAATGGCGGTGAAGACCGGCGGGGTGAAGAGATCGAACACCAGCCCGCCGAGGATCATCAGGGCGGGCAGCGCGCGGACGAACCGCCGGGAAGGGGCGCTGCCACCCCCGGCATGTCTGCCGCGCCGCTTCAGCCGCTTCCACACCTGTGGTCTCCTGCCCGGTACGCGCGCGGCTGCGGACGGTACCGCGCCCCACCCCCAGGCTCGCCGGAGCGGAGCCGTGCGGCGACTCCTCGTCGGCCAATGGGGGTACGTGCGTGGTACAGCTCACACACCGCCCGGACCTGCTCCTTCGTGGGCCCGCAGGCCGGCCGTCCCACGTCCCGGAACGCGACGCGGAAATGAATCAGGCCCGGCACGCTGCATGCGTGCCGGGCCTGATTATTCAGTAGCGGGGACAGGATTTGAACCTGCGACCTCTGGGTTATGAGCCCAGCGAGCTACCGAGCTGCTCCACCCCGCGTCGGTAAACACAACTCTACGGCATGTCCGGCGCGCTCATGACCACTCGGCGAATCATGGCCACTCGGCGCCCGGTCCGGGCGCCCGGCGCGGTGAGGAGAACAGCGTGGTGACGACGAACAGGCGTGGCCCCCGCCCTCTCCCCCTCCCCCTCAGTTCGTCTCGGTGATACGAGGAGTGGCCTTCCCGTCGACCGCCGGCGGCTTCATCGGGTTCGCGCCGCGCTGCAGCGAGTGGAGGATCGCCAGCCCCTGGCTGACCACGCCCGCCGCCATCTCATTGACACCATTGGTGCCGTTGAGGACGGTGAGGTCGGCCCCCGCCATACCGCGGGCGGCTGCGTCGGCCAGGGCGGGCAGGTTCTCCACGATGCGGTTGGCCGCGATGAGCTCCTGGTTGCCGTCACGCAGCGAGGTGGCACGCACGCTGTTGGCGTCGGCCTGTGCCTGGGCGAGGGTGCGTTCGGTGTACGCGCTGCCGTCGGCCTCGAACTTCGCCCGGTCTCGGGCCGCTTCCGCGAGAGTGCGCTGGCGGTACGCCTCGGCATCTGCCGGACGCCGGACCTCCGCTTCGAGCCGTTGCGCGGCGAGAGCGGCCTGCCTCTCGGCCAGCGCCGTCTGCTCCTCGATGACCTCCTGCGAGGCCCTGGCCTGGGCGAGCGGCCCGGCCTGCGCGGCGCGGGCGTTGTACTGCTCGGTCTCGGCGAGGAAACCGGCCCGCTTGATCGCGGTGTCACGTTCGTACTCCGCCTTGAGCGCAGCGGCCTGCTGCTCGCGCTGGCTGGCTTCCTGGTCGGCCTTGGCCTCGGCGATCCGGGCCTGACTGGCGACCGCGGCGGCGTGCGGGGCGGCGAGGTTGTTGATGTAGCCGGTGGCGTCGTCGATCTCCTGGATCTGGAGGGCGTCCACGACGATCCCGAGCTTCTCCATCTCGCCGTGGCTGCCCGCGATGACCTCCTGAGAGACCCGGTTGCGCTCGCGGATGATCTGCTCCACGGTCAGTCCGCCGACGATGGAACGCAGGTGACCTGCGAAGATCCTGCCGGCGAGCTCCTCCATCTGCTCCTGCTCGGTCAGGAAGCGGCGAGCCGCGTTGGCGATGGACACCGCGTCGTCGCCGACCTTGAAGACGGCGACGGCCCGGACGTTGAGGCGGATGCCCTGCTGCGTCACGCAGTCTTCGGTGATCTCCGCCTCGCGCAGCGCCAAGGAGAGCATGCGCGCCTTCTGCTTCACCGGGAGCACGAAACTGCCGTGGCCGGTGACGATCCGGAACTGGGTGTCCAGCGTCTGCCCCTTGGAACCGGATATGAGCATCGCCTCGTTGGGGGCGGGAACGTGCCAGAAGAACATCTGAAGACTCCTGCCGTACGTGACTGCTCGACGCAAGTACGTCACTTGTACGTCGCTTGTACGTTGCTGCTTCGACTCAGGACGGCAGGCGTTCCACGATCACGCCACGTGCCGAGACCGAGTCGACGACAACGACGCGTACGTCCCTGTCGATCGACGTCGCCGACCATGCGGTGTAGGCCTCCGACCCACCCCGTACGGCCACCAGCACTTCGCCCGGACCATCGACCGGAATCGGCACGGTGACGCGGCCCATCGCCCCGATCGGGCTCCGGGCGGACTCATCTGCCGTGTGCATGCGCCCTCGCGGGCGTCCCTGCGTACGCCTTCTCGAACCGCCGCTCACGCCGCTTCATGAACACGAGGCGACCCCGCCTCCTGGAGGCCCGAGCCTCCCTCGACACTTCCACGGTACTCCGCACCTGCCCCGGAGGATCGCCCCACAGGGCGGCCCCGAACGACAACGAGCGAGGGCAATTATGTGGTGATATGACTGATTTATCATTCAGCCAGTCGACGCGATGAACTCGCGGTGATCGGGGAGCCGACAGTGGACAATTACCCTCTGCTCAACCTCTTCTGGACCATGCTCTGGTTCTTCCTCTGGATCATGTGGCTGTTCCTGCTCTTCAAGGTCATCGGGGACATCTTCCGCAGCGACGACCTCGGCGGCTGGGGCAAGGCCGGCTGGCTGATCGTGACTCTGCTGCTGCCGTACATCGGCGTCCTCGTGTATGTGATCGTGCGCGGCAAATCCATGGGGAAGCGGGACGTCAAGGACGCGCAGGATCGTGATGCGGCCTTCAAGGCGTACGTACGGGAAGCCGCCGGCACCTCCGACGCGAACGGCCCGAAGAAGGGCGGGCACGTCGAGGACCTGGCGAAGCTCGCCGAGCTGAAGGACAAGGGCGCCATCACGGACGAGGAGTACCAGCGGGCGAAGACGAAGCTCCTCGTCTGAGCGCACCCCCATATGCATGACGTATCCGTGACGCGTATGTCTCTCCCCACCCGGTCCGGCGAACTGGCACGGCTCCCGGACCGCGGGGAGGCTTGAGACATCAGCCCACGGTGGCCGTTCCCGCCAGGGGAGGCCCGGCGGGGTGCGGTCCCCATCTCGGCGAGCAGGGAGATGGCCAGACCATGTACGGCGCCACGCTCGAAACCCTGGACGCGATGCGGAGCGCGCTGCGCGGTCCCGTCATCGGCCCGCAGGACCCGGAGTACCGAACCGCCCGCACGATTTACAACGCCATGATCGACAAACGTCCGGCGGCCGTGGTGCGGTGCAGCGACACGGCGGACGTCATGGCCGCGGTCGATTTCGTCCGGGACGAGGGTCTCGTGCTCGCGGTCCGCGGCGGCGGACACAGCGGCGCCGGCCTGTGCCTGGTGGACGACGGCGTCACCATCGATCTGTCACCCATGCGCTGGGCGCACATCGACCCCGCCGCGCGAACGGCCACGGTCGGCGGCGGCACCACGCTCGGCGACCTCGACCACGCCGCGCACGCCTTCCAACTGGCCACCCCCGCCGGAATCCAGTCGACCACCGGCGTCGGCGGCCTCACCCTGGGCGGCGGCCACGGCCACCTCACCCGCAGATACGGCCTGACGGCCGACAACCTGCTGTCCGCGGACGTGGTTCTGGCGGACGGCACTTCGGTGACGGCGAGCGGCACCACCCACCCCGATCTGTACTGGGCGCTGCGCGGCGGGGGCGGGAACTTCGGCATCGTCACCTCCTTCACCTTCCGGATGCACCCGGTGGACACCGTGGGCGTCGCCATCACCCTCTGGCCGGTCGACCAAACGCCCGACGTACTGCGCTGGTACCGCGACTTCCTGCCGCAGGCCCCCGAGGACCTGAACGGATTCTTCGCCGCGCTGACCGTGCCGCCCGGTCCCCCGTTCCCGGAGGAGATCCACGGTCAGAAGATGTGCGGTGTCGTGTGGTGCTGGACGGGCGACCCCGACCTCCTCGAAGGCGCCCTGAAACCCGTGGACGAACCCGGCCCGCCCGCGTTCCACTTCACGGCGCCGATGCCCTACACCGCCCTGCAGTCCATGTTCGACGAACTGCTCCCCACCGGCCTGCAGTGGTACTGGCGCGGCAACTTCTTCGACCGGATCACCGACGATGCCATCGCCGTCCACGCCAAGTACGCCGAGAACCTCCCCACCGACCTGTCGACCACGCACCTGTACCCGGTCGACGGTGCCGCCCACCAACTGGGCCCCGACGACACCGCCTGGGCCTACCGGGACGCGGTCTGGTCCGGCGTCATCGCGGGCATCGACCCGGACCCGGACAACGCCGAGAGGCTCAGGCAGTGGTGCGCCGACTACTGGGAGGAGCTGCACCCGCACTCCATGGGCGGTACGTACGTGAACTTCATCGGCGCGGGCGAAACCCCGGACCGGGTACGCGCCACCTACCGCGACCACTACGACCGCCTCGCGGCCATCAAGCGCACCTACGACCCGCACAACTTCTTCCACGCCAACCAGAACATCGAACCGGCGGCCTGACCCGGCTGCCGCATCCCGCCGCCGACGGACGGGAGTGTCGCACCGTCTACATCACTGTAGACGGTCTACGTTGCGCAGACGTAAGGATGCGGCGTGAGGCCGCCACGCAGGCGCAGTCCGAGCGCGAGCAGGGCACCCGATGCCGTTCACCGCCGTCACACACCAACGGGTCGCCCACCGCCCGCGCGGTGAAGCGCCGAACGGTCGACCAGGAGTGCGCTTTGGGACAGTTGGGACAGCCGGAGTTCCTCACCGAGGTGGATAACGCCAGTGAGCGCCGGTACGTGATGAAGAAGCTCCCCGAGGTCACTCCGGCCTTCTGGACCATGAAGATCGCCGCCACCACCCTCGGTGAGACAGCCGGAGATCTGTTCTCCCAGACGCTGCGACTGGGCTACTTCCTCACCACGATCGCACTGTTCCTGGTGTTCGTGCTGACGCTGGTCGTGCAGCTGCGGTCCAAGCGCTACAACCCGTTCTTCTACTGGACGGTCATCCTGTCCACGAGCATGGCCGGCACCACCATGTCGGACTTCATGAACCGTGACGCCGGCGCCGAGTACCTCACGGCTGGCACGACCTCGCTGGGCTGGGGCCCGCAGGGCCTGGGCCTGGGCTACCCCGCGGGCGCCGCGATCCTGATCTCCCTGCTGATCGCCGTCTTCATCGTCTGGAAGCTCACCGGACAGACCTTCGTCATCCGCGACATCGTCACCTTCCGCGGCGAGGCCCTCTTCTGGTCCGCGATCCTGGTGTCGAACACACTGGGCACGTCCATGGGCGACTTCCTCTCCGACAGCTCGGGCCTCGGCTACGCCGGTGGCGCGCTGCTCGTCACGGCGCTCCTGGCCGTACTCGCCGCCCTGATGCGGGTGCCGGCCGTCCCCAATGTCGCGCTGTTCTGGATCGCCTTCGTTCTCACCCGCCCCCTGGGCGCCACCGCCGGTGACTTCCTCACCAAGCCTGCCGCCAAGGGCGGCCTCGACCTCGGCACACCGGGCTCCTCGGCCGTACTCCTGGTCGCCCTCCTCGGCCTCATGGCCTACGCCCACGCGCAGGAGCGCAAGAGCGCCGCCGCACGCGGCGAGGGCGACGCCCAGCCTTCGTAAGTGAGACGAAGCGCCCCACACAGGTCACACCGCCCGGGCTGGCCCGAGACCCCCGGTGTTGCCCCTGTCGAAACCAGGCCGAACTCGGGGCCGAACGATACGTCCGCGTTCACCGCCCGCTGCCCGGGCCGGGATCCACGTGCTCAGCAGCCCCAGGTCATGTCTTGTCGCCGTTCCGTGAGGGCCACTCCCAGGAGCATGCCGACGGCGATGGCGGTGACGGCCGTGATCATCTTCAGCAGACCGTCGAACCCGTTCACGACGGAGCCGCCCGACAGCTCCGTCAGCCCCGCATGCCGAGCGAACCCACGGTCAGGGTGAAGAACCCGGGCAGAAGCAGCACGAGTCGGGGCGGCCGTCGCGGGCCGCGTGCCAGTACGTTCGCCGCCGCCGCGAGGATCACCGCGGCGACGAACGCACCGTCACCGTCCGCGTGACGCCCCGGACGCCGGCCGTCGGCACGGCACCGTCGGGAACCAGCAGCACGGACGCCTCACCGCCACAGGCACGGTCTGCGGACGTCACCGCACGCGCGACGCTCTCGGCCCCCTCACCGCTGGAAGACAGCATGAGACGCGTCAGGCGCTCCAGGAATCCGGTGAGCTCCTCGGGACCGGCGGCCGTACGTCGCACCATGGGGCCGGCTCCCTCACCACGCCTCGCACCCGGCATTCACTGCACAGGCAGGGTCAGCGTCCTGTGCGGGCCGAGAACCGGCGCATGGGGGCGGTCCGAACGGGCGACAGTGCCGAGGGAATGCCGACCCCGCCGAGGCGAGCCCGAGACCGCCGCCGGTTCATGCTCATCGGCCACGACGCGGGCGGGGCTTCGATTGCGCCGTACCTCGTGTCCGTAAGGCCTTCTCCACAGCACCTGCTGTCGGACCGTCCGCTCGCACCCGGGACCGGGAACGACGAAGCGCCCCGCCCGGCAGAAGCCGGTCGGGGCGCCAAGCGGCAGGTCAGAGGGGTGGTCCCCTCCCCCGCCACACGTAGGCCGTGTGGGACTCGAACCCACAACCAACGGATTAAAAGTCCCGGCAGAGTCCTGCCGGGACTTCCGTCGGGCACTCCGGTGGTCCAGAAATTCCTGGTCAGAGACCTGTTCTTGACGTCCGGGTCCAGATCTGAGCGCATCGTGCCAACACGTCCGCTCACGCATCGCTCACGCATATGCTCACGCTCCCCAACTGTTCGACTCGCCCTTCGAGGCCGGTTGGGGGGCGTCCCGATCTGCTGAGGAGCGGTCAACGGCCGGGCACTGGGTGACTTGTGAACGCCGACGAATGAGACCATAAAAGACGCGGTGACGGGCTCGTTCGACGTCAGCCGCGGTGATCGATGCGGCTCACGGGGGCGGCCCGTGCCCGTACAGCCGCCTGGACTCTGCGACAGGCGTTGGCACGGACACAGCGCTGCCAAGTAGAGCCAGTCTTCGACTTGGCGTGTGCAGAGTGCGATCCCATCGCTACAGTTTCAGCAAAATCGCGGACTTCGTGGCGGGACGGTGAAGTGGGTAGGCGATTCTTCATAGCTATGGGGAGCGGTCGGTACCGCCACCTACCAGAGAACGAGCAGTTGCGCTCCGTGCCCACCGATGTTCGCGCGACGACGGAACTCTTCGCCGGATTCGGCTACGAGCCCGTACTGCCTGGACTCGGCGAATACGACGGAGCCGAGCAAGTCCGGCAGAAGTTGTCGCACTGGTCGGAGGACACCGCTCTCACTAGTGATGACGTGGTGGTCGTGTACTTTGCTGGCCACGGCTCGGTGGAGGAACGCGACCGGCACTACCTGCTCTGCTGGGACTCACGCGACGGAGACTTCGCGACCACGGCGCTGGCCACCGAGGATCTGGTGCGCATCTTGTGCCGGGGAAACCTCCGCCACCTCCTGCTGATTCTCGACACCTGTGCCGGCGGTGCCGGCGGTGGTGAAGCCTCGGCGATCGCCCTGCGGACGATCGCCTATCGGAACGCGGATGCTGACTCGACGGGCTTGTGGTTCCTTGCATCCGCCCGCAGGAAGGATGTTGCCGAGGACGGCGCGTTCGTAGCCGCTTTGACCGAGGCTGTGGAGACGACTACAGGACGCACGGGTCAGCGGCAGCAGTATCTCGACCTCACAGAACTCGTAAAAGCGGTTAACGAGCTCTTCGAGCTCGATGGGGTGGGCCAACGCGCCGAGTTGGCCTGCGGACTCGTGACCGGCCTGGCCCCGTTTCTGCCGAACAGCGGGTACACGGATGAACTGCCACCGATCGGGACGGACCTGGAGGTACAGCGCCGGGTCGCCTCAAGGGACCTCACGGAGCACTTCGGTCCTCGCTCGCGGGGCGTGGAGTTTGAGTCGGAGCAGGGACTGTACTTCAGTGGGCGGGTCCGGGTGCTGTCCGAACTCGTGGCCTGGCTGACCGCTGACGGCGGCGACGGTAGAGGAAGAGTCGTCACTGGTAGTCCGGGCTGCGGCAAGTCTGCAGTCCTGGGAAGGGTCGTTGCGCTGTCGGACAGTCGTTACAGGGACCGCCTCGACCTTGCTGACGTCGACCCCATGACCGTGGTACCTGCCGCGTGTGTCACAGCTGCCGTGCACGCCCGTCACAAGCGGCTCGAAGAGGTGGTGGAACGGCTCGCCAGTGCCCTGGAGGTCGAAGCAGACGGCGCTGCCGCCCTGCTGCAGGAGCTCACCAGAAGGGGGCGCCAGGGGCCACCGCTGGTCATTGTTGTCGACGCGGTGGACGAAGCTGGCTCGGACACCGCCGCGGATGCCGGTGGTCACGGCGAGCCCCGCCGGATCACCAGGGAACTGCTCAGGCCCATGTCCGAGATTCACGGCGTACGCCTTCTAGTCGGGACGCGCCATGAGTTGGTCGGCCCCCTGGGTCCCACATTTGTCTGCATGGACTTGGATCAGCCCCAGTACCGAGCGAGTGTGGACGATGTGACTGGCTACGTCACTCGCGTCCTTCTGGCAAGCGAGGAGGCCGAAGTACGTACGCCGTACCGCGGCTTACGCGAACACGCTCGAATAGTCGCCCGTGGAGTCGCCGAGAAGGCGGCCGGCGTCTACCTCTATGCCAGAACGACGGCGCGCACCCTGCGGTCGGACGGGACGCCGGTGGACGTCAACCGACCCGGCTGGGCGGAGCAACTCCCGAGTGAGGTAGGCGAAGCCTTCGACGACTACCTTGCCCGTTTCGGGCCGGACGAGCCACGGGTACGCCGCATGCTGATTGCCCTCGCGTTTTCGGAGGGCAAGGGGCTTCCTCGGGGCCGGACCTGGACGGCGATGAGCACAGTAATCTCCGGCGTGCGCTGCTCAGAAGAAGACGTTTCTTGGGCCTTGGACGTAGCCGAGGCGTACATCGCAGAGGTCATCGACGACGACCGGCGTTCGGTCTACCGGCTCTATCACAAAGCACTGGCTGAGCATCTGCGCGCGACGGCGGACCGGCCTCCTGAGGAGATCCAACGGTCGGTCGTCGAGGCACTGCACTCCCTCGTCCCCGTCGCTTCCGGGGGCCAGCCGGACTGGTTCGCCGCTGTCCCATACGTCCGTCAGCACCTGTCCACGCATGCAGCGGCGGCAGGGGGCCTCACCCTCCTCATCGAGGACCCAGGATTTCTGCTCGCCAGCGAGCCGCTCGCTCTCTTAAGGGCGTTCGCCTCGATCGAAGGCGATGGCCCCAGACGGATCCGCAGCTCCTACGAGCAGGTCGCGCACCGCCTCACGAGTGATCACGCCGTGGGTGACCGAGCCGCCGACCTGCAACTGTCGGCCCGCCGTTGTGAGGCCAACGAACTCGCCGACCGCATTGACGCACTCGGGGTCGCCCTCCCATGGTCTGCTCGGTGGGCGTGGTGGTCGGCCAGTGGCGTACACCGGTTGCTCCACGGCCATACCAAGACCGTCGGATGCGTCGCGGTCGGGGCACTCGACGGCCGTCCCATTGCGGTGACTGGAAGCGCAGACGAAACGGTCCGCGTATGGGACCTGGCCTCACAGCGACAGATCGGCGAACCTTTACAAGTCGGCATATCAGTGAGCGCCGTTGCCATCGGAGAGTTGGGCGACTACACGATAGCCCTCACCGGCGCAGTCGACGGGACCGTAAAAATCTGGGACCTCTCGGCCGGCCAGGAGTACGGGCGTGCTCTCACCGGGCACACCAACCGAGTTGAGAGCATCGCGGTGGGCACCGTTCATGGACGCCCGGTGGTCCTGACAGCCAGCGCGGACGGCACAGCGCGCATCTGGGACCTGATCGAAAGGCAGCAGCTCGGTGCAGAGCTCGCAGCTCACAAACGTACGGTCCGGGACGCCGATCTGGGGACACTCGATGGACGTCCGGTGGCCATCACGGGGGGCGAAGACAAGGCTGTCTACGTCTGGGACTTGAGCGATGTATTCGACGGCGGAGACGCGCACGTCGATGGGAGTCCACTCATCGGCCCGGCCGACGCGGTGACCGCAGTGTCTGTGGCACAACTAGACGGCCGGGCCATAGCACTGGTCGGGGACGCGGCTGGAATGCTCAGCCGATGGGACCTCACCGATCGTAGGCAGATCGGTGAACCGGTCATGGCGCACGTCTACTGGAGTATGAGCGGGGTCGCCTCCGCCGTGACAGGCGAGTTCGAGGGGCGCCCTGTCGCATTGACCAGCGGAGTCCACGAGGCCCGGTTATGGGATCTGCGGACACTCCAGCAACTGGCACATCCGCTGCGCGGCCACGTCGAATACATCAAGGCAGCTACTCTCACCGCCCGTGAAGGCGCCTTCCTCGCTGTCACAGTCAGCGAGGACCGTACGGCGCGTATTTGGGACCTCACCGCGGATCAACCCGACGAGGGTCACACCCGCACTGTCAGCTGCATGGCCTCCCGTGAGGTCCGTGGCCAGCCCTTAGTCGTCACCGGGGGGCAGGACGCCACTGCGAGACTCTGGGATCTGCGTACGCGCTCCCAAGTCGGCGTTCCCATGGAAGGCCATTTCGGTGAAGTCTCGGCAGTCGCTCTGGGCGGTCTGGGCGGTCGTGTGATCGTCGCGACCGGCGGGTCCGACACTTCTGTACGGCTATGGGATCCGTTCCTGGGGACGCCCTCGGGACCACCCCTCCTGGGGCATACCAACGCAGTGCGCTGTGTCGCCTTCAGTGAACTGGATGACGCACCTATCCTGGTCACTGGCAGCGAGGACGGCACAGTCCGGATCTGGGACGTCACATCGGGATCTCCAGTTGGCCATCCTCTGGGAGGGCACATCGGTGGCGTCTCCCACCTGACCGTACGTTCCGCCGCGCGTGGGATCGAGGTCCTGCTAGCGACCTCCTTGGGTCACGCATATCTTTGGGAGATAGCCGGACGCGGCACTGCATGGCCTGTCGGACCACGTACGCACTTCACGGTGGAAGACCTCAGTCCTTTTGCGCAGATCGTCGGTGTTGCGTTTCACGGAACGCGGCCCGTGATTATGTCGACCCAGGCAGGCAACGCGGTCTACGTTTACGACGTACTGGACCGCAACTTGGTAGGGGGTCCGTTTCTCGGGCACACAGCCCTGGTAATGACTGGCACGCTTGGGCATATTGCGGGAAATTCAGTCGTGGCGACGATCTCTCGTGACGAGACCACTCGCATCTGGGATCTGAAGACAGCTCAACCCCTGGGTCTCCCAATGGAGGGACACACGCGGGTGGCGTATTCGCCCCAGAACCCCTCTGTCCCAGCACCCTTGATCGCGCAAGTTGACGGAACTTCGTTGGGGGTAATTGCCACTTTTCGCGACGTGCGAGTCTGGGATTTCGCAGCTACGCGTCCTATCGGAGAGCCATTGTGCGCCGCGGAACGGGCGCACGAATTGGTGTCAGTCGACATCATAAGTTCCGATAATGGCAGCGCCAGTGTCGTCACAACCGCTGTCGATGGTGTGGTGCGCACCCATGATCTGGATGGGGGCCACCAAGTAGCAGCCCACCTCACATCCTCATTACCTACGACCTATGACGCAATGGCCATTTCCATGAATGGCGAAAATATTCTCGCTCGCAGCGGCTGGACAGATTCCGAAGTGTGGAGTCTGTCGTCCCGAATCCGTCTAGGGAGGCGCGCAGGGGTGGCCTTGCGCGCGTGCCTGCTGCCGATAGGGAACGGCGGGGCTGCCATCGTGTCTGTTGCCACAGATTTCAGGCTCGAAGTCTGGAATTTGCGCAATCAGACCCCCATATGCTCTCCGATGTCAGGTCACACAGACTACGTGAATACATTACGGTCGGGATCTATAGGTGACGTCACGGTTGTGGCCAGTGCATCCAATGACGGGACTGTGAGATTGTGGGATCCGAGCGCAGGCATTCAACTCGGTGATCCTCTCAGCGGGCACAAAATGGGTGCTTACGGCTTGGAGTTCGCTCGCTGGGGTACGCGCGACGTCGTCATCTCCGGAGCAGGCGACGGCCGTCTGCGGTGCTGGGATGCCTCACGCGCAGAAGACATCGGCGTCGATCTTGAGCCTTTCCCCTCCACGGTTCGGGCGATCCGTGCCATCGCCGTCAATGGTTCACTCACCCTGGTCGCGGCAGACCGCTATGGACTCATTCGAGTCTGGAACATGACTTCCTCGTCCTGGACCTCTGAACTCGACATCGGCAGCGGTATCAGTGGCATCGCGATAGATGCTGGCGGACGGATTTGTGTAGCAACCGACATGGGAGTAGTCGCGCTGCATCTCAATCTCGCCCCCCAGAGGGGTGTCTCGTGACCCGGGTCGTCCTCGTTCATGGCATCGCCCAGGAGATCAAGGGCCCGGAGACGCTTGCCTCCGACTGGTACCCGGCGCTAAGCGACGGCATCGCCTTGGCGACGGGTCCGAGGCTGGCTCGCAACGACGTCTCGATGGCCTTCTACGGAGACTTGTTCCGCCCCTCCGGACACCGTGGATTTGCTGAGCCTGACCTCGATGCCTTTGACGTGCAGGAGGGCCTTGAACGCAAGCTGCTCCTCCAGTGGTGGGCGTCCGCATCCGAGCAGGAGGCGCGGGTTGCCGGCCCTGGTGCCGCGACCCGATTGCGTACCCCCCTTTTAGTGCAGCGGGCCCTGAACGCGCTGAGCCACTCCTCGTACTTCTCTGGCCTCAGTGAGCGAGCCATGATTGGCAGCGCTCGCCAAGTACGGCGTTACTTCACTGAGCCGCAAGTGCGCGCTGCAGTCCAGGAACGGCTAGCCCGTCTCGTCACCAGGGACACGGAGGTGATCGTCGCCCACTCCCTGGGAACGGTCGTCGCATACGAGACGCTTTGCGCCCACCCGGACTGGCCTGATCTGACGCTGATCACTCTCGGGTCCCCGTTGGCCGTCCGTAACCTCGTCTTCGAGCGGCTTGCGCCTTTGCCTGCCGGTGGTTACGCGAGATGGCCGGCTCCGGTAAAGCGCTGGACCAACATCGCCGACGCGGGCGATGTTGTAGCCCTGACCAAGGAACTGGCGCCGTCTTTTGGAGACCGCATCCGTGATCTTCTGGTCCACAACGGCGCCAAAGCACATGATGTAAGCCCATATCTCACCGCCCGAGAGACCGGCATGGCCATGGCCGACGCTCTGCGCGACGGCAACTCCGAGGGCTCGTGGGGTGCCACGCGATGAACACGAACCATGCCCGGCGCAGCAGCGTGACAGCTGAAGGCACGAGGCTGACGTCTGTCTTGACCTCCGGAATATCCGGGCGCACCCGAAATTCACGAGACTGAACTGCTACCAAGGCGCGGCGTGAACCCCGGCCACCGTGCGGTCGAGGTCCAGGTTGTCTGGTCAGCCAGCGCGGAAGATGCGAGATTTGGACTCACCCCAGCACCAAGGGTCTTTGCGTGAAGGCGATTGGCCCGGGTAGCCATGTACGTCCGGTGATGGTGGGTCATATTCCCTGTGTGGCAGCGGGTTGACCCGGACACGAGTGCAGGAACGGTGCCGGTGATCATGTAAGTTCTGCGTCGCATGAGTACCGAGCGAGCCCGTGCCTGCACCCATATCTTCTCCCATGCCCGCCGCGCTGGACCAGCTGGCCCGGGTGGACCACGCCGTCCCCCTGCCGGATGCGGTGGATCTGTTCCGATTCCTGGTGATCGTCCCGGACCCTCGTTACCCCCGCGGTCTCTGCGCTACCTCCTGCCGGCCCTGCTCGCCGCGGCGGCCGGGGCCGTCCCGGCCGGGGCGAGGTCCCTGACCGCGATCGGCGAGTGGATCACGGACGCGCCCCGCTGGGCACTCCGCACTCTCGGGTTCCCGCCCAATGCGCTGACCGGAACGGTCCCTGTCACGCACCCGTGAACCGTCCGCCGTCTGCTGTGCCGCGTCGACGGTGACGCCTTCGACCAGGCCGTCGGCACCTTCCTCTCCGCCCGCACCCCCGGCAAGGAGCGACGGGCGATCGCAGTCGACGGGAAGAATGTCCGTGGCTCCTGCACCCGTGAGCGGCCCGGGATCACGTTGCTGGCAGCGATGGACCAGCACGGCAACGTCCTCGCCCAGCGGCAGGTGGCCGACACGAGCAACGAAATCCCTGCCTTGGCCCCACTGCTGGACACGATCGACCTGGACGGGGCCGTCGTCACCGCCGACGCCCTGCACAGCAGGCACCACCATGCCCGCTACCTCCGCGACCGCCAAGCCCACTACATCGCCGTGATCAAGGCGAACCATCTGATCCTGCACGACCGGCTCCGCAAGCTGCCCTGGAACGAGATCCGCCTGGACCACCACGAACGCACACGGGCCCACCACCGGTTCGAGATCCGCGGCCTCAAGACCGCCACGTTCACCAGGAGTTTTCGGAAGCCAAGACGCGAGTCCTTCAACGTGGCTGCTGAGGCGTGAACGCGTGAACTCCCCTAATACCGACGGCGACTGCTTGCATCGCAGAGGGTGATCAGCCTGGCGTCAGTTGCCTCGTTGTGGACTCACTGGTCTTCTTTTACGCTCAAGCCTGAGCCGCTAACCGGGTGCTGTGCGCAACCATCGTCGCCCAGGCCATCCGGAGCTCAACTCACGAGTGCTGCGATCGCGTCCCTCAGTGTCCCGGCGACTGAGACCAGAGAAGCTACCGAACCGATCGCGAGGCCCAGCATCTCCAGCGTCTCGGTGAGCCGGCGGCCGTCGGGGGCAGAGCTACGCAGTTCTTCGTCAATGCGGGCGACGGCCTGTCGGCAACTGTCAATGCTGTGTACTTCGCCCGCGTGCACGTCCAGTGCTGCGGTGAGCTCGGCAAGGCTGGCCTGCGCGGCCAGGAGTCTGTGATCGTCGGCCCCTCCGCCCGAGACGTGGACCTGACGCATGTCGCCGCCGACCCTGCCCGTGTTGACCTGGTTACCGCTGCCGGTGACGTGGGTGCCACCGCTGTCACTTCCTCGCCCAAATCGCATGATTATCCCGCTTTCTCAGTTCCGTCTGTTGGACCGGGCAAGTTGCCTTGCTGGTGCATGCTCCCGCCCAGGTTCCCGGTGTTGACCTGGTTGTTGTCGCCGCTGATGAAGTTCTGCGTGATGGCGACGGCCTGACGCTGAAATTCTCCAATGGCCAGCCCGTGGTCAGAGAGGAATGCGCCCACCGTGCTGAACATGCGTGTCTGCAGGATCGACACGTAGCGCTGTACGTCCTCCGTCTGGTGCATGTCCTCGGTCGTGACACGGCTGCAGTGCTCCCGCAGGCTCACTGGCATCCCGTCGTCCTTCTGCGGCACGATCGCGGCGGCTGTGACGACTGCACTCAGGAGCCCGAGGCCGCGCCCAATGATGTTGTAGAGCCGTACAGCCAGTTCAACAGTGTCGCCGCAGGCGTGGAGCGGAGCTTCGACCACCTTCTTCGCGAGTTCCCATCCTTTGGCGGGCCCTGCGTCCGCCGAGGGAAGCAGTGGCGCAAGGACATGCGGGCGGGTAACGAAGTGGAGGGTGTTTCCCTCCAGCGCGGCATGGGCGAAGACAGTGACGACGATCTGGCCGTCCCAGCTGACGACTTGGGCAGCGAGGTACCTGCGGGAGAAGTGTCCGGTCGGCGCCTCCCGGGCCTCGGTACACATCTCGGTCGCCTCCGGCCACTCGGCCTTGGCGCTGCCATCGACGTCGCGGCTCAGCTTCTTCCATCGGTTCTGGGGGATGCCGAGGAACTCGGCCACGTCGCAATTTGGCAGCGCGTGAGTCTCGACGAGAATCCCACTCAGGTCCTCCAGCTCGTCCCGCACCTTGTCAAGCAGTTCGTCGGCCTCGAACTTCTGGTAGCCGTTGAGGTCTGTGTCGCCGACCTCACTCAAGGGCTCCTTGCCTTCGTCGGCGGCGCGGGCTGATGCCAGCTGGATTCGGGTTGCGCCCCTCCGCCATGCGTCGAGGCCGGCGCCCACGAAGCGGTCAGCCCTTCCCTCGTTGCGGTACCCAATGGTCTGCCACCGTTCAGTGACCGCGCACTCGTCGATCTTTCTGGCTGCGAGCGGAGCCAGATTGGGGCGCTTGGCGATGTTGCGACGGCCAGGACGTAGCGACTGCAGGTAAGCGTGGCAGGCCCAGCGGTCCAGCAGATACACCGCGGTCGCAGCGATCAGCAGGTGCGGCGTGACGTGCAACCCCTCCGCCACGGCTTCACGCAGCATCGGGATACGCGGTCTGGCGAGGGTCCATAGAACAAAAACAGCCACCGCGAGAAGAGCCGTTGAAACCAGCGAGCGGAATCCCCACCGCAAGATCGCCTGGCCCCGGCGCCCCCCGATTAGCTGCCAAAGCAGCATCGCAACAGCGATCGCGGCCAGCCCTCGCGGGTGGAGAGCGCCCAGGTAGACCAGCGCTGACACCAGTGCCACGCCGCGTAGCCGTTGCTGTCGCCGTGCCGCGATGCTGTGCGTAAGCACGGGTGCCAGCCCGAACCCGAAAGATGGTGCTGGGCGCTTCCGCGCATAGAGCACGTTCTTCAAGGCCCATTGCGCAAGGAACTCGCCAGTGAACTCATCCAAGGCTCTGATAGGACGTGGCGCCCTGCCCTGCATCCTGTCCTGCCACCGCCCGAGCCAGTCCCGCGCCTGTCCTATCCGGTTGACGCGCTCATGCATAGCGCCTGCCATGCCCCGCGTCACCGAGTTGGTCGATGGGACTGGATCCCGCTGCGCGTATTCAGCTCGGACCGGCAATTGTCCAGGGATATAGGCGAGTGGCGTGCCTGTACGACTGTCCAGAGGGATCCCCGGTACGGCTTCTTGCCCCTGCGCCCCGTCGCAATTCGGACTGATCCCGTTGGGCGCCACAGCACGCCATCGCAGCAGCGGCATCTGCCACCTCCCCCGAGGAACCGCTCGTGAAGCCCTCACCCTGTGCCATGGAGCACCAGCTTCACCGGGAAACGCTTGCGTATGGCCGATTAGCGCCCTCCCATCGGCCGACACGTTGCGAATCAGGTTGTCCTTGAGCGTTCCACCAAGGACCTCCGCGCCCTCGGCCGTCAGGCTGCGGGGCTGGTTGGCACGCTTCGGAATGTGCTGACCCGTACCGGGGAAGGTCCAAGCCATGAACGGAGCACTGTCAAAGTGGGCGCGTCAGCTGGCCGAAGCTGAGCTGCGTGGGCCGCTTCCTCGTCGATGGGCGCACTCGCAAGGGGTCGCAGGGCGCGCGGCCGAGTTGGCGGAGGTCCTCGGCGATGACGCGGGCATGCTGGTTTCTGCCGCTGTGCTGCACGATGTGGGCTACGCTCCGCGGCTGGCCGTGACCGGTTTTCATCCCCTGGATGGTGCTCGGTTTCTTCGTAACGTGCATGCTGCGGATGAGCGGCTGGTTCGGTTGGTGGCGAACCATTCGTTTGCGTTGCTGGAGGCTGAGGAGCGCGGGTTGCGGGGCACGCTGGAAGCCGAGTTTCCGCTGCTCGACGACCATCGGCTCGTGGATGCCTTGGTGTACTGCGACATGACGACGACGCCCGATGGGGAACTCACGTCTGCCGAGGCCCGGCTGGCGGAGATCACGGACCGTTACGGCGCCGACAGCGTGGTGGGGCGGTTCATCCGTCGAGCATCGCCGGGAATCCTTGCCGCTGTGGAACGGGTCGTGTCGGCTCTGGCCGCTCAGCCCAGGTAGGGATACGTGCCGGCGAGGTAGTCGCCGATCTGCTGACGCATGCTGGGGTGGATGTCGTACTGGTCCAGGTCGGATGGCTGGATGTAGCGGACGCCGTCGGCTTCGTCGTTGATGGTGGGCTCGCCGCCCACCGGTCGGCCGATGTAGGTGTTCTCGTACTGCTGGCGGATCTCGCCGTCGGTGTAGGCCACGATGTGGTTAGGGTTCGTGTAGACCCCCAGGAAGCCGGTGATCTCGGCGATGATGCCGGTCTCTTCCAGGCACTCGCGCACCGCGCATTGTGCCGCAGTCTCGCCGATGTCCTGGGCGCCACCCGGCAAGGCCCACTGACCGGTGTCTCGACGGCGCTGGAGCAGGATGGCGCCGCTCTGGTCAACGACGAGCAGGTTGTTGGCGGGGATGAGCGTGTTCGCCTTAGGGGCCTTGGGATCGTTGTAGTACTCAGTCCTGCCCATAAGACGAGGACACCTCCCGGTCTGGCGTCCAAGGCCGTGCGCCGGCCCAGACAGCGTCGAAACTCTGAGCGTAGTTGTCGAACCACCCCGCAGAATCGACTCTCTTGAGATGTAACAGAGGGTTGGCGCTGGCTGGTTGACCCCAGACGTGCGGGTTGATCAGCAGGTCGTCGTCGTAGCGGAAGAGGGAGGTGTAGAGAGTGGTGTCGTGCAGCCTGACTTCGCAGCCGGCCTCGGCCACTAGGGGACGGTAGTAGGTCAGGGAGGCACGGATCTTGGCTGCGAGGGTGTCACCGATGCCTTCCTCGCGTCCTCGGATCGCCGCTGCCTGGCCATTCGAGTCGCCGAAGCAGAGCCGCACATGCACTCCGGCCGCCGAGCGTTCAGCGAGCATCTTGGCGACGTGAGGGTTGGATTGGGCGAAGAAGGTGCCGGAGAGGACGAGGACGCTGATCTGCTCCTGGGCCCCTTGGAGCAGCGAGAGCCACATGTCGCGGGGCACGCTGGCCCGGTTCTGGTAGGTACCGACCAGCTCCAAGCCTGTCCCGGCACTGGAATGTCCGGCGCTGGGCACCGGGGCCGGCCAAAGGAACAGCTCTTCCACCCGCAGATGCTGGGCAACCCGGAACCTGTGGCGCGGGTGTGGAATGCGCCCACCGAGCCATCGACTGACCGTCTTGGGGTCCACCTCGCAAACTTCGGCGAGTGACTCTGGCGAGACGCCGCGCTGGGCGAGTACGGAGTGCAATCGCTCGTTCACAGTCGCCATCCAAGCCGAGGCGGCCACGAGCGGGCAAGGACGTTACGGGACGTTCCTCAGTCCGAGGTTTCGGCCGCGGAACTTACGCTTCTCGGTATGGAGCTCATCGTCCTGTGGGATATCGACCACACGCTCATCGAAAATTCCGGGGTCAGCAAGGAGATCTACGCCGCCGCCTTTGCGGCGCTGGCAGGAGCCGGCCCGGCCGAGCCCGCGCGGACGGAGGGGCGCACGGATCGCCTCATCATGCGCGACATGTTCCAGCGGAACAGACTGCCCGAGCCCGCCTGGGCTGTTGTCGAGGCGGCTCTAGCTGGTGCAGGGGAGGAACGCCGCCACGAGCTCAGCCGGCGCGGAACGGCGCTGCCCGGCGTACGCGACGTCTTGAAAGAAGCCTCGGTGCGAGGAAGCTGGGTGTCCTCGGTCCTCACCGGCAACATCGCAGCCAACGCTCGCGTGAAGGTATCGGCCTTCGGCCTCGACCCCCTGCTGGATCTGGCTGCCGGCGCCTACGGTGCTGACTCCCTCCAGCGTTCGGGATTGGTCGCTGTTGCCCGGGAGCGCGCCCAACGTCTGCGGGGCGCGCGAAGTGACGTGCCTGTCGTGCTCGTAGGCGATACCCCGAGGGACGTTGAGGCAGCCCTCGACTCCGGATCCGGGGTCGTCGCAGTCGCCTCTGGCCTGCACGGTACCGAAGAGCTGGCCGCGGCCGGCGCCCACGTAGTACTGCCCGACCTGACGGACACCGCACGTGTCATCGGAATCCTG
Source organism: Streptomyces sp. NPDC048473 (assembly GCF_043200155.1). Taxonomy (NCBI): domain Bacteria; kingdom Bacillati; phylum Actinomycetota; class Actinomycetes; order Kitasatosporales; family Streptomycetaceae; genus Streptomyces; species Streptomyces sp. NPDC048473. The sequence goes on from NZ_JBICXE010000028.1 coordinate 46,374, forward strand.
GAGACATTCGCGACGCACTGAAAACGTCCCAGGACGTCCTCGTAGCGTCCGGATACGCGGTGACGCGGTCCGAAGCCATTCCGCGAACATCAGGTCTCCCACCAGGCAACTGCCAGAAGGAGACCCACGTGATCGGGGAAATCACCGGGATCCGCAGGATCCGAATGCTGTACCTGCAGCTGTTGTACCGCTGCAACTTCGAATGTCTGCACTGCTTCCACGGCAAGCGGCTCCAGCACGCCGATGTCTTCACCGCGGACGAGGCAATCAACCTCATCATTCTGATGCGCAAGCAGTACGGCACCGAGGCTGTCACCCTGCTCGGCGGAGAGCCATTCGTCTACAAGGACCTCGCCCAGATTGTCCGGTACGCCAAGCAGGACCTGGGCATGCAGGTCGAGATCTGCACCAATGGCTACCGGATCGAGCGCCGGCTCACCGAGATCGCCCCCCACCTGGACTTGCTGCGGGTATCGCTGGAGGGAATCGGCTCGACCAACGACCACATCCGCAAGTTCGGGAGCTACCAGAGTGCGCTGAGCGCCCTCGACATCGCCCGGGGGCTCGGAGTTCGCACCGGCGCGACCATGACGGTCACCTCTCGCAACATCGACGAGGTTCTCCCTCTGGCGCGCACCCTCCAGCACTACGGGGTCGAGCAGTTGAAGCTTCACTGCCTTCGGCCGGTCGGCAACGCGGCAGACCACCCCGAGCTCCTCGTCACCGACTCCGCCGCCTATGTCCGCCTCCGTGACCAGCTCCAGAGCGCCGAGCTGACCATCGAGGTGATCGTCGACGAGGACTTGTCCGAGCACGGCGCCCCGGAGATCTGCGTCCCTGCGGGCGGCCCGAAACAGATCGAGCGCATCGAGGCCGATCCGCGTGGCGCACTCACCATGTCCTGCAAGGCAGTAGGCCGGGACTCACACGCCTTCTGGTACGACAAGCTCGCCAACCACATCGCCCACCACCCCTCGGACAGCGACGAACTCACACTCGCCGTCCCGGACGTGGTGTACGGACGTGCCTGACCAGGCGCCGTTCGAGAGCCTCGAAGGGCTCCGCGGCACCGGCAAATCAACCCTCGCACCCATGCTTGCTGCCGCCCGCGGAGCCGTGCTGGTCCCGACCGTGCCACCCACCCACCAAGCCCTACGGCAGGAGGTGGACCGGCTGGGAAATGTCGAAGCCCGAATGTGCTTCTACCTCTCAGCCCTGTTCACCGCGGCTGATCAGATCCACCGTTACCTGTCCGCCGGCACCCCGGTCGTCGTCGAAAGCTACTTCGCACGCTGCCTGGCCAACCACCGCGCCTTCGGGGCTGACCTCTCCGTAGCCCTGCCGGCTGACCTACCGCATCCCGTCACCTACTACCTCGTCTGCGCGGAAGACGAGCGTCAGCGCCGCCTCGCGAGGCGTGAGAAGCCCGTCTCACGTTGGGACGCCCTCGCTGAAATCGCAGCCGATCAGATCACCGACGCCTACACCTCGTTCCAGATGCACCGCGTGAATACCACCGGACTCAACCCTGCCGAAGTACTCCAGGCCGTCCTGGCCACCAACCCGCAAGGAGAGCAAGCCAGTGCAGACACCGAGCATGTGGCGGCACACCCTCACCTTCTTCCCTCAGTTCCTCGCCGCGCTGAAGGAGCGCGCGGAGCCTGACTCCACCGTGACGGTCATCGGCGCGAGTGACGGCAGACTCGTCGTGCCGCTGGCCGCCGCCGGCTACCGCGTCATCGCTATCGAGCGCGACCCGCTCGCCCTGCACGGCGGCGAGGTCCAACTTCCGGGTGATAAAACCGGTCACGCGATGGGGTTGATCGACCGCCTGAAGCACGAAGGGCTCTACGACCGCGTCCAGGTCGTGGAGGACGACTTCCTCGCAGCCGAGCCCGTCGCCACCTGCTGTGACGCGGTCTGGACGAGTTGCTCGTGGCATTACAGTGCCAACCATCACCGGCCGTTGGGCGAGTTCGTCAACCGCATGCAGCGTACGGTCCGGCCTGGCGGATTGTTCGGCGCGGAGTTCATGATGCCCATCGAGCAACGCCACCACATGCTTGAGCACTACACATCACCTGAGAGGCTCCGGCGGTACTTCATCGGTGACTGGGACGTCCTGCTCACCCTGCGGACCAACGAATTCTCCGAGCAGGCACACGTCGGACAGTTGCAGGACCACACCCACCGCATGGGTCTTCTCCTCGCTGCCCGTGCATCCGCCCCCTCCTAACTACGGGAAGAAGGACACATGAAGCACGAGTACGAGGCGAAGTTCCTCGCCATCGACGTCGCCGGTCTCCAGGCCAAGCTGACTGCCCTCGGAGCCGTCCAGGCGTTCCCGCGCACGCTCCTCACCCGGAAGATCTTCGAGAACGACGCCCTTGAAGGTGGTGCCTGGATCCGACTGAGGGATGAGGCCACCCGCTCCACTCTCACGCTGAAGCAGGTCACCGACTCCACGACGATCGACGGCACCACCGAGATCGAGACCGAGGTCTCGGACCTGCACGCCATGGCCGAGATCCTCCGCAACGTTGGCCTGCGCGAGGTCCGCTACCAGGAGAACTACCGCGAGGAATGGCGCCTGGGCGAGGTCGCCTTCGACTTCGACACCTGGCCGGACCTCCCCACATTCGTAGAGATCGAAGGACCCGACGAGGCATCCGTCCGACAGGCGGCAGACCTCCTCGACCTCGACTACTCCGAAGCTCGCTTCGGCAGCGTCGACGAGATCTACAAGAGCGAGTCCGGCCGGGACATCCTCTCTGAGCCCACTCTCCTGTTCGCCGACGCCGACAAGCAGAAGTCGGCCAAGGCAGCTGCCCCGAGCGAGTGATGTGAGTGCGGAGCTGTGTTTATGGAACTGGCCGTGACGCCTCAGGTCATACCCGGCATCGCCGACTTCGCACGGGGCGGTCTGCCTGCGGTAGCAGACACCGACGACGGCAACACGTGGACTGACGGATACTGCTGGCTCTACTGCGGCCAGCGATGGACCCGTGTTCTGTGGATCGGCCCCGTGAGTGTGGCCGGCGCCCAGGCAGCGATGTACGCCTGTGGCCCGTGCATCCGGGCCCTACAGGAGCAGGTCTGGCAGTCCATATTCCTCCACGATGAACCGACGTGTCCGCCCCCGCTGAGCACGTTCACAACGGCCGAGCAACCTGGCGGACGCCGCGTTGGGAAGCATCGCGCGCGGGGCGGCCTGTTGCGTCGTGGGTGAGGCCGACGGCGGAACTCAGTGAGCCTGCGACGCCTCTTGGCAAAGAATGCGTCGCGTACATAGGAGTTCTCCCCCGGCTGGGCCGGGCACCACGCCTAGTGTCCGGCCCAGCCGCCGTTGCCCAGTGATCTCAACCGCGACACGCTACTGCCCACCAGCTGGCTGGTACTCCCGCATCATCGTGGCCGTCGTCCTGTGCTCCGCCCGCTTTCAGCCCTTGGGCGGCAGCGAGGCAGCCCTGCACGCCTACTACCCGGTGCGAGCGCTTCCCGCCAGGGACCGACACGCGTCAAAGCTGGGGTGCGATGCCGATGGCGTTCAGAGAAGGGAATCTCCGTGAGGATCGAACCCCAGACAGCAGTCGCGGCCGCCGTCGTGGTTCAGGACAGCCGTGTCCTGCTCGTTCGGCGACGCATCGCCGAGGGAGCTCTCTCGTGGCAGTTCCCAGCCGGGAAGATCGAGCCTGGCGAAGCTCCTGAAGAGACGGCAGTTCGCGAGACCCAGGAGGAGACGGGGCTCAGGGTGGCTCCAAGCCGAGTACTGGGGCAGCGGGTGCACCCCATGACGGGGCGGGAGATGTACTACGTCGCATGTTCGCCCATCGGCGGCAAGGCGTGGATCGCAAGCGTAGAAGAGCTGGCCGAACTTGCCTGGGTCGCGCATGGCGAGATCCCGCACTACGTTCCGTACGGGCTGTACAGGCCAGTGCAGGACTATCTCGACGCGGCACTACTCTCGTGAACTCCCAAGGGCCAGCGTGCTTGAGTCCACAGAGGCGCGTACTCGTTGTCGGAGCTGAGTTGGGGCGGGACTGACTACCACCGTCGTCCTGGCCGAGGCGGCCACAGGGCTGGCGCCGACCATCATCGTCGTCGGCGCCAGCCGCATCCAATCAGCATCGAGGACGCCTCTCGGGGAATCTCACCGCCTGACAATGAGAACGCCGGCGACCGGGAGGTTCCCCCAGCATTTTCAGTCCTCGTCGGAGACGAGGAGGTAGCCGTCGGGGGCGACGAGGTCGCGCAGGCGCTCGTACTCGGTGCGGTCCTCGTCGGTCATGAGGGGCTCCACGTCGCTGACCGTGGAGCCGGTGGGGAGCTGGGCGAAGTACGGGGACAGGAGGGCATACAGGGTGTCGGGCAGCTCTGCCCGCTCGCGACGGTATGCGATTTCACGCTTGATCTGCGCTGCGGCGATCTCGAACTCGTACCGGGTGCAGCTGAGGGCGGTCTTCTGCTCCTCCTTGGTGAACGGACGGCCCTCGCGGTGCGACCAGGTGTTGGTCTCGGTCCGGTACTTGAAGTTCGAGTCGCAAATCAGGGTGATGACGTCGAGGCGGATAGCGGGCTGGGACATGCAGGGCTCCTCATGGGACAAGGGGGCTGAAGGGAGTGCGGCTGAGATGGGTTCGTGCTGCTGGGCGGGGCTCTGGGGATCGCGCTCTCCTTGTCGGGCTAGCGGCGGGGGCGGCTCGGCCGGCTCGTGGGGGCTGTGGTTGTCGTGGGCGGCTGGGTGTCGGGGGGCGGGGTGCTGACGGCTGACGCGGTGGTGCTTCGCAGACGGGCTGCTTCCGCTCGGCGATTGGGTGCGGGGTCGCGGCTGGCGTGCTGGATGCGGGTGATCAGGACGCGAGCGGGCCTGCGGGCGGTGCCGAGCTCGCGGCGAGCGGCGGCTTCTTTGAGAAGCTGATGGGGCTTGTGGCCTCCGTCTTCGGCGTCGGCAAGGACGGTCGCGAGGGCGGGCCAGCCGGGATCGGCGAGGATCCGCTCGGCATGCTCAGGAACGGCGGCGCGTACATCCCCGGCCAGGGTGCGACAGGTCTCGTCCTTGGGGCGGCGGGCTTCGAGTTCCATGAGCTTCGGAGCGAGCGCCTCGGCTGCTGCTGACTGGAGATGCTGGACGGCTTGGCGGGCGGCGTCGGCCTGGTGGGCGTGGCCCTTCGCCGCATGCCAGCGTCCGGCGAGAATGGCCGCCCAGACGAGTGCGGCGACCAAGGCTGCGAGCGTGCTGCCGTCGGGGCCGGTGACGGTGTTGGCAATGTCGCGGGCCGCGGTCCGCAGGGCGTGGGCGGCGCGGTCTTCGGCCCGGATCTGAGAGCGCTGGGCATGGGCGAATGCCGTACTGGCCGCTTGCAGTTGGGAGCGGAGGCCGACGGGGGCTTTCTGGGCGGTGGCCTCGATCAGTTCGCCCAGGGCGGTGATCTGCGCCTGTGCCTGTGCGTCCCGACTGCCGTCGGTGCTCGTGCCGGTGATCTCTGTGTGGAGGGTGTCGAGGGCTTCTGTGGCCTGATGCCAGGGAGTGGTGGGTCGGTTGCGACGGGCGGTGGGGTGTTCCTCGGGCGCGCTGGTCTCCAGGCGAGCCTTCAGCTTGGGCAAGGAAAGGTCGGGGGCGATCTTCCCGCCGGGATGGTAGATCTGCCCGCCGTCCTTGTTCAGGTCGCCGGGGCGGCCGACGGCGTAGCCGAGGAGGTCACCGGACGGCCCTCGGCGCCCCTTGACCTCGATGCCGTCGGCTTCGAGATAGGCGAGGAGTTCCTCGACGGTGCTCGCGTGGGGGATGGCGGCGCGGATGCGGCCCTGGAGCCACTCGGGGCTGGTCTGCTCCCAGCCGAGCCGGGCCGCCTTGTGCATCTCCGCTTGAGTGGGACGGCGGGAGCCCGTGCCGTCGCCCCTCTTCAACTGCCGCAGCCCGAAGTCCTTCTCGATCTTCCGGCACGCGTCGCCGACGCGGACACCGCTGCCGTGGAGTTTGGGGCGGCGGCCGTCTTCGCGGACGGTGGTCGCGAGGATGTGGATGTGGTCGTCGGCGTGACGTACGGCGATCCGCCGGCACGCTAGATCGTCGCCTGCGGGGGCGATCCCAGCGGCATGGACGATGCGCTGGGCTACCTCCCCCCACTCGGTGTCGGAGAGGTAGCGGTCTTCGGGCGCGGCGCGGACGGGGCAGTGCCAGACGTGGTCGGTGACGGGTTTGCCGAACTCGCTGTTGCGCAGACGTACGGGCTCGTCGAGATAGTGGCCGAGTTCGGTCAGGGTGGCGTTCTCGTCTCGGCCGGGGTCGGGCATGCCGAGCATGGCGAAGCCGGCGACCAGGTGCGGGTCGAGGTGTTCGTCGTGCCGGCCGGGGCCGTAGAGATAGGCGAGCAGACCGCGGGTGTTGGACCCGGCGGGCTTGATGGCGGCGACCACGCGGATCAGACCTCCCTCGGGTCGGTGGGCCGACGCAGGGCCTCGGCGATCAGGGTGAGCAGGTGGTGGAGTTCGTCGAGGCGGTGACGGATGTCGGGCGGGGTGTAGTCGCTGTTGAGCGCGCGGGCGATCTGGTTGACGTTGACGCCGACGCGGTTGAGGGCGCGCAGGACCTGGGCACGGAACATGTGGGTACGGCGCCGGTCCTCGGACAGGGGGAGGTTGCCGGTGAAGCGGCCGTCGAGGAAGGCAAGGACAACGTCGGCGGCAAAGCCGGATCCCCCCTTGTAGCCGTGCTCGACTGCGGCCTCGCGCAGACCGGTGTGCTCGTCGTCGGTGAAGCGCAGCGGGCCGACGCGCTTGATGCGCTTGTCGCCGGTGAACCGGCGGATCGTCGGCTGGACGCTCTGCACGACGGGCTCGCTGACGGCGGGGGCGTCGGTCCGCATCGGTCGCAGGATCGCTTGCTGGGCGGCGTGAAGCGTGTCCGGGTCGGGGCCGCCCTCGATCCCGACCACCTGGTCCGGCGCCCCCTGGCGCCGGGCCGTCTCCGCCACCCCCGGGGCGGAAACCCCCGAAGACCGGCCACGAGTCGGACTCGGGGTACTACTGGCTCCGCCAGGAGCAGCCCGTCCGAATGCCTGCCGCACACGTTCCGTCAGCGTAGGCGACTTCGTCAGTGGTATCGGCTCCTTGGGGTGGTGCGGATCGTGCGTCATGAGCGGTTCTCCAGACGGAGGCGGGACGGTAGGCGGGTTCTCGGGAGGGCCCGTGAGCTGCGGGTGGTCACACAGACCTGTCCACAGGTGTGGATGAGCCAGCAATGACCGGCTTGGCCGGGTGACCGGAACGGGTTCCGGTCACCCGGCAGGTTCCTGGTCAGCCGCTGGCTGGACCGCTTTCGGCAGAGGCTGTGAGTTCGTTCCGGAGGACGTTCATCACCTCGGTTAGCCGCTCACTGGAAATCGGAAGGCCCTTGTCCTCAACTGCCTTCCGGACAGTGGCCCGGGTGAGTTTTCCCTGCTCAGCACCAGCAGCCCTGCCGATCTCCACGAGTTCCCCGAGCGGTGCGCCAGGCGGACGGCCACCACGAGACTTGCTCTCCGCAACCTCCGCAGGACGTTCCGGCGACCCAGCGGACACGGCGACCGGTTGCTCCGTGAGCCCGTTGAGTTCGGCCGGCATTCCGGCGGATCCGAGAGGTGTGGTGACCGATGTCTTCGACACCTGCCCGGAACCTGCGACCGGGTGCCGGTCCACGAGCTGGTGGATTTGCCGCATCAGTACGGCGAAGGCCACCATCGCGGCTGCCGGGGGAACCGCGGCCACCACGTAGTCGAGGAACGGGACGTCGCCGGTATCGCGTGTGCCGCTGACCCCGGCCACGTTCAGAGCGATGGAGCCGACTGAGCCGATGGCGGTCACGGCGACGGCCCATCGGTCCGTCACCCTGCGCAGGCCCGCCCGGAGCATGAGCAGCTCGCCCGCGACGATGAACGCGTCCAGGGTGGCGGGCCACGCCCAGCGGCGGACCGGTGAACCTCCCAGCCCGTGCTGCCCGGCGACATCGGCCAGGTGCGCGTAGGAAAGACAGAACGCTCCGGCGGTCAGGGCGACGATGACGATGCCGGCCGCGATGAGCGCGTAGCGCTCGGCAGCACCCCGGGACGCTGCCGGCCGTCCTTCGCCCGTCCGGTCATCCGGCGGCTGGTGATGCGGGGGTGAAATGGGAGGGGTGGACAAGCGGGTGCTCCTGGGGTGGTGGTGTGGTTCGTCTTTGGCGTCTTGGCCGTTGCAAGTGCAGGTCAGGGCAGGTACGGCAGTAGCTCCGGCTATCCGTCTCGGCGGGTGCAGCCAGCGTCTTCAGCTCTGTCGCAACAGGGCTGAGGCAATTCGCCGCGCCTGAGCCCGGCCCGGAGTGGCCGTGTCCCGAGTAGGGACGACGGCATTGCGTCTTCCGTCTCACCGGCCAGGGCTGTGACCTGCACTGATACGGCTAGGACGCGAGAGACGGTGCAAGACGGATCCGGACAGCGTCTTGGGCGGCCACGCCGGTGGTCGTGATCGCGTTGCCGTCTTGGCCCCGGTCGCCGTCTCGGGTTCAGGCCGTTTGACCTGCGAGATCACGGCAGGGACGGCAGGGACGGCAACCAGGGCGGCGGGCCTCAGCCCCTGTCGGGGGCGGGGCGGGTGCCGACGGGGTGGACGGTGGGGCAGTACCGCCGCCAGCTGTCGAGGAACTTGTTGCGCGTGTAGCCCTTGCGCTGCGTTCCGTCGGCCATCCGGACGTTGCCCGGCCTGACGTCGAAGTCCCGCAGTAGCCTGCCCAGATCACGGGCGTTCAGCCCGCCGCGTCCCCACTCCGCCCACGGGCCTTCGGGGTCCTGGCGCAGGTGGTGGAGGAGTTCCTCGGTGGACAGACTGTCCACCTCCCTCTGAGCGGCGAAGATCCGGCGGATGTCGGCGAGGATCCGCGCGCCACCGGGGTGGTCCTCCTCGGCCGCCACTTCGGCGGTGACCATACGCGCGCACGCCACCCGGGCCCGGCGCGGCCAGGAACCACCGGCCAGCTCGGCGACGATCACCAAGGGCTCCCAGGTGTCGGCGGCGCGGTCCTCGACCGGCATATCTGGCTCAAGGATTGCGGCCTCCTCCAGAAGCGGCCTGGCCCACGCGTTGATTCGGTCGCGCAGATCGTGCAGGGCAGGGATGTCACGGCGGGAGCGGAAGGGCTTCACCTTCTCCCCCTCGGCCCGGCGACGCATCCGGATCACGACCGACCGGTCCATGACCGTGTCGGGCAGGTCGCCGATCCCCGCGATGGCCGCCATGGCGAAGGTGGCGAACTTGTGCGGGGTGTGGTCGTTACCGACGACCCGAGTCACGTAACGCCCTCGCTGGTGACCGGCGTTGAGCAGGCCACGCGTCTCCTCGTTCCGCTCCGCCTGCTTCGGCGTACCGAAAATGGTGTCCGCCTCGTCCACCAGAAGCGTTGGCGGCTCCTCCTCGGTGATCGAGCGGAAGATCGCCGCAGGCGTGGTGTTGATCGTCAGCATCGGCTCGTGCACCGTCTCGGTCAGCACGTCCAGGAGCCGCGACTTGCCGCACCGCTTGGCCGGCCCCACCACCGCCAGACGCGGCGCGTGCTGCCAGGCGGGCTGCAGGTGCGTGGCCACCACCCACAAGGTGATCGCATCCAGCGCCTCCAGTGATGGCGGGATCACGAACTGGGCTATCTGCGAGTGCAGTTCATCCAGAAGCACGGAGCCCTGCGTCGACTCCGCATCAGGTATGCCTTCCAGCCCGCTCGGCGCCGGCGCCTCAGCGGCGCCATGGGCAGGCGCATCGCCGGTCAGGACCAGATTGGCGTCCACGGGCTGCGCGGCGCACAGGTGGGCACCAGGCCGGCCAGGGATGGCGGTCGTGGGCCAGCTCACCTTGGCGGGCTCGGAATAGTCCTTGGGGTTCTCGGGTTCCACTGGGCAGCTCCTCGTCTGGCGGTCGCGGGCTCGCCAGCCCATCCCGCCGGGTCGGTTCTCATCGGATCGCTGGGGAGCTATGGAGCCTCCGGCGTTGCACCGCCGGGGGCTCTCCCCCTTCCCGCAGGCACTGGGGTACCGCGAGGGACCACGGACAGTACGGTCACGCCCGTCCACAGTCCAGCGTTTCTGTGTCAGCTCAGCGCAGAATCTTCTGCTACGCTCCCGCCCTCTCATGCGGCCAGGCCCAACAGGATCAGCAGATCCGCGGTCACGACCCGATAAGCGCTGCCCAGCCGCAGGACCTTGCACGGGTACTGACCGCGCTTCGCCAGCTCATAACCCTTGCTCCGCCCGAGCCCCAGGGCACGGTTGCTGGTTTCGAGGTCAACGGTCACTGGCAGGGCCAATAGATCCTCACGGCTCATCCCCTTCGACGACCCCTCCGTGGCGTTCTCGCGCATGCGCCATCCCTTTCGGTACAGCCGTCGGCGAACGCGGTCATCACGTCCAGCTCCAGGCGCCTACCAACCAGGATCCTCAAGCTAATGTGTCTGCATGACACAACACCGTGTGGATGATGAAGCGGACGACTTCCCGGAGTGGGTGGACCGGGTCCAGGCGAACGTGGCCGGTGAAGTCCGCCGCAGACGAAAGGAGATGGGGTGGAGCGCGCAGGAACTGGCCGACCGGTGCGAGCAGCTCGGGCACCCGATCCCGCGCAACGTGATCGCCAACATGGAGTCCGGCCGCCGGGCCGGTCTGCCGCTGGTGGACGTCCTGGTCCTGGCCGCTGCCCTGGAGACGTACCCGGCCTGCCTCATCTTCCCGGTCGGCTACGTCGAACAGACCCAGGAACTCCCCTTCGAGCAACTCGTGCCGACCTGGGACGCCCTGCGGCGCTTCACCGGCGAGCAGGACGTGCCGGGGCTCGATGCCGGCCTGGTGCCCGACTTCGAGGTGCACGCCAGCCTCGTGGGCACTGCCCTGGCTGCGCTCGACGAAGAAGAGCAGGCACGGTTCGCCGTCAGGGCGGCAACCAGCCGGGCTCAACAGGAAGAAGCCGAACGCAAGCGGACCGACTACGCCGACCGGGCCGTCTCCGCGAAGTACAAGCTCCGCTACCTCCGCCGAGACCTCCTCGACGACGGAGCCGTCCCGCCCGACCTCCCATCCGCACTCCACGACGTCGACCCGCCCGAATGGGCCCCCGATACCACCACGGAGGAACGCCCTTGAAGGGATCCACCCACCGCCGCTGCTACTGCCGCGACGCCGAGACCGGCAAGCCGCTCGGCAAGAAGTGCCCCAAGCTCACCAGCCGCAAGCATGGCTCCTACTCCATACGCCAGGAGCTCCCACCCCGAGCCGACGGCACCCGCCGATCCTTCAACCGCGCCGGCTACGAGACGTTGAAGGCCGCGCAGATCGATCTGGACCACGTACGAGCCCTCATCGCCGTCGCGGACTCGGACGATGATCACGACCTGGACCGGATCGCGGAGTTGCTCGAACAGGTCGCCGACGAGAAAGCTCCCCTACCCGACATCGAGGACACCCGCAGGCGCTTCAGGGCGGGCTTGGACCTGATCGGACGGCGCACGATGGGTGAGTGGCTTGATCAGTGGCTTGCTGCGAAGAAGTCACGGAAGACGACACTCAACGGGTACGCCTCTCACATCCGCGTCCACCTGAAGCCCCGCATCGGCCATGTCCGCCTCGACCGTCTCAACGTCGGCCACCTCGTGGAGATGTACGACGGCATAGCCGACGCCAACGAGGTGATCCAGGCGGAGAACCTGGAACGGCGCGAGCAGATCGCCAGGTGCAAGCCCAGCAGGCCCGGCCGTCCCGTCGCAGCCGAACGGGCACTGCTCGCCGTCGAACGGGCGAAGCTCGCCGAGATGAAGCCGTTCCGGAAGATCACCGGCCCAGCCACGCAGCAGAGCATCCGGCGCACACTGCGAGCTGCCCTGAACGCGGCGATCGCGCAGCAGTTCATCACCTTCAACCCGGCCTCCCACGTCGAGCTGGAGTCCGGCAAGCGCCCGAAGCCGCTCCTCTGGACTGCACAGCGAGTGGAGCGCTGGCGTGCCACGAGTGAGCTGCCTTCGCCAGTGATGGTCTGGACGCCGGCTCAGTTCGGAACGTTCCTGGACGCAGCCGAATCCGACCGGCTCTACGTGCTCTTCCACCTCGTGGGTACCCGTGGTCTTCGCAGGGGCGAGGCCGTCGGCCAGAACTGGACGGACGTCGACCTGGACGCCGGCCTCATCACACCGGCCAAAGAGATCGTGGTCGACGGCTGGGATCCGTACGAGTCCGCCCCCAAGACGGACGGCAGCGCTGGCACGATCGCCCTGGACAGCGTCAATGTCGCCCTCCTGCGAGAGCACCACACGGCCATGCTGAGCGCTCGGGAGGAGTGGGGCGACGCCTGGAACGAGACGGGCAAGGTCTTCACTCGCGAAGACGGCTCCTGGCTGCACCCGGAGACGGTCTCCGAGACGTTCAGGCGCATCCTCGCCACCACGGATCTGCCGCCCATCACTCTGCGCGATCTGCGCCACGTCGCGGCCACTCTCACCCATGGCGGGGGCGGCGATCTGCACACGATCAAGGAGACGCTGCGCCACTCCACGATCACGCTGACCTCTGACACGTACACGAGCCTGCTGCCCGAGGTCGACAAGGCTGCCGCAGAAGCCGCCGCCGCGCTGATTCCTCGCGCCAACCGACGGACGGCGGTGAACGGCGAAGCTCGCGTACGGAATGACGCGCCAAGGAAAGTAGGGCAGGGAGATTCTACGGTTACGCCATCACCGTAGTCCTGCCGAGACTCGTGACGTTCTCCAGCATGGCGTGGAGAAGGAACGGCGGGTTCGTCGCCACAGTGCGCGTCGTCTCCAGATAGGTCGCCGCGTTTTTTCCATCGACGCCCTCGCCCGAGCGCACCAGCTCTCTCCGCCGCAGGTCCCAGGCCGGCCAGTGCTGCCCAAGGTAGCTTTCCAGGTTCTCCTCGAAAACCGTGTACCTGGCGGTGGTCTCATCCAGCGGCTGGGGGGCGGGCGTGGTCCCGAGGTATCGCAGGAGATCGGCGTTCTTCTGTCGAGTTCGCCGCGCCTCGCGCTCGTACTCCAAATCCTTCTCTCGCCGCTGCTGCTCCGGGATCAGGTGTTCCGTCGACTGCCGCCTGCGCTCCGCTCTACCTGCATCCCCGTCAAACACCACGTGGCAGGGCACGCCCAGCGTCCTGAAGAGCACGTCGGAAATCATCAGGTTGTCCTTACCGGTCACCTCGACGACGCTGATGCCCTCCGCTCCGAGGTTGATACCAGCCCGCTCCGCGCAACCCACGATCACCCCCTCGTCCCCCTTGCCCTCAACCAGCACCACCGCGTGGGCGAAGAAGCCCTCAGCGAATACCCCAGTCAGCCTGCCGACCGTCCGGCTCTTAACAGTGTTCGCATCGATCAGTCCGTCGAGAGCTCGACACAGGTCGTCCTGAGACGCCTGACGCACCTCGGTGACGGGATGCGCCTCGCCGACGGCACGGCACAGACGGCGGATCTGGTGGTAACCCGCCGGATCGAGGAAAACGGGACTATGGGTGGCGTACATAACCTGAGTTCGCCCCGCAGGGGAAGTGGCCACCAGCTCGCGCAGCACCTTCGCGAAGGTCCGTGCCTGCGGCGGATGCTGGAAGAGCTCGGGCTCCTCGATTGCCAAGCACAACGTTCGCGTGTCGCCCTCCGGGCGCCGACGATCAGCCAGGTACTTCAGTGCGGCGATGATCAAAGCTCGCTGGAAGCCATGACCCTGCCGGTGGACTGAGGTCTCTGCTGCGCCGTCGCGGATGCTCACCTGGAAAGTGGTCCGGGCCGGCTTCGGTGCATGGACGGTGGGAGTCACCACCACCTGACGTCCCGTGGTGAACTTCGCAACCTCCGAGGACAATGCGGCCGAGATGTCATCCAGCACTGGGCCGTACACCTTCGTGTGTACCTCCTGCCGGGCTAGATGGGCACCCTCCTCAATCTCGCCAAGCCGCTCATTCGCCTCTGTCCGATCCACGGCGTGGTCCAAAATTCGACCGAGCGCTGTGGTCTTCTGATCGTCCGCCTCCTCGTAGGCCCGAAGGTCCGCGGAGACGAAAACGAAGTCGATCAGCTGACCCAGCTTGCTCTGCCCTGCGAAGCCGAAGAAGTGGGTGTCCTCGACCTCCGACTCGGTGAGCTGCTCCCGGTGGGCCAGCTCCCAAGTCCGCATGGCCTCGAGCGCTTTGTCCTTGCTCCCGACCTTCGGCAAATCCAGGCTGGTATCTCCCTCACGCAGCTCGTCGTACGCGCTGCGAAGGTCGGTAGCTTTCTCACACTTCCGCACCTCCTCGAACGGGCGGTACGCGAGCGCCTTGCCGGTGATTTTGTCCTCGCCGTTCTGCCAGGTCCGCCAAACGCTCACGCTCTCGGCCCCGTCAGGTGCGTATCGCCCGAGGACTTCCCGGTCGTGGGCAGTTAGCCCATCGAACTCCACCTCGACGACGATGCGGCCGCCCTTCGCCGCCGAGTGGACGTCGTCGTCACTCAGCGCGAGCGACCTTTCGCCGTTGAAGAACCAATCGAGTGCACGCAGCACGGTGGACTTACCGACACCGGTCGGCCCGATAAAGGAAGTGATCTCTTCGAAGGAGACATCCACGTTGTGCAGACAGCAAAAGTTCTCAATGCGCGCGCGCTTGATCTTCACGATCGTCCTGAGCATGAGGTTCCGGATGGGGCGAGTGATCCCCTAGGTGATGATCATCACGCTAGCAGCCGACTCGGTACGAGATGAGCGGTTTTCCGGAATCCGGCCTGCCGCCCGAGACCAGCAACACAACCTGCCGCTGCTCTGGTACCGCGAGCTCTCAGAGCCGCGTCCGTCGCGCCTTCTGCCAGGCCATCCGCTCACGCATCGCTCACGCACGCGCCCAGGTACGACGAAGCGCCCCGACCGGCGGTAGCCGGTCGGGGCGCTAAGTAGCAGGTCAGAGTGGGTTCCCCTCCCTGCATCGCGTAGGCCGTGTGGGACTCGAACCCACAACCAACGGATTAAAAGTCCGCTGCTCTGCCAATTGAGCTAACGGCCCCCGGCGAATCACCCCTGAGCATAGCCCGCCGGGGCCCGGCCGCCGATCGGGTATCGGTTGCCGGGCCCCGTCGCGGTGGGATCAGGGGGCATCAGTGGGGTTTCACCGGGGCGTCGGCGGAGATTCCGTGGGGTTCGTCGGGGGTGGCGTTGCGTTGGTGATTCGGGTTGAGGAACCAGTGGCGGGCGGAGGCCAGCCACCACGTTGCGGCGAAGCCGAGGACGACCAGGACCGCGATGGGGGCGTAGTTGAACGTCTCCCAGGTGACCGGCGAGACCTGCGGCAGCATGAAGAGCACCGTGATGATCACGACCCAGGCCACCGCGACGACGCCGATCGGGCGGGACCAGCGGCCCAGGTGCCAGGGGCCCGGGGTGAAGTCGTCGCCCCGGAGCAGGCGGAGCAGGGTGGGGATGACGTAGGCGATGTACAGGCCGATCACGGCGATCGAGGTCACCGCCGCGTACGCCGTGACGTTGATCAGGTACGGAAGGCCCAGGGCCAGGGCGCCGAGGGCGGCGAGCCAGACCGCGGCGACGGGGGTGCGGGTGCGGGGGCTGACCGTGTGCCAGACGCGGGAGAACGGGAGTGCGCCGTCCCGGGAGAACGCGTAGATCATGCGGCTGTTGGCGGTCACGGACGCCATGCCGCAGAAGAGCTGGGCGCCGATCACGACCAGCAGCAGGAGCTTGCCGGTGGTGGCGCCGAGGGCGTCCAGGAGGATCTGGGCGGGCGGGGCGCCGGTCGGGGAGTTCAGCGCTCCGTCGTACGACTGGATTGCGAACGTGAAGCCGAGGAGAAGCACGAAGCCGGCGATCCAGGAGGTCCAGATCGACTGGACGATGCCGCGCGGGCCGGCCGTGGCCGCGTCGTGGGTCTCCTCCGTCATATGAGCGGAGGCGTCGTAGCCCGTGAAGGTGTACTGGGCCATCAGCAGGCCGATCATCACGACATAGAAGCCGCTGCCCCAGCCGGTGTTGTTCACGAACTCGGTGAAGACGAACGACGCCGACTGATGCGTGTCCGGTACGAAGGTCAGGGCGCCGACGATGACGGCGACCCCGAGGACGTGCCACCACACGCTCACGCTGTTCAGGATCGCGACGATGCGAACGCCGAAGGTGTTGAGCAGACCGTGCAGCAGCAGGATCGCTGCGAAGAGCAGGATCGTACGGGTGGGCGTGATCTCGAAGTCGAACTGGAGGTTCAGATACGCGCCCAGGAAGGACGCCGCCCCGAAGTCGATCCCGGCCGTGACGGCGACCTGGCCGAGGACGTTGAACCAGCCCGTGAACCAGGCCCAGGCCGCCGCCGAGCGCGGCGGGGCCAGCCGGTGGGCCCAGAAGTAGAGGCCGGCGGAGGTCGGGTACGCCGAACAGATCTCGGCCATCGCCAGGCCGACGAACAGCGTCATCAGGCCGACACCGACCCAGCCCCAGGTGATGACGGCGGGGCCGCCCGTATTCATGCCGAAGAGGTAGAGCGTGAGACAGCCGGAGAGCACCGAGATGATCGTGAACGAGACGGCGTAGTTGGAGAATGCCGACATGCGGCGGGCGAGAACCTGGGTGTATCCGAGTTCGGCGAGCCTCGCTTCATCGGATCCGGATGAACTCGCCGGTGGCACTGGGGAGTTGATTGTCATGCCCCGAGCGATTCCCCCACCGGGGGCATGGCATGTGCCGGATCCTGACCCAAATACAACGCCCTACGGCAGCGCCATGCAGCCCGGCGCGAAAGCTGTATACGGACTGCGCGCGCCGAACGGCCGCCGGCCCCACCTCACGAAGTCCGTGCCGGGTCGAACGGCCCCTTGCCGTCGCCGCCCTCGAGGAAGCGAAAAGAAAAGCGGGCCCACTCGTAAAGAGCGGGCCCGCTTTCCGAAGAACTTCAGCAGACCTTCAGCAGGTCTGCTTCAGCGCGTTCAGCCGTTGCGCTTCCAGCGCGGCTTGTCGTCGCGGCGGCCGAAGGAACCGGTGTTGGTGCCGGTGTTGGTGCCGGTGCCGGTGCCACGGTGGTCGTCGCGGCGGCCGGTCGGACGGTCGCTGCCACCGGAGCGGAAGCCGCCGGAGGGACGGTCGTCACGACGGTCGCGGTTGAACGGACGGTCGCTGCCACCGGAGCGGAAGCCGCCCGACGGACGGTCGTCACGACGGTCGCGGTTGAACGACGGACGGTCGTTGTCGCGGCGCTCGAAGGAACGGCCACCACGGTCGTCACGACGGTCGCCGCCACCGGAGCGGAAGCCGCCCGACGGACGGTCGTCACGACGGTCACGGTTGAACGACGGACGGTCGCTGCCACCGGAGCGGAAGCCACCCGACGAACGGTCGTCACGACGCTGGAAACCACCACGGTCGCCACCGCGGTCGTCACGACGGTCGTTGCCACCGCGGTAGCCGCCACGGTCGCCGCCGCGGTCGCCACCGCGGTTGTCCCGGCGGTCGAAGTTGCCGCGGTCGTCGCGACGGTCGTCACGGGCGGCGGGCTGCTCCGGCACGGAGACGGCGGCCTCGATCGCGGCCTCCGCCTCGGCGGCGGCCTCGGCCACCGCGACCTCGGGGTCGTCGCCCCGCTCGCGCGCGGCACGGGCGACCAGGCGGTCGGCCTCCTCGCGCAGCTCACCGGCGCGGCGCTGGACGCGCTCCAGCTGCTTGGTCAGGTCGGCGACCTCGCGCTCCGCCTGCTTGGCGGAGTTGTTCGCGGAGTCGGCCTGGACCTCGGTCAGGGAACGGGCGCCGGTGATCTCGGCGACCTCCGGCTCGAAGACGCCCGCGCCCTGCACGATGTGGCGGGAGGCGTCGACGCCCGCGTCCTCCATGAGGCGGAAGATCTGACGGCGCTGGTGCGGCAGCGCCAGCGAGACGACGACACCGGACTTGCCGGCACGGGCGGTACGGCCCGAGCGGTGCAGGTAGTCCTTGTGGTCACCGGCCGGGTCCACGTTCAGGACCAGGTCGATGCCGTCGACGTGGATACCGCGGGCGGCGACGTCGGTCGCGACCAGCGCATTGACGTAACCCTTCTTGAAGTCCTCAAGAACGCGGGTACGGGCGCCCTGCGTCATGCCGCCGTGCAGCGCGTCCGCCTTCACGCCCGCCTCGATGAGCTGCTCGGCGATGCGGTCCGCGCCCAGCTGGGTGCGGACGAAGATGATCGTGCGGCCCTTGCGGGCGGCGATGGCGGAGGTGACCGGCGCCTTGTCCTTCGGCTTCACGACGAGGACGTGGTGCGACATGGTCGAGACGTTGCCCTGGGCGCTGTCGACCTCGTGGCTGACCGGGTTGGTGAGGTAGCGCTTGACCAGCGTGCCGATCTCGTTCTCCATGGTGGCGGAGAAGAGCATCCGCTGACCGCCACCGGGGATCTGGTCGAGCAGCTCGGTGACCTCGGGCAGGAAGCCCAGGTCGGACATCTGGTCGGCCTCGTCGAGTACGGCGACCTGGATGTTCTCCAGGGAACAGGCGCCCCGGTTGATGATGTCGCGCAGCCGGCCCGGGGTGGCGACGAGGACGTCGACACCGCGCTCCAGCGCGTAGATCTGGTTGCCCATCGACGTACCGCCGCAGACGACCTTCATCTTCAGGCCGAGAACGTCGCCGTACGGCTGAAGCGCGTCCGCAACCTGCATCGCGAGCTCACGGGTCGGGGTGAGGATGACCGCGCGGGGCTTCTTCTTCTCGGTGTGGCCGCCGGCCAGCGTGGCCAGGGTCGGCAGACCGAAGGAGAGGGTCTTGCCGGAGCCGGTACGGCCACGGCCGAGGATGTCCTTGCCGGCCAGGGCGTCCGGAATGGTCGCGGCCTGGATCGGGAAGGGCGCGGTCACACCGTTCTGCGCGAGCTTGCGGACGATGCCCTCGGGCAGGCCCAGGTCGGCGAAGGTGATGGTCGGCTCGGCGTCGTCCGCGTCGTCCGCGTCGTCTGCATCGTCCGCGTCGACGGCGGAGTCGATGTCGGCCTGCTCGGCCTGCTCGGCCTGGGGGGCGTCGGCCTCGATAGCGTCGGCGGACTCGGCGACGACGGCCTCTGCGGCCTCGACGATCTCGTCGTTCTCGATGTTCTCGGGCATGACGGT
Source organism: Streptomyces sp. NPDC048473 (assembly GCF_043200155.1). Lineage (NCBI taxonomy): Bacteria > Bacillati > Actinomycetota > Actinomycetes > Kitasatosporales > Streptomycetaceae > Streptomyces > Streptomyces sp. NPDC048473. The sequence goes on from NZ_JBICXE010000028.1 coordinate 65,473, forward strand.
GTGGTCAGAACTGGAAATTGACATGCGAAATGCGAAACCTTCCGGAGTCTCGGCACGCGCCCGTAACTCCGTGATTCGCAATTTCGACCGCCTCAATGCGGTCCAGCCACGGCAAGGGAGAGTACGCGCCACACGGCGCGCTTCTGTTTCGGCGCCGGGCAATGGGATCAAACGATCTACTACCATACGCACTCACCCCCACATTGCGCAAACCACCCTCCCCCGACCCCCTGCTACACCGGTCCCACCTGCGGTGAAACGTCCGGCGTCCGCAGCGACGCCGGCTCGCTGGGCGCACTCATCGCGTCGTTGCGGAGCCGAGCCGCCGACGAGGCGGACGACTGCGGCGACGGTTCCGAGGGCTCCGGCTCCGGGGAGGCGGGCGGCTCGGGGGAGGCCGGCCCGGACGGCGGCGGGGATTCGGGCTGCTGCGGCACCCCGGGCGCCGGCTGCGAGACCGAGGGCACCGGCAGCCCGCCATCTCCTATCGACCCCGGACCACCCGGCTTCACGCCGGGGCGTACGCCGCCGGGCGGGCCCGAAGGGCCGACGGAGCCGCTCGGCTCCGGAGATTCGGCCGCCTCCCGTTCGGAATGCGCCTCGGCACGGCCACCACCGGTACGGGCGCCGCCCGTGCCCGCCACGGTGCCGCCGTCCGGCCCGGCCGCGCTCCCCTTCGGCCCGGACGACGGCGACGGCGCCGGTTTCGCTCCGTCGTCGCCGACGCTCATGCAGCCTGTGGACGCGGCGACCGTCACTGCGATGACGGCCGCCCATCGGACGGGGGCGGACAACTGGCGCACGGGAGGCACCTCCGGAGGTACGAAGAGGGGGCGGAGCGGTACGGGAAAAGCGGGGGGCGTCGTGCCCAACTCCCGTTGCCCCGCCGGGGACACGCCCCACGCCCGGCCCGCACACCTCCCGCACGCCTCCTGCGCGCCACCCGCACCGCGCTCACAGCACTCGCACGGCGCTCGTTGCGCTCACCCGTAGCCGAGCGCGTGCAGCCTCGCGTCATCGATGCCGAAGTGGTGGGCGATCTCATGGACGACCGTGATCTCGGTCTCGGCGACGACGTCCTCGCGCGACTCGCACATCCGCAGCGTCGGCCCGCGGTAGATGGTGATCCGGTCCGGCAGCACCCCCGCGTACCACTCGCCGCGATCGGTCAGCGGCGTGCCCTCGTAGAGCCCGAGCAGCTCCGGATCGCCCGGGTCCGGTTCGTCCTCGACAAACACCGCAACGTTGTCCATCAGCCGCGTCAGCTCCGGCGGGATCCGGTCCAGCGCCTCGGCGACCAGTTCTTCGAACTCTTCGCGCGTCATCTCCAGCACCCCGTCATTGTCCCGTACGGCCGCCCGGCGCGCCCCGGACCGAACCACCTGGGCCGGGGCCGCTGCGCCACCCCTCCCACGACCTCGCCGTAAACCGTTTTGGCGATAGCCGCTGCCATCCCATATGCTTCTGACGTCCCCGACGCGCTGGAAAGCGCGCAGGTGGGCCCTTAGCCCTCATCGTCTAGTGGCCCAGGACGCCGCCCTTTCAAGGCGGTAGCACGGGTTCGAATCCCGTTGGGGGCACGCTTTAACATGTGCGAGACTTGTCTCGCACATTGCTTGGTCCTGTGGAGCAGTTTGGAGTGCTCGCCACCCTGTCAAGGTGGAGGCCGCGGGTTCAAATCCCGTCAGGACCGCTGCAGCCCTTGTGAGCTGCGTGGCTGGGTAGCTCAGTTGGTACGAGCGATCGCCTGAAAAGCGATAGGTCGCCGGTTCGATCCCGGCCCCAGCCACCACCCGAAGGCCCCGTCCACTGGACGGGGCCTTCGTCGTATCAGGCCTCTTCCCGGTCCGCCGAGTTCACGCCCCGGCCGCGCCACGCCCGTACCGCCAGCACCAGCAGCACCACGGCGACCACGGCCACCAGCGCCATCGCATCCGGCACATGCTCTCCGATGCGCTGGGCCCACTGCTCGACGGCGAACGACTCGTCCACGTCCAGCAGTCCGGGCAGCGCCGTCGTCCCGTCGTACGCGAGGAACAACGCGCCGAGACCGATGAAGAAGAGCCCCGACAGCAGCGTCGTGGTGTGCAGCTCGAAACGGCCGAGCCGGAAGGTGCGGCCCCGCAGCCAGGCCCGCCGGCCCAGGTCGAAGCGTTCCCAGAGCAACGCGAGCAGAAAGAGCGGGACCGCCATGCCCAGGGCGTAGACGGCGAGCAGCAGTCCGCCGTAGACCGGGCTGCCGCTGACCGCCGCCACAGTGAGGACGCTGCCGAGGATCGGGCCCGCGCAGAAACCGGCCAGTCCGTATACGGCGCCCAGCGCATAGACCGATACGGCGGTGGTCGGGCGGATCCGGCCGCTGAGGGCGGCGATCCGTCGCGAGGCGAAGCCCAGACCCACGATCTGCGCGAGGCCGAGCACGATGATCAGCCACCCGGCGCCGAGGACGAGCGCGTCACGGTGGCTGTAGAAGAGCCGTCCGGCGTACGAGCCCGCGGCGCCGAGTGGGACGAGAGTGGTGGCCAGACCGGCGTAGAAGATGCCGGTCCGGGCCAGGAGCCGCGAGGTGGAGTCGATGGAGTACGCGAAGAAGGCGGGCAGCAGCAGCGCGCTGCACGGGCTGACCAGGGCGAGCAGCCCGCCGAGGAGGGCCGCGAAGTAGCCGATGTCAGCCGTCATTTCGCGCTGCCCTCGGCGCCTTCGGTGTCCTTGCCGCTCTTGGCGTCCTCGGTGTTGCGGGCCTTCTCGGCCGCCTCCTCGATGACCTGGGTGAAGGTCTCCATCGGCTGGGCTCCGGCGATCGGGCGGCCGTTGATCAGGAACGACGGGGTGGAGGTCGCGCCGATCCCGTACCCCTGTTTCTGGTCCTTGCCCACAGCGGCGGAGGCGGCGGCGCTGTCGGCGTCGCGCGCGAACCGGTCGAGGTCCGCGACCCCGGCCTGCTGGGCGAGCACCTTCAGCCGGTCCTTGCCGAACCCCTTCTCCTTGACTCCCTCGGCGTACGCGGCACGGTGGAACTGCCAGAAGCGGCCCTGCTGCCCGGCGGCCCAGGCGGCGCGGGCCGCGGCCTCGGACTCGGCGCCGAAGATCGGGAAGTTGCGCCACTCGATGCGCAGGGTGCCGTTGTCGACGTACTTCTTCACCAGGGCCGGTTCGGTGTCGCGGGCGAATTTGCCGCAGTAGCCGCACTTGAAGTCGGCGTACTCGATGAGGACGACGGGCGCGTCCACCCGGCCCTGCGCGAGCTTGTCACCGGCGTCGCGCCGGGCGAGCTTCGCCAGCTCCGGATAGACGCCGGCGTCCGGGTCCGCGGTGACCTCGGCGACCGACGAGGAGGAAGAGGAAGAACCCGAGTGGTCGGGGGCGGTGGCCCGGTAGGAGACGAAGCCGAGCAGGGCGGCGGCGAGGACAACTCCGGAGCCGTAGATCAGCGGCTTCCTGGATGACGGTGTACGCGAGGACGTGGGCTTGGGCATGCGGGACTCCGTGCTGATGATGCGGGAGGGAAGAGGGACAGCCGGTGGGAGAGCGGCCGTCTACACCCTCAGTACGGAGAGCTCGACCGGAGTGGGCGCGGCAGCCGCGGGACCGCGCAGCTTTATCCGTACGGGCGGGCGGACCGGCCCCTGTCCGATGGCGGCGGGCAGGCCCCACTCGGCGAGGCCGGGCGCCTGGTCGTGCGCCGCACGGGCCCGGCCCGGCAGAGCGGGCTCGCCGTCCTCGTGCTTCCGGCTCTTGCCGCACCCCGGGGCCCCGTGCCGGTCCACGGCCGGGACGACGGCCGGGACGACGGCCGGGACGACGGCCGGGACGACGGCCGGGACGGGGCTCTCCGAAGCGGCCACCCTTCCGGCGCCGGCCTCAGCAGCCGCGACAGCCGTACGTCCCGCATCACCCGCGACAGCCGTCGCCGGCCCGCAGAACAGCCCCAGTACGACCGCGAGCACCGCCATCAGGCAGCACCACTGTGTACGGGACACGGCGACCGGCCTTTCCGAACAGGGACAGGGGCAACGGGTGGTCAGCTGCCCGAAATGGTACGTGCTGTGACCCCGCGCCTCCGCGCAGTGCCCATGTGGTGACCCGGACCGCACGAAATACGTTCGCCGTTCTTCGGGCCCGGGTGAGATCCTGGGCTCCGTATGTCTACTTCCTTCGCTGATCTCCAGTACCGGCTCGGACAGCTCTCGCTCCGCGATGCGCACCGGCTCGGCCGCCGTCTCGAAGGGGCGCGCCGCATCCGTAAGCCCGAGGCCCGGCAGTCCGTGCTGGACGAGATCGCCACCGAGGCCGGAAAGGCAGCCGAGCGGCTCGCACTGCGTGCCACGCGGATGCCCGCCCTGTCATACCCGGAACAGCTCCCGGTCAGTCAGAAGAAGGACGAGATCCTGGAGGCGATACGCGACAACCAGGTCGTGATCGTCGCCGGGGAGACCGGCTCCGGCAAGACCACGCAGATCCCGAAGATCTGTATGGAGCTGGGGCGCGGTGTCCGGGGCATGATCGGGCACACCCAGCCGCGCCGGATCGCGGCCCGTACGGTCGCCGAGCGCGTCGCCGAGGAGCTGAAGACCCCGCTGGGCGAGGCCGTCGGCTGGAAGGTCCGCTTCACCGACCAGGTGAACCCCGACGCGACGTTCGTCAAGCTGATGACGGACGGCATCCTGCTCGCCGAGATCCAGACGGACCGCGAGCTGCACGCCTACGACACGATCATCATCGACGAGGCCCACGAGCGGTCGCTGAACATCGACTTCCTGCTCGGCTACCTGGCCAGGCTGCTGCCCAAGCGCCCGGATCTGAAGGTCGTCATCACCTCGGCGACGATCGACCCCGAGCGGTTCGCGCGCCACTTCGGCGAGGCGCCGATCGTCGAGGTCAGCGGGCGTACGTATCCGGTCGAGGTGCGCTATCGGCCACTCCTGGAGGAAGAGGGCGAGGACTCCGACCGCGACCAGATCACCGCGATCTGCGACGCCGTCGACGAGCTCCAGTCGGAGGGGCCCGGCGATGTCCTGGTCTTCCTCTCCGGCGAGCGCGAGATCCGCGACACCGCGGACGCGCTGAACAAGAAGAACCTCCGCCACACCGAGGTGCTCCCCCTCTACGCGCGCCTGTCGCACGCCGAGCAGCACCGGGTGTTCCAGCGCCACACCGGCCGCAGGATCGTTCTGGCGACGAACGTCGCCGAGACCTCGCTGACCGTCCCCGGCATCAAGTACGTGATCGACCCGGGCAACGCCCGGATCTCCCGCTACAGCCACCGCACCAAGGTCCAGCGCCTGCCGATCGAGCGGATCTCGCAGGCCAGCGCCAACCAGCGCAAGGGCCGCTGCGGCCGTACGTCGGACGGCATCTGCATCCGGCTGTACTCCGAGGACGACTTCCTGACCCGTCCGGAGTTCACCGACCCCGAGATCCTGCGTACGAACCTGGCCTCCGTCATCCTCCAGATGACCGCGGCCGGCCTCGGCGACATCGAGAAGTTCCCCTTCATCGACCCGCCGGACCACCGAAACATCCGCGACGGCATCCAGCTCCTCCAGGAGCTCGGCGCACTCGACCTGGAGGAGAAGTCCCCCCAGGAGGGGAAGAAGGGGCAACGGCTGACCCAGCTCGGGCGGAAGCTCTCGCAGCTGCCCGTCGACCCGCGCCTGGCCCGCATGGTCATCGAGGCCGAGCGCAACGGCTGTGCCCGCGAGGTCATGGTGATCGCGGCCGCGCTCTCCATCCAGGACCCGCGCGAGCGGCCCTCGGACAAGCAGACACAGGCCGATCAGCAGCACGCCCGCTTCAAGGACGAGACCTCCGACTTCCTGGCGTTCCTCAATCTGTGGCGGTACATCCGTGAGCAGCAGAAGGAGCGCGGCTCGTCCAGCTTCCGCCGGATGTGCAAGCAGGAGTATCTGAACTTCCTGCGCATCCGCGAATGGCAGGACATCTACTCGCAGCTGCGTACGGTCGCCAAGCAGATGGGCATCCATCTCAACGAAGAGGACGCGCCCGAGCAGTCGGTGCATACCTCGCTGCTGGCCGGGCTGCTCTCGCACATCGGGCTGAAGGACACCGAGAAGAACGAGTACCTGGGTGCCCGCAGCGCCAAGTTCGCGATCTTCCCCGGATCGGCGCTCTTCAAGAAGCAGCCGCGGTTCGTGATGTCGGCCGAGCTGGTCGAGACGTCCCGGCTGTGGGCGCGGGTCAACGCCAAGGTCGAGCCGGAGTGGATCGAGCCGCTGGCCCAGCATCTGCTGAAGCGCACCTACAGCGAGCCGCACTGGGAGAAGGACCAGGCGGCGGTGATGGCGTACGAGCGGGTCACGCTGTACGGCGTACCGATCGTCGCCCAGCGCAAGATCAATTTCGGCCGTATCGACGCCGAGGCCTCCCGCGATCTGTTCATCCGCAACGCCCTGGTCGAGGGCGACTGGCGGACGCACCATCAGTTCTTCCACGACAACCGCAAGCTCCTCGGCGAGGTCGAGGAGCTTGAGCACCGCGCCCGGCGCCGCGACATCCTCGTGGACGACGAGACGCTCTTCGACTTCTACGACCAGCGCATCCCCGAGCACGTGGTCTCCGGGGCGCACTTCGACTCCTGGTGGAAGCACAAGCGCCGCGACGAGCCGGACGCGCTGGACTTCGAGCGCTCGATGCTCATCAACGAGAAGGCCGGGGCGGTCACCAAGGACGACTACCCGGACTCCTGGCGGCAGGGGAAGCTCAAGTTCAAGGTGACGTACCAGTTCGAGCCCGGCGCGGACGCCGACGGTGTGACCGTCCACGTTCCGCTCCAGGTGCTCAACCAGGTCACCGCCGAGGGCTTCGACTGGCAGATCCCGGGCCTGCGCGAGGAAGTGGTCACCGAGCTGATCCGCTCGCTGCCCAAGCCGATCCGCAGGCACTACGTCCCCGCGCCGAACTACGCGGGCAAGTTCCTGGACCGGGCGGTCCCCCTCCAGGAGCCGCTGCCGCTCACGCTGGCCCGGGAGCTCCAGCGCATGGTCGGCGTCCCGGTCGACGCCGACGACTTCGACCTGACCCGCATCCCGGACCACCTGAAGATCACTTTCCGGATCGTCGACGAGCGGCGCCGCAAGGTGGCCGAGGACAAGGACCTGGAGGCGCTGAAGCTCCAGCTGCGGCCCAAGGCCCGTCAGGCCCTCTCCCAGGCCGCCGCAGCCACCGCGGGGCCCTCGGGCGAGTCCATCGAGCGTTCGGGCCTCACGGACTGGACGATCGGCACGCTGAACCGGATCTTCGAGACCAGGCGGGCCGGCCAGCCGGTCAAGGCGTACCCGGCTCTCGTCGATCAGGGTGAGACAGTCGCCGTACGGCTCTTCGACACCGAGGCCGAGCAGCAGCAGGCGATGTGGCGCGGCACCCGGAAGCTGATCCTGCTGAACATCCCGGTGAACCCGGCGAAGTTCGCCTCGGACAAGCTGACGAACCAGCAGAAGCTGGCCCTGTCCCGCAATCCGCACGGCTCCATCCAGGCGCTCTTCGAGGACTGCGCGACGGCGGCCGCCGACCGGCTGATCGGCGCGCACGGCGGCCCGGCCTGGGACGAGGAGTCGTTCCGCAAGCTGTACGACAAGGTGCGCGCCGACCTCGTCGCGCTGACCGAGCACACGGTCAAGCAGGTGCAGCAGGTGCTGGCCGCCTGGCAGGCCTGCGAGCGGCGCCTGAAGGCCACCAACAGCCTCGTCCTGGTCAACAACGTCACCGATGCACGGGACCAGCTCGCAGCCCTCGTACCGCCGGGCTTCGTCACCGCGACCGGGCTGCGCAGGCTGCCCGACCTGATGCGCTATCTGGTCGCCGTGGACCGCCGGCTCCAGCAGATGCCGACGGCCGTCCAGCGCGACACCACGCGCATGGAGAAGGTCCACGAGATGCAGGACGAGTACGCCTGGCTGCTCGAACAGATGCCGCAGGGCAGGCCCGTTCCGCAGGAGGTCCTGGACATCCGCTGGATGATCGAGGAGCTCCGGGTCAGCTATTTCGCGCACGCCCTGGGGACGGCCTATCCCGTCTCCGACAAGCGGATCGTGAAGGCGATCGACGCGGCGGCCCCGTGAGACGGCTTCGGTCGGAGCCGTAACGGGACCACCACCTTCAGTGAGGTCGACCGGACCCTCTGACCTGCTGTACAGTCTGTCTTCGCAGCCAGCCGCAAGGTAGCCGCGAAAACCTGGTCCTGTGGAGCAGCTTGGAGTGCTCGCCACCCTGTCAAGGTGGAGGCCGCGGGTTCAAATCCCGTCAGGACCGCAGTAACGAAAGCCCGGATCCTTCTGGATCCGGGCTTTCGCGCGTCTTGACTCCGGCAACCGCCGACGGGTACTCAGACAGCAGGGGCTGCCCCTGTTCCCGACGCGGGGCGGCGGTCCACCAGGAGGTGGCGCGTATGGCGGCGTCCACCGAGCACGAGACCCGTGCGCTCCTGCGCGCCCATCTGGCTGCCGCTTCCGGCTACCGCCACCTCACTCGCCACTGTCCGATCTGCCATCGGCTCCTGCGGCTCGCCATGGAGCCCGTGACGGCCTCCCGGACCGCTTCCCCGTCCCGGCCGCCGGTCCTGCGCTCCGGGCGCCAGGACGGCGTCCAGGAAGGCCGGGGGACCCAGGACGAAAGTCCCTCGCCAGGGTGACCAATGGCGAGGCATTCCGCTTCCTGAAGGTGGCAGGCTCGTACTTGGCAAGACTGATGCAGTGTGACGGGAGTCACCGAATGAGTTTTGAGAAGGGGTGACTTTACTCCCTTCCTACAACTGGCGAATTTAATATGTGCAATTGCACCACTCGGATGGGAGTGCCACGAGACCTTCCGAACCGTCCCGGCCCGGCTTCCCCGGGGCGGTCGGGAACAGCCCCGCACAGACCCGCGCAAGCCCGCACGGCACCTCGGCCGGAGCCAACCGGACGCCCGGTTTTCAGCGGCGTCCGAGCCGCCCCGGGCGGCGGGGACGGGGAAGGCATCCGGGGTCGTGGGAGCACAAAAAAGATCGCGCTGGACCCGGCGGAGTCCAGCGCGATCGAACGACGCACCCGTATTGCACAGGTATGGCGCCCGTTGGGGCGGGCGCCCGTCATTTGGAGCTATGGGTGGGCCTGTACGGGTTGGGGGACCCGGAAGCCCAGTTGTGGCGCGGCGACAGGGGTATGTCAGGCCTCGCTGCGCTGCTGCGGAATACCCGCAAGCAGTGCGCGGACCTCTGCCTCGCGGTACCGGCGATGTCCACCGAGCGTGCGGATGGACGTGAGCTTGCCCGCCTTGGCCCAGCGGGTAACCGTCTTCGGGTCCACGCGGAACATCGTGGCAACCTCAGCCGGGGTCAGCAGCGGCTCGGCATCAGGGGTGCGAGCGGTCATGAGCGGCCTCCTCGGGAGAACCGAACCATCTCGGTTCTTTCCTCTAAATTCTGCACCTTGACCCACGTTGCCCGAAATGGCGGACGCGGGCCGAGTCGGTTATAGGACGAACGGCTTGTCCTCGGCACTACAACTACACCATCCGTCCAGCCACGTCGGCCAAACCGATGGAATTGCCCTCCCAGGTGTTCATCAGCGACGGAAGCCGATGGACCATGCCATAGCGGACAGTCACACCACCGTGACGATCAGTCACAGAGCGATCAGGAGTCATCAGACCCCCCATAGCGTGCAATGCCGAGCAATCCGCCCTTAGTTGGACGGATGGAGCCCTCCCCGGACTCCTTGTCCTATTTTGGCACGAGGAGTGGGGAAGGGCGCAAGGGCCCCGTTAGTGCTATCCGTCACGCTTGAGGCAAAGGCCCGGTTCGGGACGTAGGTCCTAGGACCACTGGGGTGCGCTTCCGCCTCTTCATCCTCACGTGCCACACGGGCCACAGGTTCAGACGCGGATGAGGTCCCGTCAGTTCGCGAATTGGCGATCCTTTACCGCCCGCCAGCGCTCCGCCAGCCGCCCGTACGCCTCACTCGCCCCTTCGGCGTCGCCGGCCTGCAGCGCCGTGATGCCCTCGGCCACATCGGCGGCCGAGCGGTCCCCCGCGAGCTGCTCCGCCGGCAGTGCGTGCACCAGACCCGCGTAGTCCAGCTCGACCAGTGCGCGCGGATGGAACTCCTCCAGCCAGCGCCCCACGTCCACGAGCCCCTCGGTCAGCGGCCCTTCGTCCACGGTCTCGCGCAGCGTCTTCAGTGCCCGGGCCAGCCGGCGCCGGGCCTGGACCATCGGCGTCCGGTAGCGCAGCACGGGCGGCTCACCGCCCTCGCCCGCCTCCGCGTACTCCCGCTCCTCGTCGGAGAAGAGCACGAACCAGCGCACCGGGACCTGCCACACCGAGGTGAGGATCCAGGGCCTGGCGTCCGGATTGCGCTCCGCCCACCGCTCATGGTCCGCGACGGCCTGCCCGCGCACCACCGGCGGCAGCACCGCGTCCAGCACCGGCCCGGGGAACATCTCCATCAGCTCGTCCAGCGCCAGCCAGCCGCGCAGCCTGGTCCGCCACGGGCAGACGCACACCACGCCGTCCACCTCGGCGACAAACGCGTCCCCGCTCTCGTGTGCCGGCACTCCGACCGGCGGCGTGGCCACCAAGTCGGCGAGCGAACGGCGTAGTTCGTCCTGGGCCGTAGGGATACGGGATCGCCCTGCGTAACGGGCCCAGTGGGCGCGTTCGGGCTCCGGGAAGGCGGCCAGCGGCTCGTACACCCGGAGGTAGGACGCGTAAGGGACGAGCACTGAAGACACCACCGACATGCAGCAAATCGTGTCATGCCCGTACTCCGCCGGGGGGTGATCCTCGGCACTGGAACAGATCTACGTCCGCGTAGGACTTACGCTCTTGCCCAGTCGGACCGGCCGTGCCGGCCGGTCCGCGGCCCTCCCCACCTTCAGGAGGGTTCTTCCGCCGCTTCGTACTTGGGAGTCACCACAGTGACCGATGTGACCGACGGCGTCCTGCACACCCTGTTCCAATCGGATCAGGGGGGCCACGAGCAAGTCGTGCTCTGCCAGGACCGTGCCAGCGGCCTCAAGGCCGTCATCGCCATCCACTCCACCGCTCTGGGCCCGGCCCTCGGCGGCACCCGCTTCTATCCGTACGCCTCCGAGGAGGAGGCCGTCGCGGATGCGCTGAACCTGTCGCGCGGTATGTCGTACAAGAACGCCATGGCCGGTCTCGACCACGGCGGCGGCAAGGCCGTCATCATCGGGGACCCCGAGAAGATCAAGTCGGAGGAACTGCTGCTGGCCTACGGCCGGTTCGTGGCCTCGCTCGGCGGGCGTTACGTGACGGCCTGCGACGTCGGCACCTATGTCGCCGACATGGACGTCGTCGCCCGCGAGTGCCGCTGGACCACCGGCCGCTCCCCCGAGAACGGTGGCGCCGGCGACTCCTCGGTCCTCACCGCGTTCGGCGTCTTCCAGGGCATGCGGGCCTCCGCCCAGCACCTCTGGGGCGACCCGACGCTGCGTGGCCGAAAAGTGGGGGTCGCCGGGGTCGGCAAGGTCGGTCACCACCTGGTCGAGCATCTGCTCTCGGACGGCGCGGAGGTCGTGATCACGGATGTACGGGAGGAGTCCGTCCGCCGCATCACCGATCAGCACCCCGAGGTCGCCGTCGCCACGGACACCGAGGCGCTGATCCGTACCGAGGGCCTCGACATCTACGCCCCGTGCGCGCTCGGCGGCGCGCTGAACGACAGCTCCGTTCCGGTACTCACGGCAAAGGTGGTGTGCGGCGCGGCCAACAACCAGCTCGCGCACCCCGGCGTCGAGAAGGACCTCGCGGACCGGTCGATCCTGTACGCACCCGACTACGTGGTGAACGCGGGCGGTGTCATCCAGGTCGCCGACGAGCTGCACGGGTTCGACTTCGACCGGTGCAAGGCCAAGGCATCGAAGATCTTCGACACCACGCTCGCCATATTCGCACGTGCGAAGGATGACGGCATTCCGCCGGCCGCCGCGGCCGACCGGATCGCCGAACAGCGAATGGCCGAAGCGCGCCGTAGCTGACGGTAGCGGGGGCGCCACCAGGCGTCCTCGCCTCTTCCTGACTGCCGACCCGCCGACCGGCGAGACAAGACTCACGCCGGTCGGCGGGTCGCATGCCAAGAAGAGGTTAAAATCGCAGTTGACCAGCGAGGACAGGGCGTCTCGCCGGTCCTCTTCCGGGGCGTGTGATGCGGGCGGCGTACCGTATGGCCGCGGAAGCAGGTACCGTTAAAGCCCTACGGGCACGGTCTCTCTGCCGAGAGTCCGTCCTGAAACATGAACGCGTGTCAAGACTCTGGGGCCGTCGAGCCCCGTCACCGAGGGGGTCGAGCCATGGGGCGCGGCCGGGCAAAGGCCAAGCAGACAAAGGTCGCCCGCCAGCTGAAGTACAGCAGCGGCGGGACTGACCTGTCGCGTCTGGCCAATGAGCTGGGCGCATCGCCTTCGAGTCAACCACCGAACGCAGAGCCGTTCGAGGACGACGACGAGGAAGATGACCCGTACGCACAGTACGCGGATCTGTACAACGACGACGAGGACGAGGACGAGGACGATCAGTCCGGTCCGTCGTCACAGCGCCGCGGCGCTTGACCTCGCGCTGACACATCAACCCGGTCCGGGCCTGTCCCGGACCGGGTTCTGTGCTACCCCGATCCGGTCCGGCCGCTCTGGCGGATTCCGGTGTCCTCGACGCTCTCCTCGATCGCCGGACGTGCTGGAATCCCGGCGACCGAGGACTGAGCGGCCACCGGGCTGCCCCGGTGTGCCCGCCCGTGCTTATCGCGCGTACCCGCCGACGAGCTCCGCGCCCGAGGTGTGCGCTCCGCGCTCCGTGATCTCGCCCGCGACCCAGGAATCGACCCCGCGGTCGGCCAGCGTCGTCAGGGCCACGTCCACGGACTCGGCCGGGACGATCGCGATCATGCCGACGCCCATGTTCAGCGTCTTCTCCAGCTCCAGCTGCTCGACCTGACCCGCCTTGCCGACCAGGTCGAAGACCGCGCCGGGCGTCCAGGTGGAACGGTCGACCCTGGCGTGCAGTCCGTCCGGGACGACCCGGGCCAGGTTGTTGGCCAGGCCGCCGCCGGTGACGTGGCTGAAGCCGTGCACCTCGGTCGTACGGGTGAGGGCCAGGCAGTCCAGCGAGTAGATCTTGGTGGGCTCCAGGAGCTCCTCGCCGAGCGTCCGGCCGAACTCCTCGACCTCGCGGTCCAGCGCCCAGCCGGCCCGGTCGAAGACCACGTGACGGACGAGCGAGTACCCGTTGGAGTGAAGACCGGACGACGCCATGGCGATCACGACGTCACCCTTACGGATACGTTCCGGGCCGAGCAGATGGTCGGCCTCGACCACGCCCGTACCGGCGCCCGCGACATCGAAGTCGTCCGGACCGAGGAGACCCGGGTGCTCGGCGGTCTCGCCGCCGACCAGGGCGCAGCCGGCGAGGACACAGCCTTCGGCGATGCCCTTCACGATGGACGCGACACGCTCGGGGTGCACCTTGCCGACGCAGATGTAGTCGGTCATGAAGAGCGGCTCGGCACCGCAGACGACCAGGTCGTCGACGACCATGCCGACGAGGTCGTGGCCGATGGTGTCGTACACGCCCATCTTGCGGGCGAGGTCGACCTTCGTGCCGACGCCGTCGGTGGCGGAGGCGAGCAGCGGACGCTCGTAACGCTTGAGGGCGGAGGCGTCGAAGAGTCCGGCGAAACCGCCCAGGCCGCCAAGGCCCGCGACTTCGGCGCGCTGCGTCTTCTTCACCCACTCCTTCATCAGCTCGACGGCACGGTCGCCGGCCTCGATGTCGACGCCCGCTGCCGCGTAGGAAGCACCTGTTGTCTCAGACATTGCCTGGGATCTTTCGTGTGGAAATACGGGGCTGGTGGCCAGAGGTGTACGGCTGGGCCGTCACGGACGACGCAGTGCGTCGGACGCGGCGGTCGCCGCAGGGCCTGCCGCCAGCTCGGTCTCCAGCAGCTGCTTGCCGAGCAGCTCCGGGTCCGGCAGCTCCATCGGGTACTCACCGTCGAAGCAGGCGCGGCACAGGTTCGGCTTGGCGATCGTCGTCGCCTCGATCATCGCGTCGAGCGAGATGTACGCGAGCGAGTCGGCACCCATCGACGTACAGATCTCGTCGACCGTCATGCCGTTGGCGATCAGCTCGGCGCGGGTCGCGAAGTCGATGCCGAAGAAGCAGGGCCACTTCACCGGCGGGGACGAGATCCGGATGTGGATCTCGGCGGCACCGGCCTCGCGGAGCATCCGGACCAGTGCGCGCTGGGTGTTGCCGCGGACGATCGAGTCGTCGACGACCACCAGGCGCTTGCCCTTGATGACTTCCTTGAGCGGGTTCAGCTTGAGGCGGATGCCCAGCTGGCGAATGGTCTGGGAAGGCTGGATGAAGGTCCGGCCGACGTAGGCGTTCTTGACCAGACCGGCGCCGAACGGGATGCCGCTGGCCTCCGCGTAACCGATGGCGGCGGGCGTGCCGGACTCCGGAGTCGCTATGACCAGATCGGCCTCGGCCGGGGCCTCGGCGGCCAGCTTGCGGCCCATCTCCACCCGGGAGAGGTAGACGTTCCGCCCGGCGATGTCGGTGTCGGGGCGGGCCAGATAGACGTACTCGAAGACACAGCCCTTGGGCTTCGCTTCCGCGAAGCGCGAGGTGCGCAGGCCGTTCTCGTCGATGGCGACGAGCTCGCCCGGCTCGATCTCGCGGACGAAGCTGGCACCGCAGATGTCGAGGGCGGCGGACTCGGAGGCCACCACCCAGCCGCGCTCAAGACGGCCGAGAACCAGCGGGCGGATGCCCTGCGGGTCGCGGGCGGCGTAAAGGGTGTGCTCGTCCATGAAGACGAGGGAGAAGGCGCCCTTCACATCGGGGAGCACCTTTGCGGCGGCCTCTTCGATGGTGAGCGGCTTGCCGTCGTCATCGGTCTGGCCGGCGAGCAGCGCCGTCACCAGATCGGTGTCGTTCGTCGCGGCGACCTGGGTGGCGCGGCCGTCCTTGCGGGGAAGGTCGGCGACCATCTCGGCGAGCTGGGCCGTATTGACCAGGTTGCCGTTGTGACCCAGGGCGATCGAGCCGTGCGCGGTCGCACGGAACGTCGGCTGCGCGTTCTCCCACACCGAGGCACCGGTGGTGGAGTAGCGGGCATGACCGACCGCGATATGGCCCTGGAGCGATCCCAGAGACGTTTCGTCGAAGACCTGCGAGACCAGTCCCATGTCCTTGAAGACCAGGATCTGGGACCCGTTGCTCACTGCGATGCCCGCGGACTCCTGTCCACGGTGCTGCAGGGCATACAGTCCGAAATAGGTGAGCTTGGCGACCTCTTCACCCGGAGCCCAGACACCGAAGACGCCGCAAGCGTCCTGGGGGCCTTTCTCTCCGGGGAGCAGGTCGTGGTTGAGTCGTCCATCACCACGGGGCACGCCACCGAGTGTAGGCGAGATCGACCACTGGTCCGAATTCGGGATACCGGGCCCGAGCACCGGGGAAGCGCTCCCGAGGGCGGTTCGGGGGGCGGTTCGGGCGATCACTCGGAGTGATCGCTTCCGGGTCGCGGTGAGGTGCGGGACGGGGCGCGGACCGGCCGCAGGGCGGCGGTCGCCCGGACCACCGGCCGGTTACCGGCTAGTTCCGGCCACTCGGGGCAGGGGGGTTGCCGGGCCGGATGGTGGCGCTCGGTGAGCCGGTCGACGCTCCGGCGTGGAGTCCGGCCGAACATCCGTTTCGTGGTGAGCCTCACACTCGGGAGCCCGGTATGCGGCCTCTCGGGGGCCTGCGGCGGTGCTGCGGCGGGGTTCCGGCAGCGCTGCCGGGCGACTGGAAGGGAACGAACGCCGGCCTGTTGCCGTACCCGACGGATTCCTGAGTCAGGAGTCAGCCCGTTGTCCCGGGGGCCGATGCGCCGAGTCCCTTGCCGTTCTCCGCGGTGAGGGACAGGGTGCGGTGGTCGATCTCGTACGTCGTCCGGCCGTCCAGGATCGCGAGCAGTTCGCGCTCCGGCTTCATCCGGGGGGCCGGGCACATCATCTTGGTGCCGTCGATCCGGCCGAAGGTGATGGTGGAGCCGGAGACCTTCGCCCGGCCGCGGAAGCTGTTGCAGCCGAAGCTGCCGTGTACGGAGCCGTCCTTGCCGAAGACGATCCGCGCCTTGTCCTGCGCACCCGCGGGCAGCGGCGAGGCGACCGTGCCGGAGACCAGGGTGGTGACCGTCCAGGTGGTGCCGGTGAGCGGGGCCGGGGGCTGCGCCGTGAGGGCGATGGAGTCGCCCTTCTCCGTGGTCAGGGTGAGGGTCTTCTTCGCCATGGCCGCGGTCAGTTTGCCGCCGAACGTGCGGGACATGGCCGCCTCGAACCGCTGGACGTCCTTCTCGCAGGCCATCCCAGTGCTCGTGCCCGGCCCGACGGTGATCGTCTCGCCGTCGATGCGGACATCGGCGGTGAAGTGGTTGCAGCCGTAGTTTCCGGTGGCCCGGCCCTTGGAGTCGATCTCGACACGGGCGTCGGACGGGGCAGCGGTCCGCTTCCCGTCGACCGTCACCGAGTCGACGTCCCAGCGGACACCGGTGACGGGCAGATCGGTCCGCACGGCGCCACCGCCGGCGCCGGACCCGGTCCCGGCGCCCGTCTCCGTACCGCAGGCGGCCAGGGCGAGGAGGGCCAGGACTCCGACGGCCGTACGTTGTTTCCACATGGCCCTGGGACGGTCCGGGCAGTCGTCCGGTTCCCCTCACCCCATCAGGGGCAGCAGCGCGGCGAGGTCGGCCCGCTCGCCGCTGGCGCTGACCTTCGCCGCGTCGAGTGCCTGGGCCCACTCCGTACGCCCCGTGGCGAGCCGGATCCAGGTGAGCGGATCGGTCTCGACGACATTGGGCGGCGTACCGCGTGTGTGCTTGGGGCCCTGGACGCACTGGACGACGGCGAACGGCGGGACACGCACCTCGACCGAGCCGCCCGGCGCCTTCTCCGCGAGGGCGTCGGCGAGCAGCCGGGTACAGGCGGCGAGTGCCTGCCGGTCGTACGGGATGGTGAGGCCGGCTGCCTCGTTCAGATCGTCGGTGTGCGCGACGAGTTCGACGGTACGGGTGACCAGGAAGTCGGCGAGCCGCATCGCACCGACCCGGGTCGGCAGCAGCCGGTCCTCGGGGGCGCCGGGCACCAGCTCCTCGAACCGGCCGGCGACCTCCCCGTACAGCGCGTCCAGGTCCGGACGGTCCGCGGCGAGCGCCTTGGTGTCGTCGGCGATGCGGGCGGCCCGGTCCGCGGTCGAGAACGGCCATTCGAGGAGCGTCAGATCAGGCTTCGGCGAGGCGGGTTCGGGCAGCTCCAGATTCCGCGTGACGTGCGAGAGCGCCATGGTCAGATGGACGGCCAGCTCGCGCACCGTCCAGTCCCCGAGCCGGGTCGGCAGTGCGAGCTGTCCGGGCGTCAGGGCGCGGACGGCTTCCCGGACATGGGCGAACTGCGCCAGGACCGCGGTGCGGGTCCTGACCGGGTCGTAGCGGCGGGCTCGTTTCTGGGACGGCGGCATGGTCCAGGAGCCTAGGGGGTGTCCGGCGGCTCAGGGCCGACCAGGCCCTGAGCCCTGTCCGGCCGGCGGCCTCAGGACCTGGTCGCGAAGTCGCGGAGCCCCTTGTCGAGCAGGTCGAAGCCGCGCTCGGCGAGCGCGACGGCATCCGGCGCGACCGCATCGGCCGACTCCCCCGCCAGCAGCCGCAGCTGGTTCGCGTGGATGAGGGCGTTGCGGGTGCCGATCAGCTGGGTGGCCGCGATCCGGGAGATGGACGGCTCCTCCCCCTCCTCGACCAGGACTTCGGCGAGCAGACCGAAGGAGCGCATGGAGAACGCATGGGCCCGGATGAGCAGTGCCGGGGTCTCCTGAATCAGCCGTCGCAGTCCGAGCACCACCGGTGCGTCGCTCATCCCGGCCGAGGGGTCACGGGCCTCGATGGCTGCCAGGAACTGACACCGCACGGCGGCCGCCGCGGACTCACCGGGGGCCCGCTCCCGTACCACCCGTGCGACATCGCCGACGTGCTCCTCCATGGGAGCGAGGACCAAGTCCTCCTTGCCGGCGAAGTAGTTGAAGACGGTCATCTTCGACACCTCGGCCGCCTCGGCGATCTCGGCGACCGAGACCTTGTCGAAGCCGCGCTCGGCGAAGAGCTCGGTGGCCGCGGTCAGCAGACGGTGTCGCGTCTGGAGCTTCTTGCGCTCGCGCAGGCTCATCCCCTCAGTCATGGCGTCACTGTACCAGGATGAAGATTAATCTCGGATTAAATATTGACCAGATATATTTTTATGGCATGGTGGTGCGCCCACAGCGGCGCCACGCCGCTGTGGAGGGGAGTCCCGTCATGTCCGCAGCCATGACCCACCGTCAGCGCGCCATCGGCTTGATGCTCCGCATCGCCACGATCCTGCTGGCCGTGCTCGACACGAACATCGTTTCGTCGGCGACCGTGCCGATCGTCCGCGATCTCGATCCGGCGCACGGCGTCGACAAGATCCCCTCGCGCGGCGCCCGGTCCGTACTCAGCCGGGTGTACACGGCCCGCGGGCCGGGCGGCACGACCAGCACCATCGGCCGGCTGACCGGCCACTCCCACCAGCAGGCGATGGCCGCCTTCGCCGCCTCGACGAACGTCGTCTTCCGGTCCGCGACCGGCGTGATGCTCCTGGCAGCCGTCCTGGCGACCCGGCTGCCCGCACGCCGTGAGCCGGACCGGGCGGCTCGGGAACAGCCGCCCGCGCCGGTGGCGGCCTCGGCCTGAGCCCTGCTCGTACCGCCGGAGGTGAATGCCTGCCCATTCGGCAGAACGCCACCACCCCGCCGGTGGACGGAATTCCACGGGTCAGAAATGCACATGCGGCCAGCGGAATTCCCAGAGCTCCGGATCCGCCGAACCGGACGAAACGAGGACGGCCCCGCCCATGAACCGGGCGGGGCCGTCCTCGATCAGGATCAGGCGTCAGGCGAGCAGACCCGGAATGGTCTCCTCGTGCGCCGTGCGCAGCTCGCTCAGCGGAATGCTGAACTCGCCCTGGATCTCGATCTCCTCGCCGTCCACGACACCGATACGGGTGACGGGCAGACCCCGCGCCCCGCACATGTCGTTGAAGCGGAGCTCCTCGCTGCGCGGAATCGAGACGACCGCGCGCCCCGCCGACTCCGAGAAGAGGAAGGTGAACGCGTCCAGACCGTCCGGCACGACCAGCCGGGCACCCTTCCCACCACGGAGGCAGGACTCGGTGACCGCCTGGATCAGACCGCCGTCGGAGAGGTCGTGCGCCGCGTCGATCATGCCGTCGCGGGACGCCGAGATCAGGATCTCGCCGAGCAGCTTCTCGCGGCCCAGGTCGACCTCGGGCGGCATGCCGCCCAGGTGGTCGTGGATGACCTCGGACCAGGCCGAGCCGCCGAACTCCTCACGCGTGTCGCCCAGCAGGTAGAGGAGCTGGCCCTCTTCCGCGAAGGCGACCGGCGTACGCCGGGTGACATCGTCGATCACACCGAGCACGGCCACGACCGGCGTCGGGTGGATCGCCGTCTCACCGGTCTGGTTGTACAGCGACACATTGCCGCCGGTGACCGGGGTGCCCAGCTCCAGGCAGCCGTCCGCGAGACCACGGGTGGCCTCGGCGAACTGCCACATGACGTCCGGGTCCTCGGGCGAACCGAAGTTCAGGCAGTCCGAGATCGCGAGCGGCTTGGCGCCGGAGGCGGCGACATTGCGGTACGACTCCGCCAGCGCGAGCTGTGCGCCGGTGTACGGGTCGAGCTTGGCGTACCGGCCGTTGCCGTCGGTCGACATGGCCACGCCCAGGTTCGACTTCTCGTCGATCCGGACCATGCCGGCGTCCTCGGGCATCGCGAGCACGGTGTTGCCCTGCACGAACCGGTCGTACTGGTCCGTGATCCACGCCTTCGAGGCCTGGTTCGGGGAAGCGACCAGCTTGAGAACCTGCTCGCGCAGCTCGGCGCCGTTCGCCGGACGGGCGAGCTTGTTCGCGTCGTCGGCCTGCAGCGCGTCCTGCCAGGACGGGCGGGCGAACGGGCGGTGGTACGTCGGACCCTCGTGGGCGACGGACCGCGGCGGCACGTCCACGATCTGCTCGCCGTGCCAGAAGATCTCCAGCTGGGAGCCCTCGGTCACCTCACCGATGACGGTGGCGATGACGTCCCACTTCTCGCAGATCTCCAGGAAGCGCCCGACGTGCTGCGGCTCGACGATCGCGCACATGCGCTCCTGCGACTCGCTCATGAGGATTTCCTCGGGCGAGAGGGAGGAGTCGCGCAGCGGCACGGTGTCCAGCTCGACGCGCATACCGCCGGAGCCCGCGGAGGCCAGCTCGGACGTGGCGCAGGAGAGCCCGGCGCCGCCGAGGTCCTGGATGCCCGCGACGAGCTTCTCCTTGAAGATCTCCAGGGTGCACTCGATGAGGAGCTTCTCCTGGAACGGGTCGCCGACCTGGACGGCCGGGCGCTTCGCCGGGCCGGTCGACTCGAAGGTCTCCGAGGCCAGCACGGAGACGCCGCCGATGCCGTCGCCGCCGGTGCGGGCGCCGTAGAGGATCACCTTGTTGCCGGGGCCGGAGGCCTGGGCCAGGTGGATGTCCTCGTGCTTCATCACGCCGATGCAGCCGGCGTTGACCAGCGGGTTGCCCTGATAGCAGGCGTCGAAGACGACCTCGCCGCCGATGTTCGGCAGACCCAGGCAGTTGCCGTAGCCACCGATACCGGCGACGACGCCCGGCAGGACGCGCTTGGTGTCGGGGTGGTCGGCCGCGCCGAAGCGCAGCGGGTCGACGACCGCGACCGGGCGGGCACCCATGGCGAGGATGTCGCGGACGATGCCGCCGACGCCGGTCGCCGCGCCCTGGTAGGGCTCGATGTACGAGGGGTGGTTGTGCGACTCGACCTTGAAGGTGACCGCGTAACCCTGACCGACGTCGACCACACCGGCGTTCTCGCCGATGCCGACGAGCATCGCGTCGTTGACGGGGACCTTCTCGCCGAACTGCTTGAGGTGGACCTTGCTGCTCTTGTACGAGCAGTGCTCGGACCACATCACGGAGTACATGGCGAGCTCGGCGCCGGTGGGACGGCGGCCCAGGATCTCGCGGATCCGGGCGTACTCGTCCTCCTTGAGGCCGAGATCCTTCCAGGGCTGCGCGACGTCCGGGGTCTCGGCCGCGTGCTTGACCGTATCCAGGCTCATGCGTTGACCAGCTTCTTGATGATCGAGGTGAAGAAACCGAGGCCGTCGGTACGACCGGTTCCGATCAGCGGCTCGACGGCGTGCTCCGGGTGCGGCATCAGGCCGACGACATTGCCCGCAGCGTTGGTGATGCCGGCGATGTCGCGCAGCGAGCCATTGGGGTTCCTGTCCAGGTAGCGGAAGGCGACCCGGCCCTCCGCCTCCAGCTCGTCGAGCACGCGCTCGTCGGCGACGTAACGCCCGTCCATGTTCTTGAGCGGTACGGAGATCTCCTGGCCCGCGGAGTAGTCCGAGGTCCAGGCGGTCTCCGCGTTCTCGACGCGCAGCTTCTGATCGCGGCAGATGAAGTGCAGGTGGTTGTTCTGCAGCATCGCGCCGGGCAGCAGATGCGCCTCGGTCAGGATCTGGAAGCCGTTGCAGATACCGAGGACCGGCATCCCGGCCCGCGCGTTCTCGATGATCGTCTCCATGACCGGCGAGAAGCGGGAGATGGCTCCGGCCCGCAGATAGTCGCCGTAGGAGAAGCCGCCCGCCAGGATGACCGCGTCGACCTGGTGCAGGTCCTTGTCCCGGTGCCACAGCGATACGGGTTCGGCGCCCGCGACCCGTACGGCCCTCAGGCTGTCCCGGTCGTCGAGCGTGCCGGGAAAGGTGACGACTCCGATGCGAGCAGTCACTTCGACTCCTCGGCCTTCTCCACCTTCACGGTGAAGTCCTCGATGACGGTGTTGGCGAGGAAAGTCTCGGCCATCTCGTGAATACGGCTGAGGGCGGCGTCGTCGACCGGCCCCTCGACCTCGAGCTCGAAACGCTTTCCCTGACGTACGTCCGCGATTCCCTCGAAGCCGAGACGGGGCAGTGCACGCTGCACCGCCTGTCCCTGCGGGTCGAGGATCTCCGGCTTGAGCATGACGTCGACTACGACGCGTGCCACTGGCACTCCCGGTGGTGGTGTGGTGCGGCTGTTTCTCCGGGGGGCTCCCCAGACCCCCGCAGGTTCCCTCAGCCTACCTGCCCAGAAATTCTACGCGGGTAGATATCGAGCGCCCTTGATCACGCCCAGATATCGGCGGTGACAACACACGGGGAAAGTCCTGCAAAAAAAATCCTCACCGGCAGCACACATAGAAGGCTGACACGCGGAGGTAATTGGGTGGGCTTCACAATGCGGCACCCACCGCTGTACAAATGATTACCGGGGAATGCAGCATTGACCCTAAACAGTCGACACCGGTCGACTCGCATCCGCCTAACAGCCGGAAGGCCGGCATCAGCGCATGTCAGACGCGCCGCTGCCGTAGGAAAGGACCGATATCCGTGGCTCAGCGCGTAGTGGTCACCCTCTTCGACGACATCGACGGGGGAGCAGCGGCGGAAACGGTCACCTTCGCCCTGGACGGGAAGTCGTACGAGATCGACCTCAATCCGTCCAATGCAAAGAAACTGCGCAAGGTCCTGGCGCCGTACATGGCGGCCGGTCGAAAGCAGACAAATGCCGGTAAGCGCGGCAAGACCCCTGTGTTGTACCGGCACACCTCACTCGCACCCGACCCGGCGGCCGTGCGCGCCTGGGCCCGCTCCCACCGGATGGAGGTGCCGGCCCGCGGCCGGATCCCCAAGAAGGTCTACGAGGCGTTCCGCGAAGCCAGTTGAGATCCCGGCCCCGGACGGATCGCCCGGACGGGTCGTTCGGGCCGGCCCCCGGACCGCCCGCCGGGACCGGTCGGCGAACACTCTCGAACGCTCCGGCGCACGCCTCGGCGACACCCCGTGGCCACCGACTTGCGCTACACCCCTGCAGGTCGGCTAAAGTCTGGAGCACGCCGAAGGGCAAGGCCGCAAAGCCGAACCTCACGCAGCGTGCGGGTGTAGTTCAGTAGCAGAACATCCCCCTTCCAGGGGGAAGGCGCAGTGTGCAATTCCTGTCACCCGCTCTGCATCACTCTTACCGACCACTTCGGTGGATCCGGTAGGGTAGTGCTCGCACCGCCCGATGGATCTCCTCAAGGGGAGTACGATGAGCGGCAGCAATGCGGACGTGGCTCAGTTGGTAGAGCATCACCTTGCCAAGGTGAGGGTCGCGAGTTCGAATCTCGTCGTCCGCTCTTGATCGGTTTGTTCGGAGGCCCTGGTCGATATCGACCAGGGCCTTCGTCGTATTCCCTTCCGCGCTCCTTGCCTCGTGCTCATGACGTTTGTCATGAGCAGCGGTGACAGCTCGCACTGCTCGCGGCGCCGATCCGGCGGAAATCTGTAGGCATGACCAGCGACGACATTCCCAGCGACCGTGCGGGCGGCGCCATGGCGGGCATCACAGCAGATTTCGCGACCGGTTTCGCGAACGACTCCGTGATCGATCCCGCGACCGATCCTGTGATCGAGGCCGGCGGTGTGCGGCGGCGCTATGCCGGCGGCTTCGAGGCCGTGTCCGGTGTCTCCTTCTCGGTGGCGCGCGGCGAACTCTTCGCCCTGCTCGGCACGAACGGCGCCGGAAAGACCTCCACCGTCGAACTGCTGGAGGGCCTGGCCCGGCCCGACGGCGGCACGGTGCGGGTGCTCGGCCACGACCCGTACCGCGAGCGCGCCGCCGTCCGGCCGCGGATCGGCGTGATGCTCCAGGAGGGTGGCTTCCCGTCCGAGCTGACGGTCACCGAGACCGTTCGGATGTGGGCGGGGTGCACCAGCGGCGCCCGGCCGACCGGTGAGGCGCTGGACCTGGTCGGGCTCACCCACCGGGCGCGCGTACGGGTCAAGCAGCTCTCCGGCGGCGAGCGGCGCCGCCTCGACCTCGCGCTGGCCCTGCTCGGCCGCCCCGAAGTGCTGTTCCTGGACGAGCCGACCACCGGACTCGACGCAGAGGGGCGGCGCGACACCTGGGAGTTGGTACGGGGGCTGCGCGACGACGGGATCACCGTCCTGCTCACCACGCACTACCTGGAGGAAGTCGAGGCGCTCGCCGACCGGCTGGCGATCATGCACCGGGGGCGGATCGTGACGGCGGGCACCACCGCCGAGGTGACGGCGGCCCGCCCCGCCCGCATCCGGTTCCAGCTGCCCGAAGAAGTCCCGGCGGCAAGGCTTCCGCTGACGCTGCTGGCAGCCGCCGAGGGCCACAGGGTCGAGATCCGTACCCACCGGCTGCAGGAGTCGCTGGGTGAGCTGCTGCTCTGGGCGCGGGAGTCGGACGTACGGCTGCTCGGGCTCGATGCCCGGTCGGCCTCGCTCGAAGAGGCATTTCTCGATATCGCGCAGAGCGCGTCGGAGACGGATTCGCAGACGCAGAGGGTGGCTGCCGCATGACGAGCACAACGATGTCCGGGCGGCTGAACGCTCTCGGGCGGGCCGAGCTGACCCTGCTCGCCCGGAACAGGACGGCGGTCTTCGTCGCGCTGCTGGTGCCTTTGGCGATGGTCGCGGCGATGAAGTCGACGCTGGAACAGATCGATCTGGGCGGGACCGGGCTGACCGTGGCCGGGGCGGCGCTCAGCGGCGGCATCGGCATGGTGCTGATGCAGGTCGTCTACATGAACCTGGTCGCTGCCTATGTGGCGCGGCGCGAGGACCTGGTCCTGAAGCGGCTGCGTACCGGCGAGATCGCCGACCGGGAGATCCTCGCCGGGACCGCGCTTCCGTCGGTCGCGCTGGCGCTGGTGCAGACGGTGCTGGTGGTCCTGGCCGGCGCGGTGCTCTTCGGCCTCGGTGCGCCCGAGCGGCCCGAACTGCTCGTCGCGGGCCTGCTGCTGGGTGTGGTGCTGCTGGCGGCGCTGGCCGCCGCCACGTCCGCGATGACCCGGACCGTACAGACGGCGCAGATCACCACGCTGCCGCTATTTCTCGGCTCGATGATGGGTTCCGGGCTCTTCGTACCGCTGGAGGTCCTGCCGGACCGGGTGGCGTCCGTGTGCGAACTGCTGCCGGTGACCGGGGTGATGACGCTCGTACGGGCGGGCTGGCTCGGCGGGGCGGACGGGCATGACCTGCTCGGGGCGGGGCTGACCGCGCTGGCCTGGACGGTACTGGCCGTGTTTGCTGTGCAAAGGTGGTTCCGCTGGGAACCTCGACGCTGAGAGGGGTTGTGCCGTGTGGATGCAGTGGCGGGTACGGGGCTGGCGCGGCCGCAGCGGGTTCGACAAGGTCGACCTGTATACGCGCGGCACGCTGTACGGCCTGGTGTGGTGCGCGGCGGTGGTGCAGACCCTGATGTCGGTGACACGGCTCGTGCGCGACACGGCGCCCGCGGCGCTGATCGCCGCGGCGATCCTCCTCGCCGTCGCCCAGGGGGTCTGCGGGACGGCGCTGACCGCCGGGGGGCTCAAGGAGTATCTGGGCCGGGGAACCGTGGACCGGCGGCTGGTCGCCGTCGGAGCCGTACTGCTGGTGGCGAACGCGGCGGCGATGCTGGCTCTCGCCTCGTTCGCCGGCGTGCGTGACTTCCCGCAGCTGGAGCTTGTGCTCAGCGCCTGCGTGGTGCCCTTCTCCTGCGCGTTCGTACTCTTCGTCCAGAAGTGGGTGGCACTGCTTCAGCAGCTCGCCGTCGCTGTCGGGGTGTGCGCTGTGGTGGATCTGCTCGGCGGCGGCGGTGCGCTGGTGGCGTCTGCGTTCATCGCCACGGCGTTCGGCGGCGGGATGATGTCCGTCACCACGCGGATGTCCGCCTGGTCGCTGGGCGTGATGTTCAAGCTCCGTGAGGCGCAGGACGTGGAGACGCGGCTGGCGGTCGCCGAGGAGCGGCTGCGGTTCGGCCGGGACATGCACGACGTCCTGGGCCGGAATCTGGCCGTGATCGCACTGAAGAGCGAGCTGGCGGTGGAGCTGGCCCAGCGCGGCAAGCCTGCGGCCGTGGACCAGATGGTCGAGGTGATGCGTATCGCCCGCGCCTCCCAGCAGGAGGTGCGCGATGTCGTACGGGGATACCGGGAGGCCGATCTGAGTACCGAACTCGTGGGCGCGCAGAGCGTGTTGCGGGCGGCCGGGATCGAGTGCGCGGTGGAGGGCGATGACGGCGGTCCGCTGCCCGCGCCCGTGCAGTCGGCGCTCGGCTGGGTGGTGCGAGAGGCGGCGACCAATGTGCTGCGGCACGGCGATCCGCGGCACTGCGTGATCCGGCTGCGCGCTTCGGCGGACGTGGTGGTGCTGGAGGTGGAGAACGACGGGGCGACGCAGGCCGTCGCCGGGCCGGGCGGTTCCGGGCTGGCCGGACTGCGGGAGCGGCTTCACGCGCTCGACGGTTCGATGGACGCGGGTCCGGCGGGGAACGGGCTGTTCCGGCTGACGGCCACGATCCCGCTGCCGCGGTCGCGCACGGCTCTTGCTCTTCAGGAGGAACGACGATGACGGCTGTACGGGTGCTGCTCGCCGACGACGAGCATCTGATCCGGGGCGCGCTGGCCGCGCTCCTCGCCCTGGAGGACGACCTCGTGGTGGTCGCGGAGGCGGCGACCGGTCCGGAGGCGCTGGCCATGGCGCGGGCCCATCGTCCCGATGTGGCGGTCCTCGATCTGGAGATGCCGGGCGCCGACGGTGTGAGCGTCGCCACATCCCTGCGGACCGAACTGCCCGATTGCCGGACGATGATCGTGACGAGTCACGGCCGGCCGGGACATCTGAAGCGGGCACTCGCGGCGGGCGTGCGGGCCTTCGTACCGAAGACCGTCAGCGCCCGGCAGCTGGCCGGGATCATCCGTACCGTGCACGCCGGAAACCGTTATGTGGACCCGGAGTTGGCGGCCGATGCGATCTCCGCCGGGGACTCGCCGCTGACCGCGCGCGAGGCCGAGGTGCTGGAACTCGCGGCCGACGGGGCGCCGGTCGCGGAGATCGCGGAGCGGGCGTCGCTGTCGCAGGGAACCGTGCGGAACTACCTCTCGGCGGCCGCCTCGAAGCTCGGGGCGGAGAACCGTCATGCTGCGGTGCGTCTCGCACGCGAGCGCGGATGGGTATAGTGGTCCTCGCGCTTCGGCGCTTGCGGACGTAGCTCAGTTGGTAGAGCGCAACCTTGCCAAGGTTGAGGTCGCCAGTTCGAACCTGGTCGTCCGCTCGGTTCAGCAAGAAGCCCCCGGCCTTTCGGCCGGGGGCTTCTTCGTGTTCCGGGAGCTGCTACTGCCAGGGCGTGCCGGTGAGGAGTTCGTATGCCTCCAGGTACTTCGCCCGGGTCGCGTCCACGATCTCCTGGGGCAGCGCCGGGGGCGGCTGCTCGCTCTTGCGGTCCCAGCCGGAGGCCGGCGAGGTCAGCCAGTCGCGCACGAACTGCTTGTCGTAACTGGGCTGGGCCCTGCCCGGCTCCCAGGTGGCCGCGGGCCAGAAGCGGGAGGAGTCCGGGGTCAGCACCTCGTCCGCGATGATCAGCTCCTCGCCGCCGTCGGCCGTGGGAGCGAAGCCGAACTCGAACTTCGTGTCGGCGAGGATGATCCCGCGCTCGCGCGCGATGTCACGGGCCCTGCTGTACACGTCCAGCGTGGTGCGGCGCAGCTGGGCGGCGGTCTCCGCGCCGGCCTGGCGGGCCACCTCCTCGTAGCTCACGTTCTCGTCGTGGTCACCGACGGCCGCCTTGGTGGCGGGGGTGAAGATCGGCGCCGGGAGTTCGGAGCCGTCGACGAGGCCCTCGGGCAGCGCGAGGCCGCAGACCGTGCGGGACTCTTTGTACTCGACGAGGCCGGAGCCGGTGAGGTAGCCGCGGGCGACGCACTCGACCGGGACCATCCGCAGCGACTTGCAGATCAGTGTGCGGCCGGCCCAGTCCGCGGGGGCTCCGGTGGGGAGTTCCGCGGACAGGACGTGGTTCGGTACGAGGTCGGCGAGCTGGTCGAACCACCACAGCGAGAGCCGGGTGAGCACCCGGCCCTTGTCCGGAATCTCGGTCGGCAGGACCCAGTCGTACGCGGACATGCGGTCGCTGGCGACCATGACGAGGTCGCCCGCCTCGTTCCGGTACAGGTCGCGCACCTTGCCGGTGTGGAGGTGGGTGAGCCCCGGGACCTGCACTGGTTCGGGCTTTTCTACAAATCCGGACACGCTGCCTCCGCGTAGGTTGATCCAGGAGTCGTACCGATTCTCCCGTATCGGGGTGCGGCGGGGTGGAGCGGGGCGTCCGTGGCGCCGAGTGCCGTGGCCTCGGAGGCGTTTCAGGCGCGTTTGCTATTCAGGCGCGTTTGCTTTTCAGGCGCGTTTGCAGATGCGGTCGAGGAGATTGGCAGTGGCCCGCTGAATGCGGGGGTCCACATGGCCGGGGCGGTCCAGCGCCGGGGACCAGGCGAAGGTGCCGGAGGCGAAGACGAGTGCGCCGGACGGGGCCCGGTACAGGGAGGTCTCCTGGTGGCGCTTGACCCCTTCGCTGTCCTGATACGGGGAGTGGGCGAGCAGGATGCGGTTCTCGTGCTCGGGGAGTGCGGTGCGCGGGAAGTAGCGGTCGGCCTCGCCCGCGACCAGGCCCTCGATCTCGTCGCCCTCGCCGGCGTCCGTCGCGTCCCACAGCCAGTGCTCGGCGTTCCGTACGACCAGGGGGTGCGGATCGGGGACCCGGCCCGCGTACTGGATGCCGAGGAGCTGCTGCTCGGGGCGGTCGATCTCGCGCCAGAGCGCGGGCTTTCCCGGGCCGTGGCGCTTGCGGCAGGTGAGCAGCCGGTCCGGGACGCCGGACGGCGACGGGGAGAGGCTGACCTGCCAGTACATGGTGTTGGCGGAGAGGAAGACGAGCGAGGTGCCGCCGTCGCGGGCGAGTTCGACGGTACGGCGCATGGGCACCGACCAGTACTCGTCATGGCCGGGGAAGACCAGGCCCCGGTAGCGGCCCGGGTCGATCCGGCCCGCGTGCAGATCGCGGGTGTCGGCGTACGCGATGTCGTAGCCGTACCGCTCGGCCCAGCGGATGAAGTCGTAGGCATGACCGACGTGGAGTGGCAGACCGGCGCCCGCGTACGGGCGGTCGAAGGAGACGGTGACCGCGGCGTCCTCCTCGCCCAGGAGGCGGCCCTGCTCGTCCCAGGCGTGGTAGAGGCTGGCGCCGGTGCGGCCGTCCTCCGGGTAGAGGTTGTACGCCTGCCAGGTGATGTCCGGCAGGACCAGCAGCAGATCGGCCGGGTGGTCGTCGCGGACCGTGAACGGGATGTGGGAGCGGTATCCGTCGACCGTGGTGAGCACGGCGACGTACGCGCCGATCGACCAGTAGGTGGGGATCTGCAGCCGCCAGGACTGCCACCAGTGGTGGCAGGAGACCGTGCGGTCGGCAGTGAGCGGGGCGGGCTGGACGATGCCGGAGAGCCGGGGGCTCGTGGTGATCTTGGCGGCGCCGTCGCCCCCGTAGTGACCGATGCGGTAGATGTCCACGGAGAACTGCTGGGGCGGGTCCACGGTGATGTGGAAGTCGATCGCCTCTCCGGGGGCCGCGGCGCCCGTGGAGATGAAGCCCTTGATCTGGCGGTGCACATCGTCGGCCGTACGGGTACCGCCGTCGGTGGAGCTGCGGGCCAGGGTGGGGTCCGCGTACCAGGGGACGACATGTCCGGTGTCGTCGAAGTAGTTCTCACTGCCGCGCAGCCATGGCAGCGGGCCCTGGCCGAAGGGGTCGGAGACGGCGTGCGCGAGGGCACCCGACTCCCATCGGCGAATCTGCTCCGCCCCCATACCGCTTCCCTCCCTCTAGTCCCCAGAGACAACTGTGAGACAACGGTCGATCGCCACCGGTGATGACTGGAATTCGTCACCGGCCGTGCGTCATCGGTGCGCCAACAGTGATGCGCCGGCTGTCAGCGTCGATCCCCAGCACATCACATAACGCACGCACTCCGTCACCGTTCGTCGCGAATTGACGTGAACGGAACGTGCCCTTCCGGGTATTGGGGGTGCGGCGGCCCCCGGCGGCGGTGTCTCTGAGCAGAGTGGAGATGCTGTGGCTCAGCTCTGTCATCGAGATCGCCGAGGTCGCCGAGGTCGCCGAGGTTCATGGTTCAGACGAGGCGGACGGGTTTGTCGATGCGTACGCCGACCGAGGCGAGCCAGGAACACAGCGGCCCCGCATCCCCGTCCTCGACCAGGCTGAGGACGGGACTGCCCAGATCCGCCCGGCGCTCGCCGCCGACCAGCAGCGCGGGACCGTCGAGCCAGTCGAGTCCGGGCGCCGCACCCGCCGTGTCGACGGCGGCGCAGCAGACCATCGCCGCGACGTGGTCGGCGAGCAGTTCCGTACCCGTACGGGGCGGCTGGAGCGGGAAGAGCGGGAGGGGGTCGGGGCCCCAGAAGTCCAGGACGTCCCCACCCGTGTGAGCGGTGCTCCGGGCGCCCGCCGGGCTCGATGTGCCGCCGGCCGGGGGCGGCTGTTGGGCCGCCGCCTCCTCGCGGGCCACCGCGGCGCTGATGCCGGCCGCGAGCTCCTCGCCGCTCCCACGCCGGCCGGCCAGATGCTCGACGACACGGGCCAGCGTGGGCACTCCGGCGTCGACGGGATACGCGGGACAGTCGGGATCGTCCGAGGAGCCGTCGGCGGGCGACGCGGGCTCCGTACCCAGCGAGTCGAGGACACGGTGCAGGCGTGCGGC
The DNA here is from genome assembly GCF_043200155.1 of Streptomyces sp. NPDC048473. Lineage (NCBI taxonomy): Bacteria > Bacillati > Actinomycetota > Actinomycetes > Kitasatosporales > Streptomycetaceae > Streptomyces > Streptomyces sp. NPDC048473. The sequence goes on from NZ_JBICXE010000028.1 coordinate 96,212, forward strand.
CTCGGCGCGCCACTTCCGGTCGACCACCTCTTCCGGATACTGCTGCCAGTCGACCGGCGACCAGTCAGGACCGGTCTCCGCCGGGCCGCCGTGGAAGAGCCGGGCCGCCAGCAGCGATGCCGCCTCGTCGGCCGCGCCCGGCTCCTCCAGGAGGTCACAGGCAGGGCGCTCGCCCAGCCGCGAGGTGAATCCGTCGGCGAGCCGGTCGCGCCGGGAGAGCTCGGTGAGGGCGGACACGACGCCCGCGTCCAGCCGGGACGGCCAACGGCCCATCCGCCAGGCGGGCAGCGCGACCCGGGTGAGCAGCCGGTCCCAGCCCGCGTAGGCGAGCCCGACCTGCTCCTGGGCGACGATCCGCAGACCGTAATCCACACCCTGTGCACGAACCGACGCGGCGGCGGCTACGCCCCGCTCCATCTCCGCGGCGTGCGTGCGACAACTGCGCAGCAGCAACCGGGCGACCCAGCCGACGAAGGCCCGCGGCACTCTGCGCACCCGGGACAGCGGCCCGGAAACGGGCGCGGCCGCGTCGGCAACCGCTCCGTCCAGCCCTCGTACGAAACGACGCGCCGCGGCTATGTCGGGATGCGCGGAGGGGCCCGTGCCCGCGACGACCGGGGCGAGCACCGCCCGTAGCTCAGCGACCCGCATCCACCACAGGAACGGCGAACCGATGACCAGCACGGGAGCGGCCTGGACCCGACGACGGATCCGGCCCGCGGAACGCGTTCCCTGATCCGCTGCGGGGCCTGCGGCGGGCTGCGCCGAGGGGTGTGTGCGGTCCTCCAGCCAGCTGTCGCAGTCGGGCGTGAGCGCTATCGCCGAGGGCGCGGGAACCCCGAGCCGTTCGGCGAGGTCCCTGACCAGGCGGTAGAGATCGGGGGCGGCATCCTCCGGGAGCGGGACGGTCGGACTGACCGCCGGCCTCGCCCGTGCGATCGCGACCGCGACCGCCGCGGCGAGCAGGAGCACGACGACCGCGCAGGCCGTCACGACCCAGCGCGCCGTGTCCCAGCCGCTGCCGACGGCATGGCCCTGTGCGCCCGCGACGAGCAGCACGACGGCCACCGCCGCCGGCAGGATGGCTGCGGCTGTCGCTCTGCTGCGGATGCGCAGCAGAGCGAGAGCCCGGGCGCGCGCACTCTGCGCACCCAACTCCTCACTTGTACCGGTACCGGACACGGCCGGACGTCACCCCCTCTGCCCCCGCGGCGGTGTTGCTCACTCCCCCACTGTGGCACCCGTCACTGACATCGCAATGCCAGTGGGCCAAGTGCCGGAATGCTTGCGCCGCACCCTAGTTGGGGCCTCGGCGGGCGTCATCCGGATGGCGCAGCCGTCACTCGATGGAATGGCTTTGGGCAAAGGTGCTGACGCGCCGCTGTCCTTGGGGCAGCGGCGCGTCAGTGGGTGTCGACGGGGGGCCGGGGCGGGCCTGAGCCGCGACTGGGGCGGACCCGTCCGATCCGAGTGCGGACCCGCCCGGACCGCTGCGGACCCGTCCGGACCGCTGCGGACCCGTCCGGACCGCTGCGGACCCGTCCGGACCGCTGCGGACCCGTCCGGACCGCTGCGGTCTCAGGCCTCCGCGGCCTTCTGGGCAATGTCCGTACGGAACTGCGAGCCGTCGAGCCGGATCCGGGCCGCCGCCGTGTAGGCACGCTCACGGGCGCCTGCAAGGTCCTTGCCGGTCGCGGTCACGGACAGCACCCGGCCGCCCGCGCTGACGATCGTGTCGCCGTCCCGCCTGGTCCCGGCGTGCAGGACGTACGCATGCGGGGCATCCTGCGCCGCCACATCGTCGAGCCCTTCGATCGGGTCACCCGTGCGCGGCGTACCCGGGTAGTTGTGCGAGGCGATGACCACGGTGACGGCGGCCTCGTCGCGCCACTTGAGCGGGGGCAGCTCGTCGAGGGTGCCGTTGGCGGAGCCCAGCAGGACACCGGCCAGCGGGGTCTTCAGACGGGCCAGGACCACCTGGGTCTCGGGGTCACCGAAACGGGCGTTGAACTCGATCACCCGGACGCCGCGCGAGGTGATCGCGAGGCCCGCGTACAGCAGCCCGGAGAACGGGGTGCCACGGCGGCGGAGCTCGTCGACGGTCGGCTGGAGCACCGACTGCATGACCTCATCGACCAGCTTGGGGTCGGCCCACGGGAGCGGGGAGTACGCGCCCATGCCGCCGGTGTTCGGGCCCTCGTCGTTGTCCAGGGCACGCTTGAAGTCCTGCGCGGGCTGGAGCGGCAGCACGGTGGTGCCGTCCGTGATCGCGAAGAGGCTGACCTCGGGGCCGTCGAGGAACTCCTCGATGACCACGCGGTCGCAGGCCAGGGCGTGGGCGCGGGCCGCCTCGACGTCGTCGGTGACGACGACGCCCTTGCCGGCCGCGAGACCGTCGTCCTTGACGACGTACGGGGCGCCGAAGGCATCGAGGGCCGCGTCGATCTCGGCAGGGGTGGTGCAGACGTAGCTGCGGGCGGTCGGGACGCCGGCCCCGGCCATCACGTCCTTGGCAAACGCCTTGGAACCCTCCAGCTGGGCCGCCTCACCGGAGGGGCCGAAGCAGGGGATGCCCGCGGCGCGCACGGCGTCGGCGACCGCGGCGACGAGCGGCGCCTCCGGGCCGACGACCACCAGCTCGGCGCCCAGTTCAGTGGCGAGGCGCGCGACGGCGTTGCCGTCGAGTGCGTCGACCGGGTGCAGTTCGGCCACCTCCGCGATGCCGGCGTTGCCGGGAGCGCAGTACAGAGCGGTGACGTCGGGGTCGAGGGAGAGAGAGCGGCACAGGGCGTGTTCGCGGGCGCCGCCGCCGATGACGAGGACCTTCACGGGATGCAGCCTAGCCGCCGGGGCGACGCGACCTTGACGGACGCCGCTCCGTGGACACACTGGGCTCGCCCCGGGCGGGCGACCCGGGCACCCCGGAGCGCACCCCGCACTCGTTGCTACTCGTTGGTGAACTCCTCGACGACCGTGGCGCCCAGTTCGCGGACGATCAGGTCGTGCCCGGAGAGCGCCGAGTCGACGAGGTCCGGGTCGTCCGCCTCGGGGGTGTCGTCCTCGGGAGCGACCGAGCGCGGGGGTTCGGGCGCGGAGTAGGACTGCGGTACGGGCTCCGCGGCGGGTGCGGCGCTCGGCTGCTGGTGCGGGGCGGGCCGGGGTTCGTAACCCTGCTGGGGCGCGGGGGCCGGACGCTGCGGCGCGGGCGTTGCGGAGGCGGAGGGGCGGCCGCCGCCGGTCTGCGGGGGTGCGCCCGCGCCGCCCGACGGGTCGACGATCGCCTCGATCTTCCACTGTGCGTTGAACCGCTCGGCGAGGGCCTGCTTCAGCACATCCTCGCTGCCGCTGCTCGTGAAGTTGTCGCGCGCGCCCGCGTTCAGGAAGCCGATCTGCAGGGTGCTGCCGTCGAAGCCGGTGACCTGGGCGTTCTGACTGAGCAGGATCCAGGTGAACCGGCGGCGGTTCTTCACGGCCTCCAGGATGTCCGGCCACATGTTCCGTACCTGGCCGGCGCCCTGCGTCATCCCCGGGCCGGGCTCGGCGGCGGCGGGCACCGGTGCCGCGGGCGCGGCCTGGGCCGGGGCGGGGGCCGGGGCTGCCTGCGGGACCGGCGACTGGCCGGGGGCGGAAGCGGTGGGCCAGCCACCGGGACGGCGGCCCGATTCCGGCGCGGCGGCGCTGGGCCAGGCGCCGGGACGCTGGCCGCCCGCGGGAGCCGGGACCGGGGCCTCGGCAGGCGACTGCGGAGCGGCAGGAACGACGGGCGCCACGGGCTGCGAGGGCGCCGGGGGCGCTGCGGCGGGTGCGGGCGCTGCGGCGGGGGCGGGCGGTGTCGCGGGGGCGGGTGCCTCTCCCCGTGCCGCCGCACGGGCGGCAGCGGGTCCGGCGCCGGGCTGCACGGCCGGGGTGACGGGGACGGGGGCATGGGCCAGAGCCTCCGGCCCGGGTACGTATCCCATGGCAGGCCCCGTACCGGCGGTCGCGAAGGATGCGCCGCGCTCCAGCCGGTCGAGCCGGGCCTGCAGCGAACGCTCGTCGTCGAAGGCTGCGGGCAGCAGCACCCGGGCGCAGATCAGCTCGACCTGGAGGCGCGGCGAGGTCGCCCCGCGCATCTCCGTCAGCCCCTCGTTGACCAGGTCGGCGGCGCGGCTCAGCTCGGCAGCACCGAAGACGGACGCCTGGGCCTGCATCCGCTCGACGACATCGACGGGTGCGTCGATCAGGCCCTTCTCCCCGGCGTCCGGCACGGCGGCCAGGATCACCAGGTCACGCAGCCGCTCCAGGAGGTCGGCGACAAAGCGGCGCGGGTCGTTGCCGCCCTCAATCACCCGGTCCACGACCTCGAACGCCGCGGCCCCGTCGCCCGCCGCGAAGGCGTCCACGATCGAGTCGAGCAGCGAGCCGTCCGTATAACCGAGCAGCGAGGTCGCCATGGCGTATGTCACACCGTCGTCGCCCGCGCCGGCCAGCAGCTGGTCCATCACGGACATCGAGTCACGCACGGAACCGGCGCCGGCCCGCACGACCAGCGGCAGCACGCCGTCCTCGACGTAGCTGTTCTCCTTGCCGCAGACCTCGGCGAGATATTCGCGCAGTGTGCCCGGCGGAACGAGACGGAACGGGTAGTGGTGCGTACGCGACCGGATGGTGCCGATGACCTTCTCGGGCTCGGTGGTCGCGAAGATGAACTTGAGATGCTCCGGCGGCTCCTCGACCACCTTCAGCAGGGCGTTGAACCCCGCCGATGTGACCATGTGCGCCTCGTCGATGATGTAGATCTTGTAACGACTCGACGCGGGCCCGAAGAACGCCTTCTCCCGCAGGTCACGGGCGTCGTCCACGCCACCGTGCGATGCGGCGTCGATCTCGATGACATCGATCGATCCCGGCCCGTTGCGCGCGAGGTCCTGGCAGGACTGGCACTCCCCGCACGGCGTGGGCGTCGGCCCCTGCTCGCAGTTCAGACAGCGGGCGAGGATGCGCGCGCTGGTCGTCTTGCCGCAACCGCGCGGACCGCTGAACAGGTACGCGTGATTGACCCGGTTGTTCCGCAGGGCCTGCTGCAGCGGGTCAGTGACATGCTCCTGCCCGATGACCTCGGCGAACGACTCGGGGCGATAGCGGCGGTACAGCGCAAGGGACGACACACATACGAGGTTATCCGGGCGGACTGACAACCGGCCCCGGACCGGCGAAGCGCCGCACCCCCTGGAAACACAAGGGCCCCCCACGCACCCGCCAGAGCCGACCTACCCTTGCTGCCTTCCGGCCCTGGGGGAGTTCAGTCAGATAGCGCCACGTGAGGGGCTGATGCCCACCTTAGCCGATCCCCACCCCTGCCGGTCCACTGCCCCACCTTCCGGAACCGCCCGGGACGAGCCCGAGGTGAGCTGGAGGGGAACGGGTTCGCGAGCACTCCTCAACGTCTTGTATTGTTTGCCGCGGAGGATTCGCCTAGTGGCCTAGGGCGCACGCTTGGAAAGCGTGTTGGGGGCAACCCCTCACGAGTTCGAATCTCGTATCCTCCGCCATTGCTCTCACCGGGCAATACGTCGAAGGGCCCCGCTGCTTGCAGTGGGGCCCTTCGACGTTCGTGGTCTCAACTTGATGTTCAACCCGACGTTGTCGTTCGGGAAGGAGGTCGATGTCGACGCGACCGCAAGAGCCGGGGGAGACATGGGCGCCCCTCGGGTCGGCACCGCTCAGTCGACATCGGCCGGTGGGTCGTGGCGGGTCCCGCGCCGGCTCTCCGCGAGCGCCTGTTCGAGCTGCTCCTGTGCTCGCCGTTCGATGCCCTCACTGTCGTGCAGCAGCTCGTCCATCTCCGTCGCTGTGGGCCGGGCAGGCGGCGAACTCTCGTCGGTGAGGCGTTCGTAGAGCCATGCACAGGCCCGGCTTTCGTCGGCGAAGGTCTCCAGTACCTCGCGTCTGCCGCGCTCGTGGACTCCCACGATCCACTCGCCCTCACGCTGAGCCAGGTAGTAGCCCTCAAGCGGAGGGTGGCCGCCCGGGCAGCCGGGGATCTCGTAGTGGGCATCGGGAACTCCGGCTGCCCGCAGCGCCTCGCACAGCTGATGACGGTCCACGAAACCAGTCTCCCATCCGGGGCGATCTGTACGAGGCATGCGACAGCCGTCGCAGCCGGGAAGCTAAGAGGTCGCGAGCCGCACCAGGGTCCCGTTGCGCACCAGGTCCAGCACGGAGGTGCGCGGAATGTTCGGGCAGTACGAGCTGGACGTCACGTACTGGACGCCCAGGCCGGGCTGCTCGAACGCCGGGGCGATCGGTCCCGCGCACACCGTGACGTCCCTGGTCACGCGGTACACGTAGTAGTTGTACGGGTGACGCGGATCGGCGGTGTTGAGGCTGGACGGCGGGATGCTCCGCTTCCCGTACTTGGTGCCGGCGGGTGCCAGATAGCGGCCCGCCTCGTTGCCGAAGCGGTCGACCTTCTGACCCGCGTGGAGCACGAGTTCGGCAGCGACCGGCTGCCCCTGGGGGTCCTTCGCGTAACCGTCGGCGTCCGGGTAGCGCCAGTCGCCCTGGCCGGTGTCGGCGGCCGGGTCCCACCACCGGTTCAGGAACTGGGTCGCGGTGAGGCTGCCGAGGCGCTGGTAGCCGTCGAGGGTGTTCGCCACCAGCCCACGGGTCGGCAGCTCCTTCGGGCCGAGCCGCCAGTCGTCGCAGAAATAGTCCGAGCGCAGGGCGTACGGAATGGGGTCCGGTACCAGGCCCCGGCAGACGTGTGGCCGGTGCGTGTCATCGGCGGCCGTTGCGACCGGTGCCGCCTGGGCGGCCGGAGCGCCGAGAAACAGCGAGCCCAGCAGGGCAGCCGCGGCGGCAAGCCCGGCACACCGTCGTGGTGATGTCACTACAACTCCTGGTGATCGTGTCTGGGGACGTCGTCACGGTGCGGGGTGGCACGGGAAAGGGGCCGTGCGGACCAGCCCCGGAAGGACAAATGACGACGTGCGGAAGATCACTCAAACCACAGGGGAGAGTGAGAGGGAGTGACGGCGCGGGTGATGCGCCCGAATGAGTGCGCGCCGCGCCCCAATGGGCGATGACCGCCGCGCGTGCGGGGCCGTACCCGTCGATGGACCGGCGTCAGCCAGGTCACGGGCGCCGATGCGCCCCCAAGAATCGCGACATCAGTGATCGACCTCGACGACGAACTACTGACCGCCGTGGCTCAGGCACTGGGGACCAGCACCAAGAAGGAGACGGTCAACACCGCTCTGCGCGAGGTGCTCGAGAACCGCCGACGGGCCCTCGCTCTCACTCGACTGCGCGCGGCAGCGGACGAAGGGGGCTTCGATCTGGACCTCTTCACGGACAAGAGGGACTACCGGCGATGAGCGCGGCCCAGTTCCTGATCGACACCAGCGCGCTCGCCCGATTCCTTCATGGCGACGCCGAACAGTACGGATGGGACCAGGCCGCCACGGCAGGACTCATCGCAACCTGCCCGATCACCGAGCTGGAGTTCTTCCACAGCACCCGCTCCGCCGCAGACCGTACACGCGGCATCGACGACATGCGGCTGCTTCGGCTCGGCGCCCGTCGATGACCGTGCGTACGACCGCGCCCGGCAGGTTCAGGGGCTGCTCACCCAGCGCGGTCGGCACCGCAGTGCGGGAGCTGTGGACCTCGTCGTTGCCGCCACCGCAGAACTCCAGGGTCTGACCCTCCTGCACCGCGACCACGACTTCGATTGCATCGCCGCCGTCACCGGTCAAGCTATGCAGTGGTACGGCCCGGAGGCCGGTAGATGAACGAGCGTCCGGTCTCAGTTCCGGTCGCATTCGCAGGCGTACAACACAGTTCAGCGAGCCTGTAGCCGCTGGCTCCGCCACAGGTCGGGACGCCCATGACTGTCCCCGAACGGCCGGACGAAGACTTGGAAAGCGTGTTGGGGGCAACCCCTCACGAGTTCGAATCTCGTATCCTCCGCCATTGCTCTCACCGGGCAATACGTCGAAGGGCCCCACCGCTTCTTGAGTTCTAGTGGTCGTTGCAACACCCCAGCTCAGGGGATGCAATGGACTTCGAGATACGTAAGGACCGGGGGCCGCAGGGGCGGAAGAAGCT
>NZ_JBICXE010000029.1:0-103805 GCF_043200155.1 Streptomyces sp. NPDC048473
GCGCCGGACCGGCTAACGGTCCGGCGCTGCTGTGCGCTCTGTTCCCGAGGTCTGCGCGGGCCGGTGATTCGTCCGTGGCGTCAGCCCACCATCGGGGAGGAAGTCAATCATCTTCGAGTTGCTCCGGGCCTGCCGCGAGGGTGGCCCGGTTTGCCGCTCCCTGCAGGCGGCCAGATACCCGCTGGAGGCGACACGTGGGAGACCAGGGCCGCGGTGCCGGGCGAAGCAGGAGCAGACGCTGCGCCAGAACACCAGCGACGTGGTCGGCGGGCTCCCCGGTGGGTTGCCGGGGCCTCGTCATGTCCGGTCGGTCGTGGCAGGCGATCGTGATTCCGCCGGCGCATGGGCCGGGCGGCGGAGGGCGGCCTGTAGGGGACGTCGGCAGCAGGATCTACTCGCCGCATGCTCCGCCGTAGGGCTTCATGAAAGCTTCACGGGCCCACCCGCACAGGGCAGATGGGTGGAGGAGAGCGTCAGCGGGCCTCCGGCAGATCCGCGGAGAGGTGTACGGCCCCGGTGCAGGCCAGTCGGTCCGCCATCTCGACGCACGCCTCGGCCCCCTTCGGGCTGGTTGCGGGTAGCATCGGGCTGCTTTTGCCGTGCGTCACCCTGTCCCGGTGCGAGGCGAGCAGCTCGTCCGATCCGGATCGGATCGAGACCTCTTGGGCGCCACCGCGCGCGTCCGTTTCCACCTCGGACCAGACAGTGGCGCAGGACGGGCTGAACCGGAGCCGTACGGCGTAGGCATCCTCAGTGACGGTGCTCTCAGTGCGGGCATCCCGGTTGCAGCGGGAGGAGTCCGGATACTGCCCCCGGCAGCTTTCCTTGCGGCAGGACGCCGCTTGCCGGTCCGGGCTGCCGCCCGACAGGGCCGGGGCACCCACGGCGCAGGCCACGGCGCCAAGCATGGCGGAGACAGCCAGCACGACGGCCGTCCGCAGCCGTTGCACCCGGGCAGCCACCGCTGGCGGCAGCCGCGGCGCAGGGGGCTGGGGCGCCGCGCTCAGCGGTCTGGTCTCGGCCCGGCAGGCGTTCTCCCACAGGGCGACCAGCGGCGCCATCTCCGTGTCCCCGAGTCGCCCCAGCGCCTCGACAGCGGTACGCGGCGGGAGCTTGACGCCGTTGAGATAACGGTGCCATGAGGACTTGCTGTGGGCGGTGCGTGTGGCCAGTGCGGCCAGGCTCAGCCCGGTCTGCTGTTTGAGGTCGCGCAGCCGCTCCACCAGCAGCTGCCCGTCGGGGCCGAGTGAGTCGGGCAGTTGCTGCCAGCGAGCCGTCGCTTGCTCCTTCATGCCGTTCCCAGTCCTTCTATCAGGCATCCGGTTCATTCCGGATCGCCTGATGTGTGCCCTGGGGGCAGGGCGGCCACACGCACGGCCGGAGTCATCGGGCGATCGGCTTGTAGTACAGAGAGAAGGTGCGGTCCGAGGGCGGGCCCTGGGTGAAGCCAAGGCACAGCCAGGGCCCGCCCCGGCGCAGCACAGCCAGGCCCTCCGGCTCGCGCGGGTAGAGCCCCCTCGCAGTGTGGTCCAGCACCTGCTGCACCACGCGGCCGGTACGCACGTCGATACGGAACAGACGGACGTCGCCGGCCGAGCCGGCGGGGTTGTCAGTGCCGTATCCGTGGCCGAGCAGCTGGTAGGCGTACGGGCCGTACAGCGCCATGCCCTGGAAGGGGAGACCCAGTTCGGTGCCGGGCTGAGCGAAGCCGGTGACTGGCCGGAAGTTCCCGGCCGCGAACTGTTTGAGCCCGTACACCCCGTAGCGCGGTTTGCCGCCCACCTTGTACCGCAGCAGCAGCCGGTTGTGCGCCGGGTCGAGGGCAACCTGGTTGTTCGTGGAGCCGGGGAGCGGGCGATGCGTGGCAATCCTGCGGCTGGCGCGGGTCAGCACCCGGCCCGAGGTGAAGGTGAAGCGGCAGATGCCGCGGCCGTAGCCGGAGGCCGGCTGTGCGTCCCACTCCGTCCACAGAGCGCCGGCGCGGCGGGCCGTGTCCTCCACGCCGAGGGCGCTGCCGTGGCCGAAGCCCAGCAGGTACATGTCGCCGGTGAGCGCGCCGCCCATGGTGAGCCGGTTCAGGCACATGTCGCCGCGGGCCGCGCGCTCGGCATGGGTGTACGCGCGCGGCTCGCCCGGCAGGCGGACGCCGCCCTCCATGACCTGGAGCGCGTACATGTGGCCGTGCCGCTCGTCGAAGGCGAAGGACTGCAGCACGGTGGAGTGGTGCAGCCGTACACCCTGGATCCACGGCTTGCCCGCCGGTGCCAGGCTGGTCGGCTGAGCCTTCGGCTGGGCTTCTGCCCTGCCGGCGGGGAATGCGGCGGCCAGTGCGACCGCAGCTCCGAAGCCGAGGACGGCTCTGCGGCCCGGACTGGATGGAAGGGAAAGGGACATGGGGGTCTCCTCGCTTGCTCGTGAGCTTCGTGGAACGGGCCCGCCCGCCCCGTGAGCGGGGCGGGCGGGCACAGCGGCTCAGCACCAGGGGATGGCGCTCACGTTGCGGACGTAGCGGGCGGAGACGTAGCCCTTGCCGTGGGAGAGCTTGTACCAGCGGTGGTTGCCGCGGACGTTGCTCCCGTACTTCTTGCAGGGGATGTGGACCGTGCTGGCGGGACGCAGCGAGCCGATGACCCGGTAGCCCGTACCCGGGCCGGAGCGGATCCTGAGCGGCATGTGGCGGGTTACCACACGGCCCTGGACGTAGCCGGTGCTGGTAACGGGCCGGGTCGTGGAGTGGCTGGGCGCCCACAGCTGGGGCGGGGCCGTGCGTCGGTGGGGCATCTGCTGGTGAGGCGCCGTGTGCCGCTGCTGCGCGGCAGCGGTGTCGGCGGAAACGACTGCAGCGGGCAACACCGCGATCGCCGCAATCGTGGCCACGAGGCTGCGCTGGATCGTGCGATTCATGGACTCTCCTATGAGGGTGTCTTCAGGATCGGCTGAGCGAGACCCTGTGGCGCTCAGCGTTTCCTAGCCGTCGGACAAAGATTCCGTCCCACGCGTTTCCGGGAGAAAGTGGGACGTCCCACCCGAGGGGACGGTTGAGTCTCAGCCGCCGTCGCCCGGGAGGCCAGCCCCACTTCCCGCCAGGCTGCGGATGAGGGCCCCGTCAGGGTGGGCGGTGGCCAGCTGTTCGATCTCGTCTTCCAGTGCCTTGAGGCGGGCCTTGCCGGCCGCCGGCTCGTCGGCGAGTTCGCGGATGAGTTCGGCGGTGCGCCGTTCGCCGGGACGCGCGACGTGGTGGGCCTGTGCGGAGTTCACGGCGGCGTCCGCCTGGGCCTGCGCCACGGTCTGCTTGCTGACGCTGTGCCTGCCCAGGTAGCCAGCGATGCGGGTGGTTCCAGCGCGCCGGATCTCGCTCGCGGTGAAGTAGCGGCCCGGCAGGATGAGTCCGGACTTCGTCGTGGGGTCCACGGCGCGTTCCGGGCCGGGGTGGATGCCCGTGAGCAGATCCCGCGGACACGAGGTCCGCGCTGTGGCGCCCTGCGGACGCGGTGGACTGTGCCGCTTGGGATTCGTAAGGAGGTAACGGAGTTGCTGCTGCCTGCAAGCCGGCCGCGGCGGTGTGGGAGCGGGGGCGGCCGGCCGGCAGCGTTGCTCTGGCCGCCGTCGACATCGTCGTCGTGGTGTACGTGATGCGCGGCGCGTTTTCCCTTCGGGACGGCTGTTCGCCGCGGATCGAATGACCTGAACTGCGGGTCGCTGGGCGAGACCGGCATGGGCGACGAGATGGTCGGCGATGGGGGAGTGCGCCGGCGTCGGTCCGGGTTACGCGAAGTGTTCGTGGTCGGTCAGGACCGCGTCGATCACATCGAGATGGATGGCGACTCGAACTCCCTTGCGGCGTCCGCTACTTGCGGCGAAAGCGTCACCTCTCGGTGAAGTACACCTGCGTCCGGGGGTGCTGGGTCCGGCCAGCATGTTTCTTACAGGCAACGACACCATCACGCCCTCGCAGTGCAGACAACGAGTGTCCAAGGTCCTCACCCCAGCCGAAACCCGACAACTACATGAACACGCCTTGGCGGCAGAAAGATCGAGTGTCCGAGATCACGGGGAAACGTCAGTTCAGGGCGCACCTACGAGGCGGTCCAGCGATGGCGCCAGAACCGGGGCAAGCGCATCGGCGTATGCCTCCGAGAGGTGGCTGTCGTCGCGGTAGACGGCGGTGTCGGCGACGACTACAGGGCAGATTCCGGTGCGGGGGGCGCAGAGCCAGGGGGTAGGGTCGATGACTGTGGCGGCCGTTGTGGATGCGGCGGTGCGGAGGGCGGTACCGCGGGTCGCGTTGCGGGTCGTGTCCGGCAAGTTGTTCGCGCAGGTGCGTAGTTGCAGGGAGTTCCTGGCGGCGCAGTCGATCGGGTCGCCCTTGGGCCATGGGGTGTCGAGCAGGGCGGCGACCCGGGCGCCGGAGGTACCCAGGTTGCGGAAGGTGTTCTCGAAGCCGGTGGTCCACTGGTGGAGGGGGTCGGTGGCTGAGTGGGCCGGGTCTCCGGCGTCCGAGGAGGAGACGACGACCAGGTCGGGGCGCAAGGTCTTGATCCTTGCCATGGCGTTGGAGCGCCAGGTGTCGCAGGCGGTGTACGGCTTGTGGCCGCTGACGATGGTCACGTCGGCGACCTTGCAGGAGGCCTTCGTCAGCGAGACCAGCTTCCAGCCGCGTGAGGTCGCGAGCCGTTGCAGGGCCGGGAACCACTGGGCCGCGTGGGAGTCGCCGAAAAGGACGACCGTACGGGAGGAAGTCCGGTCGCCGTAGACGCAGGGCCGGGTGCCGGTGGCGGCGTAGTCGACGTGGCAGCCGTCCCGGTAGACCGCGGAGCGGGAGGACTTCACCTTCGGCAGGGGCGGGGCGAGGTTGCTCGGCAGGGCGGTGGGGGAAGACGCCAGGAGTTCGGTGAGACGCGCCTGCGGGGCCGGTGCGTCGGAGAGAGCCTGCGCCAGCGTGGGCGCGGGGTCGCCCACCTCGATCGTCGGCGGGACCGCCGTCGCCGTCAGGGACAGCGCCGAGGCGCCAGCCGACAGCGCGGCCCCGAGAACCAGGGCGCGGCCGGGGCGCCTGCGGAAGGCCCGGTGGAAGCGGACCGGGTTCTCGACGAGGCGCAGGGTCAGCCACGCCAGGCCCAGCGCCGCCGCGGACAGCCCGAGCGCGAGCGGCACGTCGGCGGTGCCGTCTGCGCGGCCCAGCGCCGCCGGAGCTATGACCAGCAGCGGCCAGTGCCACAGGTACCAGCCGTACGAGAGTCCGCCGAGCCACACCAGCGGTCGCCGCCGCAGCAGCCACCCCGCGCCGTGTGGGGTGGGCGCGCAGCCGCCGGTCAGGACGAGCGCGGTACCGGCGACCGGCAGGAGGGCGTGGTAGCCGGGGAAGGGCGTCTCGCCGTCGTAACAGACCGCTGCCAGCGTGACGCAGGCCAGGCCGAGCCAGGTCAGCGGGGCCGCGAGGGCGGCGGGCAGCCGTTCCAGCCGGCCGGTGCCCAGCGCCAGGAGCGCGCCGACACCCAGTTCCCAGGCCCGGGTAAGGGAGCCGAAGTACGCCCAGGGAGCCGAGGAGTTCGTCACGAGGACGCCCGCCGCGAACGACCCCAGGCACAGTACCCCGAGCGGCACCGCGACCAGTCGGCGCCGACCGCGGGCGACCCGCCAGGTGAGCAGCAGGAGCAGCGGCCACACCAGGTAGAACTGCTCCTCCACGGCGAGCGACCAGAAGTGCTGGAACGGCGACGGCTGGCTGTTCTGGGCGAGATAGTCCGTACCGGCCGCCGCCAGCCGGAAGTTGACCGCGTACAGCGCGCTGGCGAGGGCGTCGCCCGCGTACTCGGCGAGCCGCGCCTTCGACAGGAACAGCCACGCCCCGCCCAGCGTGACGGTGATGACCAGGGACGACGCGGGAAGCAGCCGCAGTGCCCGGCGGGCGTAGAAGGAACGGACCGAAACCCGGTCGGTGGTGGCGAGTTCGCGCAGCAGCAGCGACGTGATGAGGAAGCCGGAAATCACGAAGAAGACGTCGACACCGATGTAACCGCCGCTGATCTGAGACACGCCGGCGTGGGAGAGCACCACCAGCCCGACGGCCACCGCGCGCAGCCCCTGGATGTCGAGCCGCAGGGCGTGGCCTTTGGGTGGTGCGGATCTGTCGCTCGCCGGGACGGTACATATCTCGGCGGACGGGATACTCGACATCAGGTGACTCCTCGGGGTGACTGACATGCTTCGGCTAAGAAGATCGGTCCGGCCGCCGCACGGGGTTCCGCTGTTGTCGCCCCAACTTCGCCTCAGCCGCGAAGGTTCAACCGTGTGAAACCATCGGTTCACCCCCATTCAGCCTTGTGACAAGAGACATCGAGCCCTTTGAGCGTTGCCCCTCCAGGGTGGGGTTTGGTCCGTGACCGGTCCGGAAGCACTGGTCGGGAGGGGTGCAGCAGTGGGAGGAAATGGGAGTCAGCACGCAAGCCGGGCTCGGTCGAGAGCGGGCTGAGTGAAAGGCGCCTGACGGGTGAAAGCCCAGGTCAGGCGCCTTTTCTTGTGCGTCTAGAAGAAGCCCAGCTTCTTCGGCGAGTACGACACCAGAAGATTCTTGGTCTGCTGGTGGTACAGCAGTGGCATGCCGTGTGACCTGTGTGAACAGCTACTCGCCGGAGGCCGCCGGCCCGTGGCTGGTCCGGATCTTGGCTGGACAGGGCTTGAAGCTGTTTGTTGTCCACGGCTGAACATGCCGACGCGCGGTCACCGGCTCGCCGAGCCCGTGCCGCTTCAGCTCCGGTTGGGAATGCGCTGCGAGTTGGACCACCGCTGGTGCGCTCAGAATCAGCCGTGAAGAGTCTCGCCGACACCCCAGCAGGTATCGCCCTTCGATGCTTGATTGTTCATCCGCGTGCGGCTGGGGCGTTCACGTGTACGCCAGGTTGAGGTCTTCATGCCGAATGGGCCGGCCCGTGCCGTTGCTGGCCGACTAGAGGTCGAGGACGACTTCGGTGGTCGGTTTGCTGCAGCAGACGAGGATGGTGCCGGCCTCGGGGAGTTCGAGAGGCTGGGTGCTGTAGGTGATGTCGCCTGCCACCAGGTGGGTGATGCAGGTGTGGCAGACGCCGGTGCGACAGGACCAGCGGGTGGGGATGTCGCAGGCTTCGGCGAGATCGAGGAGTGATGCGTGAGCGGGTGACCACGGGGTGATGATGCCGCTTCGGGCGAAGGTGATGAGGGGGCCGGTGCCCGGTGGACCGGGTGGGTGGTGCGGCCGGATCGCGGCCGTGGGCATTACGCCGGGATTGATGGCGGGCAGGGCGCTGAACTGTTCCGTATGGATCCGCTCGGGGCGCAGGCCGTGATCGCGCAGGTATTCGCCGAGGTCGTCCATGAAGGCGGGCGGTCCGCAGAGGTAGGCGTCGGCGTCGGTGGGAATGCCCATGGCCGCGAGTGAATGGGCGGTCGGACGCCCCTGGGTGATGTGGGGCTCGTCGAGATGTGGGGCGGCCTCGGCGGTGTAGTGGATGTGCTCGTGGGCGTTGGGGAGTTGCGCCAGGAGCGCGTGGGTCTCCTCCGCGAATGCGTGGTGGGCGCGGTCGCGGGCGATGTGGATCCACCAGATGGGGCGCGGGTCTCGTGTGGCGGCGAGTTGGTGGAGCATGGCGAGCACGGGAGTGGCACCGATCCCTGCGGAGATGAGGACGATCGGGCGAGTGCCTTCTTCGAGTACGAACGTTCCGCGGGGGCTGGCGATGTCCACGAGGTCCCCGGGATGGAGCGTGGCATGGATGTAGCTGCTGACTTTCCCGTGGGGCTCGTGCTTGACGCTGATGCGGTAGGTGCTGGCTGTGGGCGCGGAGGACAGTGAGTAGCTGCGTACTGCGGGGGCGGCATCGCCGATGGCGAGGCGGATGGAGAGGTACTGGCCTGGGCGGGCCTCGAGTAGTGGTGTGTTGTCGGTGGTGCCGAGGTAGATCGATGAGACGGTGGGGGTCTCGGGGACGATGCGGGCGACGCGCATGGTCTTGAAGCCCGGCCATCCCGGCGCTTCTCTGGGCTGTTGGGTGCTGGTGAGTTCGCCCGGCCATCCCGGTTCCTGTTTGGGCTGCTGGGCAGCGGCGAGTTCACGGAAGGACTGCTGCCATCCGGGGCTGAGGGCGGGGATGTTCAGTGCTTTGCGCAGCTTCGCAGGGTCGCGGTCGGGGAGGTAGAGCAGTGCGTCGGTGTCGGCGACGCTGAGTTCTTCGGGGCCCTTGCGGGTCAGGGTGATCTCGTCGCCGGCTTGGACGCGTCCCCCGGCGAGGACGCGCAGGTAGAAGCCGGGGCGGTGGTGGGCGACCAGCAGGGAGGCCATGGCGGGTTCGCCCAGGCGCATGCCGACGCGGTAGCAGGTGACGCGCGGCTGGGTGACTTCGAATTCGGCTTCGCCGATGCGGTACCGGTCGCCGATGCACACGTCGTCGTCGGGCATGCCGTCGACGGTGAAGTTTTCCCCGAAGATCCCGAAGGTCAGGTCGTCGCGACCGAGTTGCTTTTGCCAGTACTGGTAGGACTGCAGCTGGTAGACGAGGACGGCACGAATTTCGCCGCCGTGCCCGGCCAGGTCACCTTGGCCGTCTCCGTCGATGTTCAGCCGACGCACCATCCGGGGGCCGTGCACGGGGGACTTCCAGGCTCCGGTGTGGACGGTCCTTCCCTGCCAGGAGACGTCCTTGGGCATTCCTACGTTGACGGACAGCAGCGTCGCCATTGCGGACCTCCTGCGGGGTGGCCGGCCGGGTCAGCCCCTCATGGCGCTGTGATCTGTGCGCTCGGGCCGATAGTAGTTCGTGTGCCGGTGCCGCCGCGATTCCGTGATCACGAATTGTTTGGTGCATTCGCTGAGATTCTTCGAACGAGGGACCGGCAGGGAAGGCTGTGCCCATTCGTTTTTCCTGGGCGGATCATTCAAATCGTGCATGCTTGCAAGGTGGCGGGGCTGTTGCCGCGCTGCACCGGAATGATCACATGGAGTACAAGCTCGAGGTTGTCATCCTGCCTGTGAGTGATGTCGACCGCTCTTTGGCCTTCTATACCGAGCGTCTGGGTTTCAACCTGGACGTGGACTACGGACCAGCCCCGATTTCCGTGTCGTGCAGCTGACGCCTCTCGGCTCTGCGTGCTCGGTGCAGATCGGAGTCGGTCTCACCGACGCCGAGCCTGGCTCGGTGCAGGGCCTGTACCTGGTGGTTGCCGACCTTGAAGCTGCTCGGGCCGAGCTGGCGGACCGCGGCGTCGACGTCGGGGAGATCAGGCACAAGGCACCTCCCGACACGTGGCAGGGCGACTTCGAGCCCGGCGCCGACCCGGAGCACCGCGACTACGCGAGCTTCGGCGAGTTCACGTATCCCGACGGCAACGCGTGGACGCTGCAGGAGCGCGGTTTTCGTCCCTCGTGAGGTGAAGCCGCCGGATCCGGCTTCCTGACTTTGCTGTACGTCTCCGGGCCCGTACCCGTCATTCCAGCTCGGCGGTCGGACCCATACGCCGGGTACGTCCGCAGCCGATCACCAGGAATCACGCATGGCCACTTTGCGGGCGCTGGAGTGTCTGGTGGCGTTGGCCGACGAGGGCTCGGTGCCCAAAGCCGCAGGCGTACTGCACATCTCGCAGCCGGCGCTGTCCCAGCAGATCGCGGCACTGGAAAGAGAACTGGGTACCGCGGTGGTGGATCGGCTGGCCCGGGGCATCCGGGTCACGGCTGCCGGGCAGGCCGTTGCCGAGGAAGCCCGCGTGACCCTGGCGGCCGCCTCGCGGGCGTTGACCAGCCAGCAGTCCAGGCCACGGGCCTCCAGAAGGAAGAGGAACGGCCGCCAGTAAGCGCCGGTCGCTTCCATGACGACCCGGCTCACGCTCCGGCAGACCAGGCGATCACCCAGTTCGAGGATCCCGGCCGTGGTCGCCGGGACATTCCACCCTTCCTGCCTGCGCCGCCCCGAATGCTTTGGGTGCGGCAGGCGCATGCACACCATGCCCGACGCCTTGGCGATGTCGATCGCCGCGACGCGTACCACCAACTCCCCACTCCGGTCAGTCTCTTCCACATCCGCCATGGAGTCTCACCTCGTTTCGCGGTGAGACGGTCACGGGTGCGGCTGCCTGCGAGCGGAAGGGAATCTGAACGGCGTGCTCTCGGCAACAGTGCGCGGTCCCTCAGGCCAGCTACTGCACCGGACTGTGTTCGCGGGATCGATCTCTCAAGGCACTACCGGCGTCGACGGGCAGCCGCACACCGATTTTCGCGCCGGCGAGGCGTGCTGTCAGGGACATGGTGGACTGTGAACCAACTGATCGTCTTGTTCACAGGCACTGACTGAGAGGACTGCCGGAGGTGTTACTCGGCTGTGCCGTCGCGGGTGCGCCGGTAGTGGCGCCTGGCCTTCATCCTGTTGCCGCAGACGGCCATGGAACACCAGCGGGCCTTGTTGGTCTTACTGCGGTCGAGGAGGAACCGTCGGCACTCCGGGTTGGCGCACGGCCGCAGCCGGCCAGGCATCGTCTCCTGCAGCGCGCTCCACGCCATGACCGCCTCTACCGCCATCCGGCGCTCCATAGGGGCGTCCAGCTCCCAGGACATCCCCACAGGGGAGAGGCGCGGGCGGGAGACGACGTCCTTGAGGAGCGGGGCCAGCGACGCGGTCGGCCGGCTGGCGCGCACCATGCCTTGCAGGGCATCGCGCGCCTGTAGGAGGTGTCGGTGCTCCTCTGTGCTGCCATTGCCGCCGTGCGCCTGCTGCCAGGTCCTGGCCGCATCCGGGTCTGCCAACTGGTCCCGGACCACCCCGTTGACGACCGGCGTGGTGTTGAGGAGCTCCAGCAGCGCGTCCTGCTGCTCTCGGTCGGCCACCATTGCCGCCTCCTAACCAGATTGGTTCGTTTGGCAGGTTGCATGGACTAGGCCATCTTAACTAGAGAAACGAATTTGATCGGTTAGTTTCATTCTCGGCTGAGGGGCTGCATCAGCCGGACGGGCGGCGGGCGCGACGGGAAGGCCGGCGCCCGGGCATCTCAGGCCGGTCGGTCACTCCATGAGGGTTCAGAGCCGAGGCGACGCGCTCCTGACGCAGCGCGAGGCAGGCGGACGGGCATCGACCGCCCGGGCGGGCTCAGGGCAGGCGGCTGCGCTGGCTGGTGACCATTCATGGGCGGAGGCTTGAGGCAGGTCGATGTCCTGCCGTCCGAGCTCGGCGACGTCCCCAATCGCATCCGGAATATAACCAGCAAAAGCATCTTAACGGGTTAGGTTGAGCGTGCTCGACTGAATGTATAACCACTAAAACTCGACAGAAGGGTTAGGGAGATGGTCTTCGCAGTTCACCACCGCACTGCCACCGTCAACGGTCTCGAGGTCTTCTACCGGGAAGCCGGCGACCCGAAGGCACCCGCCGTGGTCCTCCTCCACGGCTTCCCGACCAGCTCGCACATGTTCCGCCATCTGATCCCGGCGCTCGCCGACCGCTACCACGTGATCGCTCCCGACCACATCGGGTTCGGCCAGTCCGCGATGCCCGCCCTGCAGGACTTCCCGTACACCTTCGACGCCCTCACCGAGGTTACCTCCGGCCTGCTCCAGCACCTGGGCATCGACCGGTTCGCGATGTACGTACAGGACTACGGCGCCCCTATCGGCTGGCAGCTCGCCCTTCAGGCCCCGGACCGCGTCACCGCGATCATCACTCAGAACGGCAACGCCTACGAAGAGGGCTTCGTCAAGCCCTTCTGGGACGGCGTCTTCGCCTACGCCAAGGCCCCGGGACCGGACACCGAAGCACCCATGCGCGGCGCCCTGACCCTTGAGGTCACCCGCTGGCAGTACCTGAACGGAGTCGCCGACCCGAGCCTGGTCAGCCCCGACAACTGGGTCCACGACCAGGCGCTGCTGGACAGGCCCGGCAACGAAGAGATCCAGCTCAAGCTCTTCCGCGACTACCCCACCAACGTGGACCTCTACCCGCAGGTCCACCAGTACTTCCGCGACTCCCAGGTCCCGCTGCTGGCGGTCTGGGGCGCCAACGACGAGATCTTCGGCCCCGACGGCGCCACGGCGTTCAGCCAGGACCTGCCCGATGCCGAGATCCACCTGCTGAAGTCCGGGCACTTCGCCCTGGAAAGCCACCTCGAGACCATCACCGAGCACATCCGCGGCTTCCTCGCCCGCGTCCTCGCCTGACGCGCAGGGGGCAAGGCGGCTGCGGCAGCCGCGGACCACACACCCCCCTCCCACCGCGGCCGGCAAAGGACTCGCCATGCGACACCTCGCCCAACACGCCTTCAGCGCCACCCCGCAAACCGTGTGTACCGCCCGCGACTTCGCGATGCAGGCCCTCGACACCTGGGGCGGGTGCCGCCGCCGCGACGACATCAGGGCCTGCGTCTCGGAACTGGCCGGCAACGCCGTCCAGAACGGCAGCCCGGACGGCCGCGACTACCTGGTCCGCGACGACTGGGGAGTCAGGGCCCTTACCGGCGAGGGCAATGCCGTCTGGACCTGCTACCGCAGACCCGAGGCACACACCTCCCGCTGTTTCTGCACGCCCTGATCGACAACAACCACCCCACCCCGGGGTGCGGCTACCCGTCCACCCCGCACCGGAAGGAACCCGCCATGGGACTGTCCTGGCAGCAAGGCCCCCTCTCCGCCGGCGCGATCGGACACTTCCTCACCCCCGAACCCCTGCCCGAGCGTCTCCTGTTCGCCGAGCGGCTGCGCCGCCGCATGCGCGTGAAGTTCAACGACACCTGGATCGCTGACAGTGAGAACGTCATCCTGCTGCACGAGCCGGGCCGCTACCCCGTCGCCTACTTCCCCCGCGAAGACGTCGACGAGCAGGCCCTGGTCGCGAGCGACAAGGTCACCCACCACAAGGACCTCGGCGACACCGCCTGGTACGCGGTGCACGCCGGCGAACGCACCACCGAACGCGCCGCCTGGGAATTCACCGCACTGCCTGGGCACGCCACCGAACTCCAGGGCCGCATTGCCTTCGCGTGGCGCGCAATGGACGCCTTCTACGAAGAGGACGAACGCATCCTAGGACACGCCGCGGATCCCTACCATCGCATCGACATCCGAAACGCCTCCCGCACCCTGGAAGTCCGCCTCGGCGACACCGTGATCGCCCGCTCCGAGCATCCCGTCGTGCTCTTCGAGTCCGGATTCGCCCCCCGCTGGTACGTCCCGCGCGCCGACATCGACGAGACCCGGCTGCGCCCCGCCGAAGGCCAGACCTTCTGCCCCTACAAGGGCCTGTGCGACTACTACGACATCGGCGACGTGCACCGCGCCGCCTGGTCGTACCGCAACGCCTACCGGGAGGTCGACCGGATCACCGCCCTGGTGTCGTTCGAAGCGGACAAGGTCGAGGTCTGTCTCGACGGCGAGCGCCTGCACCCCGAGCCCGGGCAGAACGTCGTCCCCCACGGCATCGATCGCGGCCTGGACGTCGACGAGGTCAAGGCCCGCTGACCCCAACGAGCGCGTGTCCCCATCTCCTCCCGGTATTCGAAAAACCTGGGACCGCACACGGAAAGCCACCTGCCAGAACCGTTCGGAACAAAAGCCGGTGCGCCTTTAGCCTCTGGGTGAATTGATCAAAAGGAGGGATTTCCGAGACAGCAACCCTGCAGGGACAAGACCGTTCTCGTGGTGGGCCGCAGCAGCGGAATCGCCCGTGCGGTCAGCGACGCAGCCCTGAAGGAGGGCGCCCGGGTCATCGCGGTCGGCCGCAACCGGGCCGTACTGCAGGCGAGGCCAGCGCCCAGGCGACCATGCCGCCCCAGTTCTGAGCCAGCCGCGCTGGTCGACGGCGACGGCCCGGTATCCGGCCGGATCGCCGCGTTGTTCCGTGCCGGTCTGTGAGAGCCGCACGGCCATTCCGGCGATGTTCCCAGGGCACACGGCGACTCGGAGATCAAGCGCTGGTTCATCGAGAACCAGTCCCGCGGCGGACTCGTCGAACCAGTTCACTGCATTCTGTGACATTCGGACGTTTCTCGAGCCGCCGTGATCGATACATTGCTGAGTGTCGGCTTCGAGGACCTCGATCCCAGCCGGCTCCTCGCCGGTGGCGGCGGTGGTGCGGGCGAGGGAATCCCCGGCGGAGAGGCTCCGCTTGCAGACAAGCGGAAGCAGAGATGCCATCTGCAGGAGGAACGGCGCCGGGCGTGCGGTGGTGACGGTGACGGTGCGGGTGGCATCGTGGGCGGCGGCGGCGGCAGCAGTCGGCGGGACGGCGATGCCGAGCAGCGGCGACCGGCTCTCGGGGTCGGCGATGTGGTTGTACTCGCGGGTGCGCTTGGCAGAGGCTCGCGTCGCCGTCGCCGTCGCCGTCGACCGCCGTGAAGCCGGACTGGAAGCTGCGTTCACACCGGAGCAGCGAGGCGCGATCCGTGACTGGCTCGAAGGTATCTCCGAAGCCTGCCGCTGAGCCTCTGGCCTCGATCGGAGCGGGCGGCCCGGATCGTGGCCAGGGCCTTCGGGCCGGCCGCGGCGAGGGTGTCGATGAGCCGGGAGACGGTCGGGCCTGAAGCCACCGGCCCGAACACGGCCGGCTCGGCCCGCAGCATCCCGACACACGACCGCGAGCGCCACATCCAGCAGGATCTTTTGGGCTTGATCCGCTTTGACGTAATCGGCTCGAATGAAAGGCGCCTGACGGGTAAAAACCCAGGTCAGGCGCCTTTTTTGGTGGCCCTGGACGAAGCCCGGCAGGTGCCGCCCGGGCGAGACGGCGGTGCGGCGCGGCAGCGCCCGCGGCCGCTAGGGCCGGCCGTTGATGTCCTCGGCGGCCTGGGCGATGACGGCGGCCACCGTGGCCGGACGGGAGACGTAGACGGCGTGGCTTCCCGGGGTCTCGGTGACGGTCGCGCCGGCCCGCTCGGACATGGCCCGCTGGGCGGGCGGCGGGATCATCCGGTCGTCGGTGGCGACCAGGTACCAGGACGGCTTGGTCCGCCAGGCCGGTTCGGAGACCGTCCCACCGAGCGCGTCGACGCCCCACGGAACCTGGGAGTCGGCCATGAACGCCGCCTGCGCCTCGGGCACGTCGGCGGCGAACGATGCCGCGAACTTGTCCCGGTCCAGGAACAGGAACCCGTCCTTGGGCGGCAGGATCGGCGGGACCGGTGCGCCGGGCGGCGGGTCGGCGATCAGGGAGCTGACCGACTCGCCCTTGTCAGGGGCGAACGCGGCGATGTAGGCGAGCGCGGCGACGTTGGGGTGGCTGCCGGCTTCGGTGATGACGACGCCGCCGTAGGAGTGGCCGACCAGAACGGCCGGGCCGTCGAGGCCGTCGAGGACCTGGTGGGTGGCGGCGACGTCACCGGCCAGCGACAGGGTCGGGTTCTGCACGACGGCCACCCGGTAGCCGTCGGCGGTCAGCTGCTCGTAGACGCCCTGCCAGCCCGATCCGTCCACGAAGCCACCGTGCACGAGCACGATGTTCCTGATTGCCGTCATGGTCACTCCTGACGTGGATGGACAGGCCCAACGCCCGTCCGGTGCAGCCAAGTTAAGTAGCGTGGGAGCGGCCGGACCATGCAGAACAGCACGCAGAAGTTCTGCGCACATCGGCTTAGGCGTGTCAGGGTGCGGCGGTTGCCAGGCCGTGGCAGCGGCTGTGCGCCTCGGCGTCACCGATCGCCTCGAACATCTCCGCTGCACGCGTGTAGGCTCTGCGGCTCTCGGCGGTCCGGCCT
The DNA here is from genome assembly GCF_043200155.1 of Streptomyces sp. NPDC048473. Taxonomy (NCBI): domain Bacteria; kingdom Bacillati; phylum Actinomycetota; class Actinomycetes; order Kitasatosporales; family Streptomycetaceae; genus Streptomyces; species Streptomyces sp. NPDC048473. The sequence continues at coordinate 15,697 of NZ_JBICXE010000029.1, forward strand.
TCCTCGGCCAGCAGGGTCGCGAGCGTCTCCAGAGCGCCGGCCTGCAAGTAGTTGGAATCGAACTGCTCCATGAGAGCGGTCGCCTCGGTGAGCGTGGTGATCGCTTCGGCGCGGCGGCCGAGCAGCCCCAGACACCGGCCGAGATAGGCCAGCGTGTATGGCCGCAGGTGCGCCGCGATACTCGGTGTCATCCCGGATTCGTCGTCGCTCACCAGGGCGAGCACTTCGCGGTATCGCTCCAGGGCTTCGTCGTAGCGTCCGTCGTCACGAAGGCAGTGGCCGAGGTTGCTGATGCACGAATGGTAGGAATTGGTGTCACCGATGGACTTGAACGTACCCGCAGCCTGGGATGCCGACGCAGCGGCTTCACCGAGCCGTCCGAGCTTGCGTAGCGCGATTGCGGTGTAGTGGTGCGACCAGGCGATCTGCACCGTGGTGCCGCTGCGGGTGGCGAGGTCCAACGCCTCATCCGCGTACCGCAGCATGGTTTCCGGGCTGTCCAGCTGGATCCCATGCACCCAGGCCAGATAGTTCAGCTGGGTTGCGTGCTGGGCCGGATCACCAAGGGCGGCGGCGGCCTGCGTGCCGAGGGTGAAGACCTCGTGCCAGTGCGGGCCATGGATCCACCGGTCGGAGAACCAGTGCATCGACTCGGCGCAGTCGAGGACGGCGGCGTGCTGACCACTGCTCGCCGCAAGCCGCGTCGCACCCAGCCAGTTGTCCACATTCACGCGCAGCCACACTTCGGCCTGCTCCGGCGAGGACAGGACCGCAAGGTCGGCATCAGGCCGGTCGGGACGGCCGTAGGCTGGTTCGAACCACCGCCCGGCCGTCGTGGCCATCCGCAGCAGCCACGATGTCACCCTGCCGGTGAGCGCATCGCGCTCGACCGAGCTCTCCTCCTCCTGAAGCCGCTCGCGGGCGAAGAGCCGCACCAGGTCGTGGAAGCGGTAACGGCCCGACGTGCTGTCCTGCAGCAGGCCGAGGTCGACGAGTTCGTCCAGCGCGTTCCAGGCATCCTCGGTCGAGGTCCCGCCGACAACTGCCGCGAGGGCGGCGTCGAAGTTCCGGCCGGGCACCACGGCCAGCCGACGGAAGACCCGCCGGGCGGAAGTCGCCAGTTGTTCATAGGACATCCCGAACGCATTGGCGATCTTGAGGTCGCCGGCCTTGAACTGATCGAGACGGCGCTCCTCATCCGACAACCGTGCGGCGAGTTCGACGGCGCTCCACCCGGGCCGGCTGGCCAGCCGGTTTCCGATAATACGCAGCGCCAGCGGCAGCCCCCCGCACAACTGCGCGAGCCGGGCGAGCGCCGGCTCCCCGTCCGAAGCGGAACGCTCGCCCACAATCCCGGTCAACAGCTCCGTGGCCTCCGACAACGGCAGTGGCCCCAGGACAAGCCGGCGCACACCCTCCAGGCCGGCCAGCAACCGCCGGCTTGTGACCAGAGCCCTGCCCGCGCCTTCTCCCGGCAACAGCGGGCGGACCTGCTCCTCGGACGCGGCGTTGTCGAGCACGACCAGGACACGCCTGTCTCGCAGCAGCGAGCGGTACAAGGAGCTACGCCCTTGAGTGTCGGCCGGTATTTGCTGATCCGCGACACCGAGCGCACCGATCACCAGCCCCAAGGCGTCATCGATGGCGAGAGGCTGCTGGGACATACCGAACAGGTCGAGGAAGAACACTCCGTCGGGGAAGCTCGGTCGTAAGGCATGGGCAGAGCGGACGGCGAAGGTCGTCTTGCCCGACCCTGCGGAGCCGGTGATGATCCCCACCACGGGGGCACCCGGGGCGTGTTTGGCGTGAACGAGATCACCGATCCAGGCCAGTTCCGCAGCGCGGCCGGTGAAGTCGTCCACGGACCGGGGCAGCTCACACAGGCCGGTCGGACGCGTCCAGTGATCTCGCAGGCGGCCATCTCGCGCAAGCTCGACGAGCTGTTTGCGGGCGTCGTTCTCCAGCGCGAGCGCGTCCGTCACAGCGATGACGGTCCGGTGCTGGGGCCCTTTGCTCCGTCCGCGCTCCAGGTCCGACAGGGTCCGTACGCTGACCCCTGAGGCTTCGGCGAGCTCCTCCAACGTCAAGCGGGCTGCGCGCCGATGACGGCGCAGCAACTCCGCGAAGTTCGGACGCTCGGCGATGGGGCCACCCCCTCTCAGTAATATAGACATTTGATCCGCTTCGAACGGGTGAAGCCTACTCAGCGGCCACGGCACGCGGGGTGTTCGACCACGAACCCGCGCGCGCTTTCGCCGTGCGGCATCTGCCTCGCGGCCCTGGACGGCTGTGCCGAGATCATCCCCATCGGTCACAGCTTCCGCGACAAAACTTCCGCATGGCTTCCGCCCATTCCCTCTGCCCAACCGGCGTCCTGATCTTCCATGCCCCGAGGAGTCCCCACGAGCGCCGTCGCCGGGTGGGTGCAGGTCACTGGCCTGTCCTTCCGTGGGTGTCAAGGCGGCTGAGGCTGATGAGATGTGCGGCCGGGCCGGGTTTGGCCACTCTGTATGGAGCGAGCGACTGGGCCGGTTGAACCGGAAAGTCGATCACCACGGAGCGGCAGCCGCCGACTTGGCGAGTTGCCGGCGGTATGGGAGCCATCGGTCTGCTGCGCGCCAGCTGCACCGTCCAGGGCTGGGGGAGCGGCTGACCTGTTCGGGTGCGGCAGGCTCATGTGGTGGTGTGTTCGAGGGAGTTGTTCCAGGCGTTGATGCCGTCCGAGGCGAGGAGGGGGTGCCTCTATGCCTTTGGTCAAGCGGCGCGTGGGGTTCTGGGTTCGTAGAAGGTTCCGTCTCGGAGCATGGCGAACAGGACGCTGGTGCGGTGGCGGGTGAGGCGGAGGAGGGTTTGGGCGTGGGTTTTGCCCCGGGTGCGGCACCGGTCGTAGTAGCTGCGGGAGGCGGGATCGTGCAGGGTTGCGAACGCGGACAGGAACATCGCTCGTTTGAGCTGGCGGTTCCCGCCTCTCGGGGCGTGTTCGCCGTGGATGGATGTGCCGGATTGCTTGGTGGCGGGCGCGAGGCCGGGCGCGCGGCCGGTCACCGTTGCATCGCGAGGCCGGGCAGGTAAGCGACCTTCCGCGTACATGATGGCGATGTCGTCCGCGTGGCCGGCGACGACGCCGAGGTCGCGTACAGCCTGGCCTGCCCGCTGATGGCCGCGGCCAGTAACCGGTTCGGCCGCAAACCGATGCTGCTCGTCGCGTGCGGCGGCTTCACCGTGGCCACCCTGCCCGCTTTCTGGCTGATCGGTACGGGGCTGACGGGCGCGATCGCGGGCACGGTGGTGCTTGCCGTACTGGTCGCGGTGATCGGCACGTCCAATGTGCCCGCGATGGTCGAGATGTTCCCCGGCCAGCTGCGGGAGAGTGGTTCGGCCATCGGCTACACCGCCGCGTACGCTCTCTTCGGCGGCACCGCCCCCTTCGTCGCGACCGGTCTGGTCTCCCTGGGCGGAACTCCCCTGGCCCTTGGCTTCTACCTGATGGGGCTGGGGCTGGTGTCCGCTCTGGTGGTGCTCTTCTCCTTCCGGGAGACGCTGCGCCTGCCGCTGACACGCACCACCGTGTACGAGGAGTAGCGCCGTCCCGACGAGCGGCGGTGGCCGGCCCGGAACTCCGGGCCGGCCACCGCCGTGTGCTCCTCGTCCTCGCCGTACGGGATGATCTCGCGATCGGCGTGGAGGTTCCTGCTTCGAAGTCGGCCGGCTGAAGGCCAAGCTCGCCATCACGCCTTTGCGGAGATTCCCCGGCCGGGGTGCGACCAGGGCCTCTCAACCGGGTCGTGAGTGCGAGCTCCGGGCAATTGCTTCGAGGGCGATCTCGGCGGCGCGGGCGATGAGCGCGTCGTCGCGTTCGGCGTTCTTGGTGTCGCGGCGGGAGAGGACGGCGAGGGCGACGGGGGCGGCGCCCGGGGGCCAGACGATGGCGATGTCGTTGCGTGTGCCGTAGCCGCCCGTGCCGGTCTTGTCCCCGACCTGCCACCCGTCGGGGGCGCCTGCGCGGATGGTGTTGTCGCCGGTCGTGTTGCGCTTGAGCCAGTCGGTCAGCACGGCCCGCTTGTCCGCGGGGAGCGTGGTGCCGAGGACGTACGCGTTGAGATCCATGGCCAGGGCGCGGGGTGTGCTGGTGTCGCTGAGGTCGCCGGGGGCGGCCTCGCTGAGGTCGGCTTCGTAGCGGTCGCAGCGGGTGACGTCGTCACCGAGCGTGCGAAGCGCGTCCTGCAGGCCCCGGGGGCCGCCCAGTTCGTGGAAGAGGAGGTTGGCCGCGGCATTGTCGCTGTAGCGGACGGCGGCGTCGCACAACTCACGCAGGGTCAGTCCGGTGGCGACGTGCTTCTCAGTGATCGGCGAGTTGCTGATGAGATCGTCGCGGCCGTAGCGCACGAGCCGGTCCATCTGCCGGAGGGAGTGCTTGTCCAGCATGGCGGCGGCAAGCAGCGCCTTGCAGGTGGAGGCGTAGGCGAAGCGTTCGTCGGGCCGGTGGGTGACGGTCCGGCCGCTGCCGGTGTCGAGGGCGTACACCCCTAACCGGGCGTCGAACTTCCGCTCCACTTCGCCGAATGCGCGCTCCGTATGGGGATCGACCGGTGTCGATGTGGCGGGCTCGGTGGCGGGTGGAGTCGTGCCCGATGGACTCGGGGAGGCGGCACCCGGCGTGGCCGCGCATCCGGAGAGTGGCAGGGCCGCGAGCCCGGCCAGTGTGGCGAGAGCGGCACGACGGGAGACAGGGGGTCGAGAGTGCATGATGTGCGGGCCTTCTGTTCCGAGGTGTGTTCACAGTGTTCGCATCGCGGCATGGGCGGCGGGTGGTCGGCATGCCGACGCCCACGACTTGCGGCGGTGGTGGTGCCGAGCTGTACGACCGCCATCCTCTCAGCGGGCGAGGTTGCCCAGGAACCGGGCAGCGGCCGGACCTGCGTCGGCACCACAGGAACCCCCGTCTTCCAGGAGCACCGCCCACGCGAGGTCGGAGTCGCCCTGGTACCCGATCATCCAGGCGTGGGTGCGCGGCGGGCTGTCGGTGCCGAATTCGGTGGTTCCGGTCTTGGCGTGCGGCCGGCCGGGCAGGTCCCTCAGCATGTGGGCGGAACCGTCACGTCGTTCCCGTCGGCTGCGGAGGCGTCGGAATCCGTGGAGCCAAGCGATGGTGCGTTCGAGGACCCAGCGGTGAACCCCGGCGCCGCACGGACGGCTGGGCACAGTGTCGAGGAGTACGGCGCATCGAGCTTTGTCGCACTGCGTGTCCCCGCCTCCTCGGCGGGCGCCCTGTGGCTGCCCAACGAGGCGCGTCGGGGGTGCAACCCTGATGGAAGCATTGTCCCGCGCCACGGCGACCACCTGCGGGTTCGGGCGCGTGGTGCGCCGGCCCACCGGCGGCCTCCGTGGTTCTGCGCGGAGGTGGTTTGCGGCTCCTACTGGTAGGTCACGGTGATCGGGGCGTGGACAGTGTGCCGCGGTACGGTGACGGTCAGGATCCCGGAGGCGGCGTCCCAGTGGTAAGCGTGCGGGGACAGGCGCGCGTCGTTGGCGGTGACGCGGGTGGGCGCGCTCGCCCCCATGATCGAAAGGGTCCACTGGCGGTCTTTCACCTGACCGCGGAAGGAGCCCTGCGTGGGGCTGATCGACACCGTGTGCCGCCCGCCGGACTCCTTGTACCGGATCTCTGTCGTGGCGCTCCGGCCCGGGCCCGCGGTGGTCCCGTTGTCCTCGTAAAGGCTGGAGGACCCCGAGCCGCCCGCCGCGATGGTGAGCGTGACGTCGGTCAGCGCGCTCCGGTCGTCGTGGGCGACGTCGTGCGTCCGGGTGGGCACGATGCCACCGGCCTTGATGAATACCGGCATTGAGTCCAGGTCGGTGGTGACATCCTGGGTGGTGCCACCTGCGTACGTCTTGCCGGTGAAGTAGTCGGTCCACTGGCCGGGCGGGAACCAGACCGAGGTCGTGGTGGAGGTCCCGGGAGTAGTGACGGGGGCGACCAGGACGTCGGAGCCGTAGAAGTACTCGCTGCCGGCGCTCGCATACGCCTGCTGCTCGTCCGGGTACTCCAGGTACGTGGGCCGGACGATCGGCACGCCGGTTCGGTTCGCCTCCTCGGCGAGCGTGTAGGTATACGGCACGAGGTTCTCGCGCAGGTTGAGGAACTTCTTCGCCGACTCCTTGGCCGCCGCGCCGTACTGCCAGGGCAGCCGGTCGCTGTGGTTGCTGTGCAGGCGGTCGATGGGCTGGAAGGCGCCGAACTGGACCCAGCGTGCGTACAGGTCGTCCGGCAGCTTGTATGTGGTGCGGTTCTGTCCACCGTCGGTGTACGTCTCCGAGCCCTTCAACCCCGTGGTGTCGTTGTGGCCGCCGATGTCATGAGTGATGGCGGCCATCCCGGTTGCGGCCGACTCGCCGGGGGTGTAGCCCACTTCGAGCTTCAGCGTTCCCCAGGTGGAGGAGGTGTCGCCGGTGAAGTGCACGGTGGTGCGCTTGTCCGCCCAGGGACCGGTGGGCAACGCCTGCTGGCCGCTGTATCCGCCGGCCTGAAGGGAACCGTAGGCGCGCGACAGGACGAATCCGCGACCGAGGGTTTTGCCGGTGGCGGTGGCGTACTGCTGGTTGATCCACGCGTCCGGAGTCACCCCCGGCAGCGAGGACTGCGCTGCGTCACAACACCAGTCCAGCCACCAGAAGTCGTTGCCCTGCTGGTCCATGGTCCGGTGCAGGTCCATGTATGCCTTGAGCTGGTCGGGGTCGGCGAAGTCGAAGGTGTAGCAGTCGTTGTTGACGCTGGCACCCGCCGCACAACCGCCCTTCTGCAGCTTGCCCGCGGCAGTGGCCTGTGCCTGGGCGAACTGAGGATCGGAGGCGAGGATGCTGGGGTGGACGTTGAGCGTGTTGTGCAGGCCCTGGGAGGCGGACCAGTCGAAGAAGCCCTTCGGGTCAGGGAACTTGGCGGGGTCGATCTCCCAGCCGCTCCAGGAGTTCACGGCCTTGAAATCGGTGTCCGTGACCAGCACGTCGAGCGGCACGCCCTCGGACCGGAACTTCGGCAGGATCGTGCTCTCGTAGTCCGTCGCGGTGCGGTCGATGTACTCCGAGTACCAGATGCCGTACGCCCAGCGGGGCAGCAGCGCGGGCGGCCCGGTGAGCGTGGCCAGGTCGGTGAGCCCCCGCTTGTAGTCGTGTCCGTAACCGAAGACGTAGCCGTCGTGGTAGGGCGCGCCGCCGTGGCCGGGGCGTGGGGTGACCGTCTGCGAGGCGGTGTCGTACAGCGCCGACGGGGTGTCGTCCAGCAGGTACCAGCCGTCCTGGTTGAGCAGGCCGGGCGTGGTCACGGGGGAGTTGCCGTTGCCGGTGACGCCGTCGAGGCCGCGGCGATATCCGCCGAGCGCCACGTGCGGCGGCGGGGCGGCGGCCGTGGGCGCGGCCACGGAGACGGTGTCCGCGTTCACGTGGCAGTTCGCCGCTTCAGGGCAGTTCAGGGTGATGTCGTTGGCCCCCGCCTTCAGCATGACGGGCAGCGAGGTGGTCTCCCACGTGTCCCAGTCCTTCGTCGCGGGGAACGACAGGGTGTCGGCGATCCCACCGGCGGATACGGTGGCGGTACGCGTCTCGTGCTTGCCGTCGCCGCCCACGCCGTTGGCGTAGCGGACCCGCAGGGTGTAGACGCCGTCGGAGGGAACCTCCACCACGTGGGTGGTGAGGCTCGACCCCTGGTCGAGGTCGGCGACGAAACCGCTGCCGGCGTATCCCTTGTGGTCGGTGGCGCTGACCGCGGTGCCGTCGATGCGCCCGGCCTCCGCCTCGCAGCTCACGCCGAAGCGGCAGTCCGCGATCGCGGTGCTGGAGACGGGCGGGTACGCGTCGCCCGCGTGGAGCAGGGCCACGCTGTCGATGTTGACGTTGCCGGAGTCCGAAGCGGTGCGGGCCAGCGTGATCGTGTGGTGCCCCGCGCCGAGTTGGACGCTTGCGGAGGCGAGGTTCCACGTATTCCAGTTCGCCGTGGACGGCAGGCTCACCTTCTGCTGCGCGCCGCCGTCCACGGAGAGGGTCAGGGTACGGGTCTGGGCCTGACCGTCGCCGCCGAGGGAATTGGCGTACCGCAGGTCGAACTGGTAGGCGCCTGCACTCTTGACATCGATGTCAGCGGACACCGAGCTTCCGGCGCTCTCGAATCCGGCAGCGAAGCCGGTCCCGGTGTAGCCGCTGTGATCGGACGCCACGGAGACCCCGCCGGCCTGCAGGTTCTCGGCCTCGCACAGGGTCCCGAGCGTACAGCTCAGGTGCTGCCAGGGGGTGGCAGTCACCGGGGTTTCGCCGGTTGTCAGTTGCACCGAGAGATTCTGCGCGTCGAACTGCCCCGAGCCGACCTTGTATCGCAGAGTCATGGCGCTTGTCCTGATGGTGAGCCAGCCCCCGGACGTTTTGGCGGTGTACGCCGCTGCGGTGAACCCGTCGCGGCCGATCGCGTTGAACGTCGGGTCGTCGGTGAATTTCCCGTCGCCCGCGTACTCGGTGCGTATCAATGTCGGCGAGAGGATCTCGAAACGGGCATCGCCGGCCGAGACGGTCGGTATCCGGTGACTGTGCGATCCGCCTGCCGATGCGGGACCGACGCCGGCCACCATCGTCATCGCGGCGGCGGTGCTCAGGGCGGCGGCAAGACCGATCTGCCCGCGCAGGGATCGCGACCGCCGCCTCGTTGGTACGGGTCTCATGGGCGACTCCGTTTCTCACGTCGACCGGTCGGCTCGTCCGCACCGATCCGGTCGCTCTTCCATCGTTGGAAAACGTTCAAGTGGCATGACAGCACGCCCACAGCGCGATGTCTATGAGGATGATTCACAACGTTGAAAACTGCATGGATGAGGAGGCTGCAGTCGCACGAGGCCGAGCGGTCGGTTACTGAGGCGCGCGGCTGTCGCGACGGCTGGCCGCTCAGTACGAAGTGGGCTTCGCCCCCGCACCAGGTGCTGAACTACCTCGTGACAGGGAGCGACTCCGCTCTCGGCCGGCTGAAGGGGCTGCCCGCTGAGGCGGTGGAGCCGGCCGTCCGCTGGGACGGATGGCGGGAGATTCTGGGCCGCCGGGACCGGCTCGCCCTCTTGTCGAAGCGCATAGCAACCGCCCGGTTGCCCTTCAACTTGTTGATCAGCCGCTCGACTTCGTTCCTGCGCGCAGACCGTGCCTACTTACTCTGCAGCTTCCCCAGCGGGTTGGGGTCTTCCTCCAGTGCGGCGGCCGCCGTCTTCCAGCTGGTGTCCTCGGCGTAGAGGGCGCTGCGCAGGAAGGCCGAGCGTCCTGGAATCGAGGTGGGTGGGCTGCAGGACCACGAAGCCGTGAGCGGCCCAGAAGTCCGCCAGCGGGGCGTAGCCGTTCATCGACCAGCCGAAGCCGTGCGAGAAGGCGATGACGGGTAAATCGCTGCCGGTCGCGGGGGCGGACACGCGGACCTGGAGGTCCTCACCGCGGCCCGGGGCGGACAGGACGACCGGCTTCGCGGATACCACCGTGGTGGGCGCCCCACCGTTCTTCTGCGCGTTTGCGGTGTTCGAGTCGGACATGGAAGCGCCTTCCGTTCAGATTCTTCACACTTGTGGCACGGTGAGCCCGGCGGTCAGCGGCGCCGCAGTGCCGGGTCGAGCAGCGCGGGCGGGGTGTCGTTCTTCTCGTGCGCGGCCAGGTCGGTGCCGGGAGCGACAATCGCGTCGAGCGCGTCGAGCACGTCGGCGGAGAGCACGGTGTCAGCGGCGGCGAGCTGCGGGTGCAGGTGGTCCAGTGTGCGGGGACCGATGAGCGCGCTGGTCACGGCGGGATGCGCGGTCACGAATCCGAGCGCGAGCTGGATCATGGTCAGGCCGGCCTCGTGGGCAACCGTGGCCAGCTGCTCGACGGCATCGAGCCTGGCCCGGTTGGCGGGGATGGCGGTGTCGAAGCGTTGCGGCAGGAACGTGGAGCGGCTGGTGGTGATGGACCGGCCCTCGCGGATCGCGCCCGACAGCCAGCCCGAAGCCAACGGGCTCCACACCAGCACACCGAGCCCGTACTGCTCGGTCACGGGCAGCACATGGGTTTCGATACCGCGCTGCAGGATCGAGTAGCTGGGCTGTTCGGTGACGTAACGGCTCAGGTGATGCTCGCGAGCGGCCCACTGGGCCTGCACGATGCGGTAGGCGGGGAACGTCGAGGAGCCGAAGTAACGGATCTTTCCCGCGCGCTGCAGGTCGGTCAACGCCGACAGCGTCTCCTCGTCACTGGTGCTCGGGTCCCACCGGTGGATCTGGTAGAGATCGACGTGGTCGACACCGAGGCGGCGCAGGCTGTTGTCCAACTCGGTGACCAGCCAGCGGCGCGAACTGCCCTGATGGTTGCGCTCGTCACCCATCGGCAGGCTTGCCTTCGTGGCCAGCACGATGTCGTCGCGACGGCCGGCGATGGCCTTGCCGACCAGCTCTTCCGATTCGCCGCCGCTGTACGCGTCGGCGGTGTCGATGACGTTGATCCCGCCCTCGAGAGCGGCATCGACGATGGCGGTGACCTCGTCCTGGGTGGTGCGCCCGATCTTGCCGAAGTTCATCGCGCCGAGCGCGAGGGAGCTGACCTGCACACCGGTGCGGCCCAAGGTGCGGTACTGCATGACCGTGTTCCTCCATTGCGGGTGAAGCGTGGTGGCAATGCATGGCTTGGTTGTCGGGCCCCTGCTCTGACATCATGAGCAAACGGAACCTTGTTCCGGTTGACGATACGGAACGCTGTTCCGCTTTGGCAAGCTCGTTAGCAGAGGAAGTGGCGCGGTGAACGACAGCGACGAGGGCGCGGGGCACGCGGCCCAGTCCAAGCGCAAGGACGCCCGGCGCAACCAGCAGACCCTGCTGGATGCGGCCGCCGCGGTCTTCGTCACCTCGGGCGTGGAAGCGCCGGTACGCGACATCGCGGCCAAGGCCGGCGTCGGGCTGGGCACGATCTACCGCCACTTCCCCACCCGGGCGGACCTCGTCATCGCCGTCTACCGCCACCAGGTCGACGCCTGCGCCGAGGCCGGCCCGGCCCTGCTGGCAGCCAGCCCGACACCTCACGCCGCCCTCGGACGGTGGGTCGACCTCTTCGTCGACTTCCTGGTCACCAAGCACGGCCTCGCGGCCGCACTGCAGACCGACAACGCCGGCTTCGAAACGCTGCACGCCTACTTCCTCGACCGCCTCCTGCCGGTGTGCACCCAGCTCCTCGACGCTGCCGCCGCCTCCGGTGAGATCCGCTCCGGCCTCGACGCCTACCAACTCATGCGCGGCATCGGAAACCTCTGCATCGGCGCCGACAGCGACCCCCGCTACGACGCACGCCAACTGGTCGCGCTCCTCGTCGCGGGACTACGCCAACCGCGCTGACCGCGGCACCCGTGAATGACAGGGTCCTCGCGTAAACGGTCATGTGCGAGAGTTCCGCGAGAGCCCCGGACGTGATCACGTTTCGCAGGTCGGCGAACGTGTGGTACCCCGGCAGGCATGACCCGCCGCCCATCACTCGTAGCTCTTCACGGAACTTGAGGGTGCGTCACTCACGGCGTCGGCGTCCTCGACGGTCAGTGCGGGCAGGACGGCAAGGAGCACGGCGACGAGGAACGCGGTGTGGTAGGCGGTCAGGTTCGGCATGGAGCGGCCGGCGATCGTGCGCGTGGTGCCAACGGTGGCGAGCAGGGCGATGCCGGTGGCGCTGCCGAGCTGGCGGGACATGGTGAAGGCGTAGTGGTGCGGGACGGCGGCGCCTCCGACTACCGGCAACTCCTCGCCGCGATCCGCGCCGATGTGCGCCCGGGTGAGACCTGCGTCATCCTCGGCGACTACAACACCGACATCCGCCACCAGTACATCCAGACGGCCCGGACCACTGCCGGCGCCCAGGCGAACGAGATCCTCGCCCGGCCCGACCGGGCCACCCACCAAAACGACAGCGAACTCGACTACGCCCTCACCAAACGGCACCCCGAGTATGCAGGCCAGGGTGCCCCGCGGACTCGGCTCGGACCACTTCCCCGTCGAGTTCAACGCCCCCGGACGACCGGTGCCCCCGTCGCCCGGCCGTCCCGCGAACACCTACTCCGTGGGCTACGTCAACGTGGCCACCGGCTCCGCCATGGACGCCCCCGACGACGCCTCCGGCCGCGTCATCACCCACCCGCAGCGCTTCAATGCCCAGTGCTTGCCTCGCGGGCCGGGGTCCGCGTGCGCCACGACGTCGGCTGCAAGGAGGCCGACCACTTCGGTGGCCGCCTCCACGTTCCCCGGCCACCGGCACATCGTCAGCCGCGTCCGTGCGCCGTGCTGTCCCGTACCACGAGCCGCGTGGGCACCAGCGTCGTTCCCCGCTCGGCCTCGCCCAGCCGCACCTGGCGCAGAGCGCTCTCCACGCAGCGGCGGCCGACCTCGGCGAAGTCCTGGTGGACCGTGGTCAGCGGGGGAAGGAACGAGCCCGACTCCGGGATGTCGTCGAAGCCGATGACCGAGACGTCCTGGGGGACCTTGCGGCCGCGCTCGTCGAGGGCGCGCAGCAGGCCGAGCGCCATCTGGTCGTTGGCGGCGAACACCGCGGTGCAGTCGTCCTGTTCGGCCAGGTGGAGGCCCGCGCGGTAGCCCGACTCCGCCGACCAGTCGCCGCGCACGAGGGGTGGTGGCACGCGGCCCGCCTCCTCAAGTGTCTTGCGCCAGGCGTCTGTTCGACGTTGCGCCGCGTACGACGCCTCCGGTCCGGCGAGGTGCCACACCGTGCGGTGACCGAGGTCGAGCAGGTGCAGCACGGCGTCCCGCGTGCCGCCCGCCTGGTCGGTGTCGACGACCGCGTACCGGTCTCCGGCGTCCGAGTCCGCGACCACGATCTTCACGTGCGGCGGCAGCGACAGGCTCGCCGAGTCGAGCAGATGGACCTCCATGATGACGATGACCGCGTCCACCGCCAGCTCCCCCAACCGGGAGAAGGCGCCGCGCACTTCGTCCTGGGTGGGGACCGCGACCGGCAGCAGCGTGACCGAGTACCCCTCCTGTGCGGCCGATGTTGCGATGGCCTCCAGTGTGCGCACGTTGCCCGTCGTGGACAGCGTGAATGTGATCACGCCGATCGTGCGGAAGTCGCCCCGCTTGAGCGCGCGGGCCGCGCTGTTGGGCCGGTAGCCGAGCTCTTTCATCGCCGCGAGCACCCGTTGCCGCGTCTCCTCGTTGACGCCGGGGAAGCCGTTCGAGACGCGGGACACCGTCTGCGAGGAGACACCCGCGACCCGGGCGACGTCCGCCATCGACGCGTTCTGTGTACGGCGTCGGCCACCGGCCCTGCCTCGCGCCGGGGCGCCGTCCGTTGCTCCCACCGTCTTCCCTCACCAGCTGTCTCGTTCGTATACCGAGAGACGGACTCTTGACCGTGATCAACGGGGCGGTGTAGACATGCCGCCACCGAATGTTTACGTAACCATAACAGCCGTCGGCTCCTTGCGCGTCGAAATGGTTACGCAAACATCAGGGTCACCACCCGCGAGGGATGTATGAGCGAGGGACGCGAGATGACGACGCTTCAACCGTCGGCGGCCACAGGGCGCCGCCCGGCCGGACCACCGGCCGGGCGGGCGCGCCGCTCGTGGGCGGGATGGGGGTTCATCGGCCCCTTCGTCCTTGTCTTCACGCTGGTCTTCCTGGCGCCGCTCGGGTACTCGATCTATCTGAGCCTCTTCAGGACCCAGCTCATCGGCGGCACCACCTTCGTGGGCCTCGACAACTACCAACAGGCCCTGCAGGACAGTCAGTTCTGGGACGGGGTCGGGCGCGTCGGCCTGTTCCTCCTGATCCAGGTGCCGATCATGCTGGGCCTCGCCCTGCTGATCGCGCTCGCCCTCGACAGCGGCCGCCTCTACGGCAAGGACTTCTTCCGGATATCCGTCTTTCTGCCGTACGCGGTGCCCGCCGTCGTCGCCTCCCTCATGTGGGGCTTCATTTACGGCACCCGCTTCGGCCTGGTCGGCGACATCAATGACGCGTTCGGCGTGAAGCTGCCCGACCCGCTCTCCTCCGACCTGATCCTGGCGTCCATCGGCAACATCGTGACCTGGGAGTTCGTCGGCTACAACATGCTGATCTTCTACGCCGCGCTGCGTGTAGTCCCGCACTCGTTGTACGAGGCGGCGGAGATCGACGGCGCGGGACAGTGGCGCGTCATCTCGGCGATCAAGCTGCCGGCCATCCGCGGTGCGCTCGTCATCGCCACCATCTTCTCGATCATCGGCAGCTTCCAGCTCTTCAACGAGCCCGCCATCCTCCAGAAGCTGGCACCGAACGCGATCACCACCGACTACACCCCGAACTACTACACGTACTCGCTGTCCTTCTCGGGCCAGCAGCACAACTACTCCGCGACGGTCGCCATCGTCATGGGCGTGATCACCATGATCGTCGCCTATGTCGTCCAGCTGCGCGGCATGCGCAAGGGAGCGTGAGCCCAATGACTGGACTGAGCAGTACCACCACCGCTTCCCGGCCCGCGACGCCGCCGAAGTCCGCCGCCCCGCGCCTGCGGGCCCCGCGCCGCCATACCCCGGGACGCCCCAAGCGGAGTGTCCTGCTGACCGTGCTCACCGTTCTCGTCCTGCTCTACAGCCTCGTACCGCTGCTGTGGCTGCTGATCAGCGCCACCAAGACACAGCAGGGCCTGGCGGGCTCGTTCGGCCTGTGGTTCGACGGGGACTTCGCCCTGTGGGACAACATCACCCAGACCTTCACGTACCAGGACGGTGTCTTCGGCCGCTGGCTCCTCAACACCCTGCTGTACGTGGTGGTGGGCGCGGGCGGCGCCACCTTCCTGGCCGTTCTCGGCGGGTACGCGCTCGCCAAGTTCGACTTCCCGGGCAAGCGGGGCGTGTTCGCGGTCGTCATCGGCGCGGTCGCGGTGCCGACGACGGCGCTGGCCGTCCCGACATTCCTCATGTTCAGCAAGATCGGCCTGACCGACACGCCGTGGGCGGTCATCATCCCGTCCCTGATCTCGCCGTTCGGCCTGTATCTGATGTGGGTGTTCGCCACCGAGGCGATCCCCACCGAACTGATGGAGGCCGCCCGCATCGACGGCGCGAGCGAGGTGCGCGCCTTCTTCCAGGTCGCGCTGCCGCTGCTCGCGCCCGGCACGGTCACCGTTCTGCTCTTCACCACGGTCGCGACGTGGAACAACTACTTCCTGCCGCTGATCATGCTGAAGGACCCCGACTGGTACCCGCTGACCGTCGGACTCGACGCGTGGAACAAGCAGGCGTACGCGGCCGGTGGCGAGGTCGTGTTCAACCTGGTCATCACCGGCTCGCTGATCACCATCGTGCCGCTGATCGCCGCGTTCCTGCTGCTCCAGAAGTACTGGCAGTCCGGTCTCGCTGCCGGAAGTGTCAAGGAGTAGACGCAGCAAAGATGTTCAGCCTTCACCGTTTCTGAAAACACTCTGTAGGACCACGACGAAGTGGAAGCATCGCCATGCCCAAGCACCCCCGCCGCCTGCTGCGCGGCATCGGTATCGTCTGCGCCCTCGCCCTCGGGGTGACCGCCTGCGGCAGCTCCGACGACGACAACTCCAGCCAGAAGAAGGTCGGTTCGGCCGATATCCAGGCCGCCCTGAAGAAGGGAGGCACCGTCACCGTGTGGGCGTGGGAACCCACCTTGAAGCAGGTCGTCGCCGACTTCGAGAAGAAGTATCCGAAGGTCGACATCAAGCTGGTCAACGCGGGCACCAACAACGACCAGTACAAGGCTCTGCAGAACGCGATCTCGGCCAAGAAGGGCGTCCCCGACGTCGCGCAGATCGAGTACTACGCGCTCAGCCAGTACGCGCTGACAAAGTCGGTCACCGACCTCAAGTCGTACGGTGCCGAAAAGTTGGCCGACGCGTATTCGCCGGGCCCGTGGAACTCGGTGCAGGCCGGTGGCGGCATCTACGGCCTGCCGATGGACTCGGGACCGATGGCGCTCTTCTACAACAAGAAGGTCTTCGACAAGTACAAGATCGCCGTGCCGACGACGTGGGACGAGTACGTCGAGGCGGCCCGCAAGCTGCACAAGGCGGACCCGAAGGCGTACATCACCAGCGACCTCGGCGACGCGGGCCTGACCACCAGCCTTCTGTGGCAGGCCGGTTCGCACCCGTACAAGGTCGACGGCACCAAGGTCGGCATCGACTTCACCGACGCGGGCGCGAAGAAGTACACGGAAACCTGGCAGAAGCTCATCGACGAGAAGCTCGTCTCCCCGATCGCCGGGTGGAGCGACGACTGGTACAAGGGCCTCGGCGACGGCACCATCGCCACGCTGCCCACCGGTGCGTGGATGCCGGCCAACTTCGCCTCCGGTGTGAAGGGCGCCTCCGGTGACTGGCGCGCGGCCCCGATGCCGCAGTGGACCAAGGGGGCGACGGACAGCTCGGAGAACGGCGGCAGCTCGCTCGCGCTGCCCGAGCTCGGCAAGAACAAGGAACTCGCGTACGCCTTCGTCGAGTACGCCAACTCCGGTGCGGGCGTGCAGACCCGCATCGAGAACGGCGCGTTCCCCGCGACCACGAAGGACCTGAACTCCGAGGCGTTCCAGAACACCGAATTCCCGTACTTCGGCGGCCAGAAGGCGAACAAGGTCTTTGCCGAGTCCGCGAAGAACGTGCCTGCCGACTGGAAGTACCTGCCGTACCAGGTGTACGCCAACTCGATCTTCAACGACACCGTCGGCAAGGCCTACATCTCCGGCACGAAGCTGGCCCAGGGCCTGAAGGCGTGGCAGGACGCGTCCGTCAAGTACGGCACGGAGCAGGGCTTCACCGTCGAGAAGTAGCCCCCGGAGCCTTTGAGGCTCCCCTTCGCACCATCGGATCTCGGAAGGACCTGCATGACCTCCCCCCTCACCTCCCGTTTCCCGTACCCGGCGGGCAGCGACGGCAGCCGACGCCTCGGCTACGGCGCCGATTACAACCCCGAGCAGTGGCCGCGGGAGGTGTGGGAGGAGGACGTCCGGCTGATGCGCGAGGCCGGCGTGAACGTCGTCTCCCTGGCGATCTTCTCCTGGGCTCGGCTCCAACCCACTCCTGACACCTGGGACTTCGTCTGGCTCGACGAAGTCATGGACATGCTGCACGCGGGCGGCATCGGCGTCGACCTGGCCACCGCGACCGCGTCCCCGCCGCCGTGGCTCACCACCGCCCACCCGGAGATCCTGCCGGTGACCGCGACCGGCGAGACGCTCTCGCCAGGCGCGCGCCAGCACTGGCGGCCCACCTCGCCGGTCTTCCGCACCCACGCGCTGCGCCTGGTACGGGAGTTGGCGAATCGCTACGCCGGCCACCCCGCCCTGGTCGCCTGGCACGTCAACAACGAGCTGGGCTGCCACAACGTCTACGACTACTCCGACGACGCCGCCCACGCTTTCCGGGCCTGGCTGCGCCGCCGCTACACCACTCTGGACGCCCTCAACCAGGCCTGGGGAACCGCCTTCTGGTCCCAGCGCTACAGCGACTGGGACCAGATCCTGCCGCCGCGCCTCGCCGCCTCGCACCCCAACCCGACGCAGCAGCTCGACTTCAAGCGGTTCTCGTCAAACGCGCTCAAGGACCATCTGCTCGCGGAGCGCGAGGTGCTGCGCGAGCTGACCCCGGACGTGCCGGTGACCACCAACTTCATGGTGATGGGCGGCACGAAGGGCATGGACTACGCGGACTGGGCGGGCTCGGGTGCGATCGACTTCGTCGCCAACGACCACTACGTCGTCCCCGGCCCGCAGGACCGCGACGAGCTGTCCTTCTCCGCCAACCTGACCAGCGGCATCGCGGGCCATCGCCCGTGGTTCCTGATGGAGCACTCCACCAGCGCCGTGAACTGGCAGACCGTCAACCTGGCCAAGAAGCCGGGCGAGTTGGCGCGGGACTCGCTGCTGCACGTGGCGCACGGCGCCGACGCCGTGTGCTTCTTCCAGTGGCGCCAGTCGGCGGCCGGAGCCGAGAAGTACCACTCGGCGATGGTGCCGCACGCCGGTGCCGACAGCGAACTGTTCCGCTCTGTCACCGCGTTGGGGCGGACCCTCGAAACGCTCGCACCGATCGCCGGAGCCGAGCGTGAACCCGCCCGCGTGGCCGTCCTGTTCGACTGGGACTCGTGGTGGACCAGCGAGCAGGACTCCCACCCCACGTCACGGCTCGACTACCACCGCGAGGCCCTCGACTGGTACTCCGCGCTGCTGCGGCTCGGCATCCGTGCCGACGTGGTGCCCGCGCACCGCACCGACCTGACGTCGTACGACGTGGTGATCGCGCCCGTACTGCACGTGGTGCCCCAGCCTTTCGGCAAGGAGCTGACCCGGTACGTCGAGGGCGGCGGACACCTCGTCACCACGTACTTCTCCGGCGTCGTCGACGAGAACGACCACATCTGGCTCGGCGGCTACCCTGGCGCCCTGCGCGAGCTGCTCGGCATCCGCATCGAGGAGTTCGGGCCGCTGCTCGACGGCGCCACCGTCGACCTC
The DNA here is from genome assembly GCF_043200155.1 of Streptomyces sp. NPDC048473. Taxonomy (NCBI): domain Bacteria; kingdom Bacillati; phylum Actinomycetota; class Actinomycetes; order Kitasatosporales; family Streptomycetaceae; genus Streptomyces; species Streptomyces sp. NPDC048473. The sequence continues at coordinate 34,194 of NZ_JBICXE010000029.1, forward strand.
GACAACGCGACGACCGGCAGCCTGTGGACCGACCGGATCACCGTCACCGGGCTGGATGTGGAGGTGCTCGCCCGCTACCGCAGCGGGACGTACGCCTCCCGCCCGGCCGTCACACGCTGTACGGCGGGCCGCGGTTCGGCCGCGTACGTCTCCACCCGACTCGGCGCCGAAGGCCTCGCCACACTGCTGCCGGAACTGCTCGCACCGGCCGGCGTCACCAGTGAACTTCCGGACGGAGCACGAGGGCTGGTCGAGCTGACCGTGCGCCGCGACGTCGACAGCCGCTACCTCTTCCTGGTCAACCGCGGCGATGTGCCGGTGCCGCTGCCCGGCGTGACCGGTGAGCTGCTGCTCGGCCCCGCGGCGGAGGGCGGCCTCGTGCTGCCGCCCCGGGGCGTCGCCGTGCTCCGGCAACCCGCCCCCTGAATCGCACCACAGCAGTACCAACTATCCGCCCATACATACAATTTGGGAGCACACGTTGGCACGCCGTACCCGCACAGGACGACTCATCGGCCTCGTCGGCACCGCCGCCCTGGTCTCCGGAGCCGCCCTCACCACCGCCCCGCCCGTGACGGCCGCAGCGTCGACCGCCGCCGTCACGGTGACCCCCGACCCCTCGTACCAGCAGCAGAAGTTCGAGGGCTGGGGCACCAGCCTCGTCTGGTTCGCCAACGTCACCGGCGGCTACCCGAAGGAAATCCGCGAGAAGCTCGCCGACCTCCTCTTCGGTGACGACGGGCTAGCCCTGAACATCGCCCGCTACAACATCGGCGGCGGCAACGCCCCTGACGTTAAGGACTACTTGAGGGCCGGGGGAGCGGTCGACGGGTGGTGGAAGGCCCCCAAGGGCGCCACCCGCGACGACACCGACTGGTGGAGCGCCGACGACCCGGCGGACTGGAACCCGGACGCCGACGCGACGCAGCGCTGGTGGGTGGACCGGATCAAGGACGACATCGACCATTGGGAGACGTTCAGCAACTCGCCGCCGTACTTCATGACGGAGAGCGGGTACGTCTCCGGCGGCTTCGACGCGACCAAGGACCAGCTCAAGGCCGACTCGGTCGACGACTTCGCCGCGTACATGGCGGGCGCCACGAAGCGCCTGGAGAAGGCGGAGGGCATCAAGGTCGACACCGTCGACCCGTTCAACGAGCCCAACACCGGTTACTGGAAGACCACGTTGGGCGCCGACGGCGAGCCGACCGGCGGCCGTCAGGAAGGCGCGCACATAGGCCCCGAGCTCCAGCAGAAGGTCATACGCGCCCTCGCCCCCGCGCTGAAGAAGGCGAAGACCGGTGCGGAGATCTCGGCCATGGACGAGACCAACCCGGGCATTTTCTCGACGAACTGGAACAGCTACCCGGCCGACGTGAAGAACCTCGTCGGGCAGATGAACGTCCACACGTACGGCACGGGCGGCCGCACCACCGTCCGCGACCTCGCCAAGGCGGCCGACAAGCCGCTGTGGATGAGCGAGGTCGAGGGCGACTGGGGCGACGGACAGTCCTTCACCGACATGCGGCCCGGCCTCGGCCTCGCCCAGCAGATGGTGGACGACCTGCGCGAACTGGAGCCCACCGCCTGGGTGTTCTGGCAACCGGTCGAGGACTACGACAACATGAAGCCCGGCGGAGAGTCCGCCAAGGGCGGCAACTGGGGCAGCATCCAGGTCCCGTTCAGCTGCACCTCCAAGGACACCCTCGCCAGCTGCCCGGTCCAAACGAACACGAAGTTCGATACGGCCCGCAACTTCACGCACTACATCAAGCCGGGCGACCGGCTGATCAAGACGGACGAAACCTCCAGCGCCGCCGCCGTCGCGCAGTCCGGCAAGGGCGCCACCGTCGTCCACGTCAACCGCACCACGGACGCCCGCACCGTGACGCTGGACCTGTCGAAGTTCGCCCGGATCGATCAGGACGCCACGGTCACGCCCGTCGTGACCAGCGCCGCCGGCAAGCTGGAGCGGCACGACGCCGTCCCGGTCGGCGACAAGAAGGCCACCTTCACGGTGCCCGCGCAGTCGGTGACCTCGTTCGTCGTCGACGGGGTGTCCGGTGTCACGAAGGACGCGGCGACCCTGCGCCAGGGCCGCACCTACGAGCTGACAGGCATGCAGAGCGGCAAGGACCTGACCGTCGCCGACGACGGCAGCAAGCTCGTCATCAAGGCCGGCGCCTCCGCCGCAGGCCAGCAGTGGCAGCTCCAGCGGATCAGCGGCGACGACGCGGACAACCGCAAGCGGTACGTATTCACCAGCGCGGCGAGCGGCAAGCGTCTTGCCGTACGCAACGATGTACCGGTCGTTGAACCAGACACCGGCCGGCGTGACGCGGCCGTCCAGTGGATCACGTCGTCGACCGGCGACGGCACCTGGACGCTCGTCAACGCCGGGACCGGCAAGCTCCTGGAAGTCGGCGGTCAGGCCACGAACGACGGCGCCGCCGTCAGCACCTGGCAGCCCAACTCCGGGGCGAACCAACTGTGGAAGGTCACCGACGTGACTCCGTAGACGTACTGGGCCCCACGGTGATCCGCCGTGGGGCCCGGCCGTACGTCGCAGATGGTGCGTCCTGCGCTCCCGCAGCGGCAGCCACGCCGGACACAGGCTGCCGCGCACCCCCGTCACCGCACCGACCGGCATCAAGGGCTGAACAGGGACGAACCAGACTCGGCATGCTCCCCCCAAGGCCCCTCGACAGCAGCTATTGACTGGTGGAGGAACCACCGTGACAGCACTCCGGCCGCGCCTGCGCGGCCTCGCAGCAGCACTCACCCTGATCCTCGCGGCCCTGTTCGTGCCCCTGCCGGCCGCCGCCGACGAACAGCCGGTGCGTTACGACTCCTTCCGCCCCGGCCAGCCGTGGCTGGACGACAAGGGCGAACCCATCCAGGCGCACGGCGGGCAGGTCGTCACCTCCAAGGGCGAGGACGGCAAGCCGCTCTACTACTGGTACGGCGAGGTCCGGAGCAACGGCTACTACGACAGCCCCGGCATCCATGTGTACTCCTCGACCGACCTCTACAACTGGAAGGACGAGGGGCTCGCGCTGCGGTCCATGGACTCATCGGACCAGTTCGATTCCGACGACTACTTCCGCTCCCTGTACGGCAGTTACGACGCCGAGCAGAAGGAGGCCGTCTACCGGGACCTCGGCACCAAGCAGGTCAGCACCACCGTCAACCCCGCGATCCTGGAGCGGCCGAAGGTCATCTACAACGAGCACACCCGGCAGTGGGTGATGTGGGTGCACGCGGACGGCCCCTCGGAGACGTCCAATGCGCAGTACGCCAAGGCCCGGGCCGGAGTCGCGGTGTCGGACTCACCGACCGGACCGTTCCGCTGGATCGACAGCTACCGCCTCCACGTCGCACCGCCCGACGAGCCGAACCACTACCCGAGCCAGACCGGCATGGCCCGTGACATGAACCTGTTCGTCGACGACGACGGCACCGCCTACATCATCTACTCCAGCGAGGAGAACTACTCGCTGTTCATCTCGCGGCTCAACGACGAGTACACCCAACTCGCGACCCCGCCGGAGAAGGCCGTCAAGGGAGTCGACTTCACCCGCCCGTACATCGGCGCACACCGTGAGGCGCCCGCGCTCTTCAAGTTCGACGGCACCTACTACCTGATCACCTCCGGGGCGACGGGCTGGAGCCCCAACCCCGCGAGCTATGCGACGGCGACGTCGATCCTGGGGGAGTGGACCGACCACGGCAATCCCGTCAACGGGGACGGCGCCGAGGACACCTTCCAGTCGCAGAGCACCTCGGTCATCCCCGTCGACCCCGAGAACGGCCGGTTCGTCTTCATGGGAGACCGGTGGACGCCCGACTCGCTGGGCACTTCGCCGTACATCTGGCTGCCGCTCAGCTTCGGGGAGGGCGACTCGATGCGGCTCGAGTGGCGGGACACCTGGACCCTCGACGACCTCAAGGCGCAGCAGCGATACACCGTCCGCGCGCATATGCCGGAGTTCGTCCGGCTCGGCGACGACAGGCGGCTGCCGCGCCGGGCCCGCGTCACCCGGAACGGCGAGACCACCACCTTGGCGGTCACCTGGGACACCGAGCCGCTGTCCCGGCCCGGGGTCGTGTCCGTGACCGGCACATTGACGGACGCGGGCGGCCTCACCTTCACCCGAAGTGTCCTCGTCGTCCCGAAGGGGCTGCGGTACGCCGTCAACGCCGGCGGAGAGGCCACCTCCGACTGGACCAAGGTGATGGGCATCGGTGACGAGGACGGCGAGATGCTGAACTCGACGCCGGAGCAGGAGCTCGGCAAGGACCCGGACACCGGCGCGACCTGGGGCTACACCAGCGAGGGAAGTCTCCCCCGGACCGTGTCCGATGGAGACATGTACACGACGCTTCGGTACGCCGTCTCCCACCGCGACCTGACGTACACCTTCGGTGGTCTCGACCCCCGCCGGACCTACACGGTCCACGTCGGCTACTACGACCCCTGGCCGTGGGCCGACAGGGCGGCCCGGATCTCCGTCAACGGAACCGTCGTCGACGCACAGCGCCTGTTCAGCGGCGAGCCGGACGCCGGCGCGTACCGCGACATCCGCCCCGACAAGGACGGCGTGATCCGCCTGGACGTCGGCCCCACCCGTTCACCCGACATCCAGCTCAGCTGGGTGATGGTCGCGCAGGCCGACGACTGACCGGCTCCTGGCATTCGTACGAGAGGAACCTGTTCATGCTGCAACGGCTCGGACACACCCGACACCGCGCCGCGCTCGGCTGCGCGGTGCTCGTCCTCAGCTCGCTCCAGCTCACCGGCACGTCCTATGCCCGGGACGCGCCCTCACCGGAGGAACGGAAGGTCACCGAGGCCGCCGAGGCCCTGGCCGTCCGGGACGCCGACGACGTCCGCGGCAACCTCACTCTCCCGACCGAGGGCCTCTACCACTCGCGGCTGTCCTGGAAATCCACCGACGGGGAGACCGTCACCCAGACCGGCGAGGTCTCCCGCCCGGCCCACGGCGACGAGCCGGCAGAGGTACGGCTCACCGCCACCGTCCGGCTCGGCGGGACACAGGCCAAGCGCCGCTTCGACCTGACCGTACGGCCCTTGCCCAAGAAGGAGCCCTACGAGGGCTATGCCTTCAGCTACTTCACCGGCGAGGGCACCGCCGACGGCGAGCAGATCTACTTCGCCGCCAGCCGCGGCAACGACCCCTTGCACTGGGCGGAGCTCAACAATGGCCGGCCCGCCCTCACCTCCACCAAGGGCGACAAGGGCGTCCGCGACCCCTTCATCATCCGCTCGCCCGAGGGCGACAAGTTCTACCTCATCGCCACCGACCTCAAGATCAATGGCAACGGCGACTGGGACGCGGCCCAGCGCACCGGCAGCAAGTACATCGAGGTGTGGGAGTCCACCGATCTGGTGCACTGGTCCGACCAGCGCCATGTCCGCGTCTCGCCCGACACCGCGGGCAACACCTGGGCCCCGGAGGCGTACTACGACGACGAGCTCGGCGCGTACGTCGTCTTCTGGGCCTCCAAGCTGTACGCCGACGACGACCCGGAACACCACGGCAGCTCGTACAACCGCATGATGTACGCCACCACCCGCGACTTCCACACCTTCAGCGAGCCCAAGGTGTGGAAGGACCCCGGCTCCTCGATGATCGACTCCACGGTGATCAAGGAGGGGGACACCTACTACCGCTTCACCAAGGACGAGCGGGACAACACCTCCTCCACGCCGTGCGGCAAGTTCGTCATGGAGGAGAAGGCAACCCGGCTGCTCGACCTGGACTGGGACTCCGTCTCCGAGTGCATCGGCAAGGGCGACGACGGCGCCCCGGGCATCGCAGGCGGTGAGGGCCCGACCGTCTTCAAGTCCAACACCGAAGAGAAGTGGTACCTCTTCATCGATGAGTTCGGCGGCCGCGGCTATGTCCCCTTCGAGACCACCGATCTCGACTCCGGGAAGTGGACGATGTCCAAGGACTACGACCTCCCGTCCAGCCCCCGCCACGGCACGGTCCTGCCGATCACCAAGGCCGAGATGACCCGACTGCGGGGTGTCCCCATGTCTCCCGAATCGTGATCGGCACGGCCTCTGACGTCTGAGGGTAGTGTGAAGGCCTTCCCGACACGCCTCGTCCTCTCAGAGGTCTCTGCCCGGTGGCCCAGTCGGTGAGTATGAGGGATGTGGCTCGCGGCGCCGGGGTGTCCGTGGGCACGGTCTCGAGCGTCGGCAACCGTCCCGATGTTATGGCCGCGGAGACGAGGGCGCGGGTCCTGTCCGTGATCGACCGGCTCGGCCATGTCCGCAGCGAGTCAGCGCGCCAGGCGCGCGCGGGCCGCAGCCGGATCGCGGGCCTGCTCGTCCCGGGCCTGGGGGGCGGCCCTGGTCCCCACGTTGGCGTTAACGGGTGAGCAGCGTCGCCTGATCGCCGCTCGGCAGTGTCACCGGCGCCACGGGTCATGTCTGCCGAAGCCCGCCCACTGCTCCGGCGGCTCCAGCGCCGAGGGACTGGCGATCGGGTGGTCGAGCGCCTTCGTGTCCTGGTCTTCGCTCACGTGGTGCCGCCACGGCCCGGCGGTTCGTGCCGGCACCACCAGCCAGATCCGGCAACCCCGTAAGACGTTGCTTCTTATGGCGGGCCATTTGAATGAGGTCCGTGGCCTGCGTGGCCGGCCACGCCACCGCCCTCGGCGGCTGTTCGCCGACCGCGGCTGCGACTTCGACAATTACCGCCGTCTGATCCGGGCCCTGGGATCACACCCAAGATCGCCCGCCGCGGCACCCCCCACGGCTCCGGCCTGAGCAAGACCCGATGGGCCGTCGAGCGCACCTTCGCCTGGCTCCACCAGTTCAAACGACTCCGCATCCGCTACGAGATACGCGCGGACCTCCACCTCGGACTACCCCAACTCGCTTGCAGCATCATCTGCTTGAGACGACTCCGAACCTCATTCTGAAGCGATCAGTAAGAGCCACCGGGTAACCCGTGTCGCCCTCGATGCCCGCCGGGCGTCGAGAGTTTCATGGTCATTCCCGAGACGCTGGGCCATCGAGCCAGGATCGACTGACCTTCGCACCACCGTGACCATCGAACCCAACCGCACCGGTCCGATAACATGATCGAATTCATGGCGATCGCCCTCATCGCCCGCCCTTCACCGGAAAACCGTGCTATTCGGCACGAACAGTGACTTACTTAACCAAAATCTAACAAATCGGCCAAACAATTGATATCGATAGCATCGCGGGTGTTTTCGCGAATAAACTGCAGATTTACGTTCGCCGCGTGGCGTCAACCACGGGCGACGCTGTGGGCCACGGTGGCGGTGGTGGCCCTCGGATTCCTCATCGCGCTGGAGGTCGCCGCGCGTCGCTACGGCCTACCGGGGCCGATCACCACCCAGGTGCAAGAGGTGGTATTCGCCCCCAAATCGGGTTTCCTGTTGTACGCCAGTATGGCGTTGATGATGGTGGTGCTCACCTGGCGGCAACGGTTCATCGCGGCCGGTGCCGCGATCGGCATCGACGTCACCTTCTTGCTGGTGCGGTGGGCGGCCGACGCCAAGGTGACCGACGGCCACCCCTTCGGCAACGGCGCGTTGTGGGTGATTTTGGGCTATGCGGTCATCGCTGTCACGCGCCGCACAGGCCGGGAACGTGTCCTGCTGCTGAAGGGCGTCGGGCTGGGCCTGCTGCTGGTGGCCGGCCGCAAGACTGGCGATACCTGGCTACTCATCACGTCGAAGACCCGCCCGGCGGTGCTCGACCAATATGTGGCAACCGCCGATCACGCGCTGGGCAACCCGTCGTGGCTGGTAGGCCGGATTGTCACGGCCACCGGCCCGATCGGCGCCCATTTTCTCGACTACGTCTACACTCAGCTTCCGGTGGCCGCGGTCATCGTCGCGCTGTACCAGCTGCGTAACGTGGCGGTCGAGCGTCGCTTCCCGGGCCATCATCTGGTGCGCACCTTTCTGGTCATCGGCCTCCTCGGGCCGGGCATCTACATGATCTTCCCGGTGGTCGGACCGATCTTCGCCTACGGCGCCGACGGCGGGCACTGGGCGGTGGCCAACCTGTGGCCGGACATGCCGCCGCCGATCAATACCCCGCACCACATGCCATTCGACGAGATCACCCCACGCAACTGCATGCCCAGCCTGCACACGGCGTGGGCTACCGCGATCTTCATTCATTCCCGCCAGGGCCCACGGATTCTGCAATTCGCAGGCGCGTTCTGGCTGATTGCTACGCTCGGCGCAACCCTGGGCTTCGGCTACCACTACGGCGCGGACATCGTCGCCGGCGTGGTGTTTACACTCACGATCGAGGCAGCGCTGCGCTCGCTCGAACGTGGCTGGGACCGGTCAGGAATCCAGTTGGTCACCTACGGTGCAACGGTCTTCGCTGCGCTCTTGGTGTCATATCGCTATCTGCCGATGGAGATGGCCGGACATCCGTGGGTGTTCGGGCCGCTGCTCATTCTGGCGATGACCTCAGTGGTCTACGGCTACGTACGAACCACCAAACTGTGGGAACCGAAGGCCGCACCAGCGCGGCAACCGGAACCGCAACCCGAACTGAGCGCTGTCCCGTAAATGATCTACGACGTGCTCGTTGACCTGGCCGTTTCTTCGTCACCCGGCGAGGGTGAGGTTGTGCAGGCGGGCGATGCGGAGCATGGCGTGGTGGACGCCGTCGCCCTTGAGGCGGCAGTCGCGGAGGATCTTCCAGGTCTTCATGCGGGCGAAGGTGTGGTCGACGCGGGCGCGGACCTTGCGGTGGGAGGTGTTGTCTTCCTCTTTCCAGGCCGGGAGTTGGGCTTGGCCGGGTTCGCGGCTGTGCGGGATGACCAGGCCGGTGCCCCGGTAGCCGCCGTCCGCGATCACCGTGGTCCGAACAACTCCTCGTATTTGATCACTCGGACTGGTAACTGCCGTACGTGCAGGCGGTCTTCGGCTGAGCATGTGCTCCGACCAAGGAACACACAACCTCAGCACGAAGGCCGTGGGGATGAGTCTGTTGCATCATGCTGTCCGGCAGGATCCGTTTGCGGAACTGTCACGCTTCCGGGGTGAGTTCTACTTCTGTCTGACCCTGCGTGCGGATGCGTTGTTCGAGCTGGCCGATGCTGTGCTGTGTGCGGACGGTCCGGTCCGGTCGCTGGTGGAGCTGTCATTGGTGGGCGAGCACCGTCGCGGGCATGGTGGGCTCTACGACTCTCTGGCCGCAGGCCGGGTGGATATCGCCCGGCTGCGACGGGCTCTGGCCGCCGATATCACCTGCTGGCTGCGGCCGAGCGCGCACACCTCACCGCAGCGGATCCTGTGTCACACCTACGGGCGGGGCAAGGACCAGCGACTTCCGCCAGGGAGGGCCCGGTACAGCGAGGCGACCGAGGGGCGCTTGCCCGCGTACGCATTAGGCCAGCGGCGGCCCTGGTACGGCTGATGCGCGGCTGACAGGTTCCCGGCGGCAGGGAGCCGGATGATCTCTTCGTGTTGGGCGGCGAGCCGGGCCAGGGCCTGGGTGCGGTAGTCCGTGAGCTCGTCGATCGTCTGCTCCGATCGGTCCAGCCGCTCCCTGAGCTTGGCGTTCTCCGTCTTGAGGCGGGTGATCTGGGCTTCGCGCGGGTCGGGAATGTCGCCGGCCTGCTGCAGGGCCTGAAGGCGTCGCTCGAACTCGACGCGGAGGTGAGCGTAGGGGTGGGTGCCGTAGATGGCGGTGCGGTCGACGTCCGCTTCGCGGGTGAGGGTCTTGATGTCGCGCTTCCCGCCGGGCGGGATCTCGCCGCGCAGGAGCCGGTCCGTGGCGGCCTGGATGCGGTTTTCATTCTCTCGGCTGAGGGCGAATGGTCCCTCGAACTTGATCGCTCGCGCTGGTAACCGCCGTACGTGGGAGCGGCCTTCGGCTGGTCTTGTGCTCCGACCAAGGAACGCGCACATGACCAGCAAAGGTCGTGGGGATGAGTCTGCTGTACGAAGAGATCCGGCGGGAGCCGTTCGCGACGCTGTCACACTTCCGGGCAGCGCAAGAACCTGTGGCCCACGGCATCTTCGACCAGCTGTGGCCGCCGTGTGTACTCCCCACGGAAATACTTCCGAAGCCGTTCGGCTTCGGCTGGCGTGTTTGAGGGCGGCCCGCAGCTCAACCCGTTTTCTCTCGCCGCCACCTTCGTCACGCTACGTGTTCTGATCCAGTAGGTCCCCAGGCGCACTACCGCTGGGACAGCAGCCCCACCAGCCGGCGACCCGAGCGACGGCTACTGCCGGACGCTTTTTTAATTAAGGCTTTTGAGTAGTTCTCCCCTGTTTGAGCGGTGCAGTCTGCATTAAGACTGAGGTCCATGTTCAGCCGACGCCGTGGACCCGCTGCTCGCGGGGGAGTGTCTCCCGGTGACGCGTCTCCTGCCGAATACGACAGGACCTCAACCAACGACCGATCAGCGCCCTCGAACTCACGCCCAAGACACATGGCCCAGTCGGGTGATGAGGACCCTGTTTTCCCCCCCGGAGGTCTGAGATGTTTACACTCCACACCCCTAAAGTCCGGTATGAGTCTGTCTTCTCCACCACCCCGCAGTCGGTGCCCGCCGTGCGGCACCAGGCCAGAACCATCCTCACCCAGTGGATGCCGGGCATCACCGAGGGCAGCCTGGACCGTGCTCTCCTGATCGTAGGCGAGCTGGTGGCCAACGCCGTCAAACATGCCGCCCGGCTCTCCCCCCGCGCAGAGCTGTCGCTGGAGACTGCCGACCACCAGCTGATCATCAGTGTCCATGATCGGGATCCTCACCACCCTCAAGCTCTGTCGGCCGCGAGCCCCGACGGAACCGGGGGCCGGGGAATGCGAATTGTGTACGATCTGGCATCCGAGGTCGGCGGCATAGTGGAGGTCCACTCCGACGCTGACCTGGGCGGGAAGCTCGTACGCGTCTGCGTTCCCCTCCGAACGAATAGTCGGCAGCCAACTACAACGGCCCCCCGAGAGCATGCCCCGCGCGGGACCGAGCAGAGCCGTCGCCCGAACGAACCAACGGGTGCAGGTCCAGCCGTACGCCACTGAAAACGCGGCACCACCTGGTTCAACAAGCTGAAGCAGTAGGCCAAGGCCCCGACCTGGTGACACTTCCGCTGCCGGGCCGAGCAACTGGAATGGGCAGACGAGCTCGGCGAGAGTGAGGTGTGGCGGCTGACCGGCGTCGCGCGCTGCCGGCGTGCCTGGCGCACAGGGCCCGGATGCGTGCCCACGACGCGCTGACCAGATGTTCTGCACGCGGCTCGCGTTGCAGGTCAAGCGGGCCGAGGTGGAGCTCGCACAGAACCTCTGTTTCCACGTTCCGGGGGCAGCTGTGGGCATGCCCACCTGCTGGATTGTCTGTCCGCTGCAGCGACAAGTTTCGACAGCAGCGGCGCCACCCTGATACGGGAAAGCTACCTAATGCGGGGAAAGCTACTCAAAAACTTCGGCGCAGTATGTTGATTTCATGGGAACGCGGGCAGGGGTGGGCAGAGGCACGGGCATCTCCGCTGAACTCACCGTCCTGGTCGGCCGACGCGCAGAGGTCACCGAGGTCAGACGGCTGCTCTCGGTATCGCGCCTGGTCACGCTCACTGGTGCTGGAGGTGTGGGCAAGACCAGGCTGGCGTTGCAGGCCGCCGCTACGGTCACCCGGGCGTTTCCCGACGGAGTCTACGTGGCAGAGCTGGCAGACTTGCGCGACCCTGAGCTGCTGGTCCAGAGCGTGGCCACCGTCATGGACCTGAAGAACCAGTCCGGCCGTGACACTCTCCACGTGGTAATCGACCACATTCGCGGCAGACGACTGCTGCTCGTACTGGACAACTGCGAGCACTTGGTGGACGTCTGCGCACGTACTGTCGACGCCCTGCTCCGAGCCGCGCCCGGCTTGCGCGTCCTGACCACCAGTCGCCAAGTGCTGGGCGTCACCGGGGAGCAGGTGTTTCCGGTCCCGCCCCTTCCCACCCCAGTACCTGGCGAGCGGCACCCGGTCAGGGAACTGCTCCAGTACCCGGCGGTCGCCCTGTTCGAGCAGCGCGCCGCCTCCGTACTGCCCGGGTTCAAGGTCACCCAGGAGAACGCCGAGGCGGTGGCCCAACTGGTTGGCCGCCTGGATGGGCTCCCGCTGTCGATCGAGCTTGCCGCGGCCCGGATGCGGACCCTGACCCTGCACGAGATCCTGGCCCGGCTGGCGGACCGTTTCGCACTGCTGACCCTCGGCAGCCGTAGCGCGATGCCCAGGCAGCGGACACTGCGGGACCTGATCGACTGGAGCTACGCACTATGCACCGAGCAGGAACGCACGCTCTGGGCCCAGGCCTCGGTCTTCTCGGGAGGCTTCGACCTGGAGGCTGTGGAGGCGGTCTGCGCGGCGGACGACCTCCCGAAGCATGCGATGGTCGAGCTGGTGGACGGCCTGGTGGGGAAGTCGGTGCTGACTCGGCGCGAGAACGGCGACCGCGCCCGGTACCAGATGCTGGAGACCATCCGTGAATACGGCTACGAGCGGCTGGCCGAGTCCGGCAAGGTTCCCACCCTTCGCCGTCGCCACCGTGACCACTACCTGGGCCTGACCACGCGGGCCCAGGCCCAGTGGTTCGGCCCGCACCAGGTGGCGTGGTTCACGCGGCTGCGCCTTGACCATGCCAACCTCCGGGCGGCCCTGGACTTCTGCCTTGTCACCCCCGGCGAGGCCGCCGTCGGCATGGCCCTGGCGGTGGCGCCACGCCACTACTGGATTACTCTCGGTTCCCTGAGTGAGGGGCGCCACTGGCTCGCTCGCCTGTTGGCAGCTGAGAGCGAGGACAGCGCTGCGCGCACCTCGGCGCTAGGCACCTACGCCTACCTTGGCATCCTGCAGGGCGCTACCGAGGAGGCGCTGCCCGTGCTGGGCGAGTACCGTGAGGCCGCCGAGCGCCTTGCTGATGTCTCCGGCCTCGCCTGGGCGCAGCACCACCTGGCGATGACTGCTTTGTTCCGCGGGGACCTGCCGCGGGCCGCCGCACTGTTCGAGGACGCCGTCACAGTCCACCGTGACCTGGGGGATCTTGGCAGTGCCACGGAGTGCATGTTCAAGCTGGCCCTTGTGGTCTGCCTCCAGGGAAACCATGACCGCGCCCTTGAGTTGTGCCGGGAATGCGAAACCCTCACCGTGGCACACGGAGAATCGTGGATCAGAGCGCTCACACTGTTCGTTGAGAGCCTCATCCAGTGGCAGGGCGGCGACCACCGCACCGTCGACGCACTGGCCCGGGAGGCTATCCGGCTCATGCGACCCTTTGAAGACTGGTGGGACATCGCCATGTGTGTGGAACTCATGGCATGGAGCGCGGCAGCTGCCGGCGGGTTCCTACGCGCCGCCCACCTGCTCGGCATCCTCCAGTCTCTTTGGGGGACGACCGGAGGCACGCTCTTCACCGCGCCCTTCATGATCGAGTCCCATCAGCAGTGCGAGAACGTAGTGCGTACAGCGCTGGAGACGACAGCATTCGATCGGGCATTCCGGCACGGCGCGGAGTTGTCCGTGCCAGCGGCCCTGGCCTACGTGCTGGAGGAGGCGGCCGAGGCGCTCACCGCACCGTCAGCCGACCGTAGCGAGCACGCTGACATAGCGTTGACCCGGCGTGAGCGTGAGGTCGCTGACCTCGTCGCCGCCGGCATGAGCAACAAGGAGATCGCCGCCAAGCTGGTGATCGCCCAGCGCACCGCCGAGAACCACGTCGAACACATCCTGGCCAAGCTCGGCTTCACCTCCCGCTCTCAGCTCGCCGTATGGGTCCACGAGCAGCAGACCCCCGGATTCCCAGGATTGCCGGAGTCAGCGCCCTGACTGCGGCCCGCGCCCGTTTCCATTCGCCGAACGCCGCTGTTGGCCACCATGCGGCGCATCGGCACGGTCAGCCTGGGTCAGGTCATCGGCGAAATCGGCCCGATCCTCGAACGAGCCCGGACCAGCGAACAACTCATTGCCGAAGCCGGAGTTGTGCCCATCACTCGTGCTTCGGGCAATTCCCGCACAGTCGCCTTCCGCTACACGACCAACCGCAGAGCCCGCCTCGCCCTGACTGTGTTCGCCGACCGCAGCCGCCGTGACAGCGACTGGGCTGCCAAGATCTACAACGATGCCCGAGCACGCCAGAAGCGACACCCTCATGCCGTCCGCATTCTGGCCGCTCTCGGCTCCGTGTGTTCTGCGCCTGCTGGCACGACGGCGCCTGCTACAACCCTGCTGCCCACCAAACCGACGGCAGGTCAAAGAAGCCGAGACGCCCCTGGCGGTATAGAGGTTGACTCAGGGAACTCATGCACCGCCGCCGCCCCGCCCGCGACTACGAACCCCACCCACACCGATCAGCAGCCATGATCCAAATCGCCGCCATCAACCTCATGACCCGACCTGCGGCGATGGCTTCGCGAACGAGGCATCAAGCACCGCATCGCCCGCAAGGGAATCGACTCCTTGCAGCGACTGGGCTGCCACCGCTGGACCATCGAACGCGAGTGACCACGTATCTGTACGGTCCGCGGGTGTTGAGACAAGTGGCCTGGTCAGTCCACTACAGCTCGCGGGACCTGCTACCGCGCCCTGACCTCAATCCTGGCACCTGCAGATTTGCCCGGAGGACTGGGAGTCGTGGCTCGATGACCTGGGCATCAGCGGAGGAAGTCCAGAACATGACCTCCGAACAGGTCAGCATGCTGGAAGAGGAATCCGTGTCCGGCGTTGCTGTAAAGGGTGAGTGTCGCGTCGGGCAGGTTCTGGGACATGGCGTAACTGAGGTAGGCATGAGCCATCACGTCTTGGGCGCCGTTGGCGACCAGTACCGGCAGCGTGAGTTCCTGCAGCCGATCCCATGCCGCGTCCTCGCCGCCGCTCCATGCGCGGATGGCGGCGAACTGTGCCTTGACACCGTCGGCGGCCACGGTCGACTGCGACGACCTCAACCGCGTACGCAGCCTGTGGAGCGATGCTGTTCCGGCCGCGCGAGCGGATGGGTTTTCGGGGAAGAACAGGTACAGGAAGTCCTCGTCGTCATTGACCTCCTTGAGGGCCGTCGGCCACACCTTGTCCGGAGCGGCAGGCGCGTCCGGAACACGGCCAGGACCGCTGCCGGCGACGACGAGCCGACGGACGAGTCCTGGCTGGGCCAGGGTGAGCGCCTGGGCGACGAAACCTCCCATTGACCAGCCCAGGACGTCGGCCTCGTCCACACCGATCGTTTCCAGGAACTCGGCGGCACCCGATGCCATCGCCGCCACCGTGCCGGGTACGTCCCCTGTGGACAGCCCCACTCCGACGTTGTCGAAGACGATGACCTCGCGCTCACGGGCCAGGACGTCCAGCAGCGCCGGATCCCAGTGGTCGATCGTTCCCCGGAAACGGTTGGTCAGGACGAGAGGTATGCTGCCGGCCGTGCCGAATCGGCGATAGGCGAAGCGTGCCGACCACCCGTCGGTGAACTTCGTTTCCGCCGTATCGGACAGAAACCGGGTCTGGGACATGAGTGCTCCGTGAGGTGTTGGGTGGCCCGCGAGGACCGGATGCGGCTGTTCGGTGTTGCCAGGTCACCTGGCTTGTGCGGGTTCTCCGGCCGCCGAATGCTCGGCATCGGCCGGGCTGCCCCGTGCTCGTTTGCCGAGCTATTGGAGCGACTCCAGGATGGTGGCGTTGGCGAGTCCGCCCGCCTCACACATGGTCTGCAGGGCGTAGCGCGCATGTCGTTGGTGCATGGCGTTGACGAGGGTGGTCATGAGCCGGGTGCCGCTGGCACCGAGTGGGTGGCCGAGCGCGATGGCGCCGCCGTTGACGTTCACCTTCGCGGGGTCGGCGCCGGTCTCCTGGAGCCAGGCCAGGACCACGCTGGCGAAGGCTTCGTTGACTTCGAACAGGTCGATGTCGTCCAGTCGGAGCCCGGCCCGGCGCAGCACTTTCTCGGTGGCGGGGATGACTCCGGTCAGCATCATCAGCGGGTCGGAACCCGTGACGGCGAAGCTGTGCAGCCGGGCTTTGGGCCGTAGTCCCAGCTTGGCGGCGGTTTCGCTGGACGTGATCAGGACGGCGGAGGCGCCGTCATTGACCGGACTGCTGTTCCCGGCCGTTACCGACCAGTTGATCTGCGGGTAGCGGTCGGTGAAGGCGGAGTCGACGAAGGACGGCCGGAGGCCGGCGAGCACCTCCGGTGTCGTGCTGGGGCGCACGGATTCGTCGGTGTCGACCACACCGGCATCCGTGGCGACGGGGGCGAGCTCGGCGGCGAAGCGACCGTCGCCGTGTGCGGCGGCCGCGCGCCTGTGGGACGTGGTGGCGAAGGCGTCCATCTGATCACGCGTGATGGACCACTTCGCGGCGATCAGCTCGGCGCTGATGCCCTGCGGCACGAGCCCGTCGGGGTAACGGGCCGCGATGCCCGGGCCGAAGGGGTCCGCGCCGGGCGGCACGTTGGACCACATCGGCACCCGGCTCATCGACTCGACACCACAGGCCACGACCAGGTCGTATGCCCCGGCGAGAACACCCTGCGCGGCGAAGTGGACGGCCTGCTGCGAGGAGCCGCACTGGCGGTCCACCGTGGTCGCCGGCACGGACTCCGGGAATCCGGCCGACAGCCAGGCGTAGCGGGTGGTGTTCATGGCCTGCTCGCCCACCTGGT
Source organism: Streptomyces sp. NPDC048473 (assembly GCF_043200155.1). Taxonomy (NCBI): domain Bacteria; kingdom Bacillati; phylum Actinomycetota; class Actinomycetes; order Kitasatosporales; family Streptomycetaceae; genus Streptomyces; species Streptomyces sp. NPDC048473. The sequence goes on from NZ_JBICXE010000029.1 coordinate 50,865, forward strand.
CGACGCAGCCGCCGACCACGTCGTCGACGAGCGCGGGATCGACGCCGGCGCGGCCGATGAGGGTGCGCAGGGTGTGGGCGAGCAGCTCGACCGGGTGCACGCCGGCGAGCGTGCCGGTCGGCCTGCCTTTTCCGATCGGGGTACGGACGGCTTCAACGATGACGGCGTCGCGCATGGCGGTCGCCTCCTCAAATCTCGAAATCTCTCGAATGCCGTGCGAAGAACTGCAGGGTCAGTGGCCGTAGGCCGGCGGGACGTTCAGGAGGGGCGGCGGCTGCGCCCAGCTGTCATGCCTGTTCGCCCAGCACCGTGCGGGACTGCCGGGCGAGGGCCAGCAGCCGTCCGTCGGCCGCCCACACCGCGCTGTCGTCGACGGCCCAGCCGCTGCCGGCATGCTCGGTACGGATGCGAACCAGTGCCCACTCCTGGACGGGACCGCTGACCAGGGCGTCGGTGAAGTGGACGGTCAGCTGAGCTGTGGGCACCGGCCGTGGCACCGTCCAGCAGGCGAACAGTGCGGGCGGCAGGGCGTCCACCAGGACCACCAGCGCCTCCGCGTCCAGCGGACGCCCGTCGACGAAGCGCACCCAGGCGGTCAGTTCGGCGTCCGGGCCGCCGGCCAGCGGTCGCGCCGCGGTCGCCGGACGGATCTCAAGGTATTGCGCGAACGCCGCCAGCTGCATCGGCAGGGTCTGAGGTTCACACCGCGCCGCCTCGGGCAGGGCGGGCATGGGCAGGCCGTCGTATCCCGGGCCTCGGTCTGGGGCAGAACCCGGTCGCAGGCCGGCTGCGCCGAAGACTGCGGATCCTACGAGCACCGCCGTGCCGTCCTGCTCGCCGCTGAAGGTGGACACCGAAGCGCGGCGCCCCGCGCGTTCGACGACCGCATTCAGCGTGAGCGGACGCTCGTCGACCGGTGCCAGGAAATGTGCGCTCAGCGCCTGCACCGGCCCTGGTTCACCGTGCTGCTCGGACAGGTGCGCTCTCATCTCGGTCAGGGCCAGCGCTGCCACGTACCCGCCGTGAGCTCCGGCCCAGGACCACCAGGAGGGGTCGATCGTGACGTTTCCTGAGCAGTCGGACCGCAGTACGTCCCTGACGTCCCTGACAGCCGTGACGTTCACCATTGCCCCGTCCATGGGACCACCCCGCCGATCAGTAGGTTGGAAAACTGGATCCACCATAACCACATGAGTTGGATAAGCAAACTCACTTGGTCTACGGTGGAGCACATGAACACACCGCGCCCCTGCTCGATCGCCGATGCGCTCGGCCTGATCGGCGAGAAGTACTCCCTGCTGGTACTGCGCGAGGTCTTTTTCGGCGTCCGGCGCTTCGACGCCATCGCCCGTAATACCGGAGCCCCGCGCGACATCCTCGCCGCACGGCTGCGTCGCCTGGTGGAGGCGGGAGTGCTGGACAAGTCCCTCTACAGTGAGCGGCCTCCCCGTTTCGAGTACGGTGCGACCGCTGCCGGCCGCGAACTGCGCCCGGTTCTCCTCATGCTGATGCGCTGGGGCGACCACCACCTGGCGGACCTGCCCCCGACCGTCTTCGAGCACTCCTGCGGCGCCGACCTCGATCCCGCCATCACCTGCCGCAACTGCGGCGGGGAAGTCCGCAACGCGGACCTCGCGCCCCGGTTCCAGGTCCAGGGCTGGAACGCCGAGGGTGCGGCCTGATCCGCTCGGCCCGGCCTCGAGGCGCGGTCCCGCAGGTGGCCCGGCAGCGTCTTGGCCATAAAGGCGCGGCAGGACCCCCGAGTAGTGGCTCGGGGGCCCGCGCTGAGCAGCCGGGCCCGGCCGCTCGAATGGGCCGGGAGCCCATGGCTCAGCTGCGCAACCGGTTGGCAACGCAGGCGGTCAGAGTTTCGCGGCCAGCATCTTGACGCGAGTATTGATTAGCCGCCATACTATTTTCCATGGCGCCGGATATCAGACTTGAGGAAATCCCGACGCTGGAGCAGGCCAGGCATCAGCTCCAGCGGTACGATCTCGACGTCGATCCCCAGGCGGTGCTTGTCGCGGTGAGGCTGATGGCGGCAGGTGCGCGTCTGGGTCAGGCGGTCGAGGTCCACTTTTCCAGGTTTGGCCTGTCTGCAGGGCGCTATCGTCTGCTGGCGGATCTGGAGGACGCGGATGGGGAGAAGTCCCCTTCGCGGCTCGCGGCGAGTCTTGGTGTCTCCAGGGCCACGGTCACAGGCCTGCTCGACGGCCTGGAGCGAGACGGTCTCGTACTCCGTCGCCCCTCGGCCGAGGACGGCCGCTCCGCCGTCGTCGTCCTGACTGCCCGGGGTGCGCGCAAGATGCGCGAACTGGCTCCGGAGCATTTCAATCGCCTGCAGGCGATGGTGGACACGCTCAGCACCGAGGAGCGAACGATCTTCCTGGACCTGCTCGGTCGGCTGGTCCGGGGCATTCCGGCACTGACGCGGGAGTAGTCACCCAGTCATCGGACGCCGTGGACCAGCCGCGTCGGTCCCACGTCACCATTTTCGTCGCCCGCCACTGGCGGGCATTCTTGCGCCCATATAGTTAGGAGCCTAATTACATGATCGATGATGTCCTTGCCGACATGCTCCGTGCCGACGTCCAACCACCCCCACTGAACCGAACGGAGATCGACATGGGTACGCGCAAAGGCAGTCCGGTCGTGGGCGACCCCGGTCCGCCCCCCTTCAAGCTGTGGCGAGAGGTCCTCGTCGCCTACCTGGCACCCGCGCTGATGGCCGGTGCCGGCGGCGTGGCCGGCGGACAACCGGACCTGGTCATCGCGGCCTGTACCTCGATCGCGGGCACCTCGGCTGTCGTAGCCACCTTGATCGGCACATGGCTGCAGCGCCGCGGCATTCGACGTGCGTGGCTGACATCGATGCCACGGATCGTGCCGACGGCGCTGCTCGCCATCGGGGCCGCCGTCCTGGGGGGTCTCCTCGCATGGCTCGTCACCGACTGGGTGCCCGACGGGGTCATCGGGCACCACGGATCCTGGCCCGACCGCCTCCGGCTGGACCTGCCGCTCTCCTCGGCCCTCGCCGTCGGCATCATCACCTGGCGCTGGCGCGGGTCGCGACACGGCCGACCGCAGTCCGCCCCCCACCTTCACGAGCACACACCGCGTCGGAACCACGACCGCCGGACCACACGAAGGGCACAGCGATGATCGTCATCATGGGAGCGACCGGAGCGACCGGCGGCGCACTCCTGGAGCGCCTGGTCACGCTCGGGGTGCCCAGCAGGGCACTGAGCCGCGACCCCGACCGGCTGCGCGCCGGCCTCAGTGAGGCGGCCCGCCCGCTCGTCGAGGTCCGAGCGGCGGACGCAGCGGATCCCGCATCGCTGCGGAACGCGTTCCGGGGCGCGAGTCAACTGTTCCTCAGCATGGTCAACAGCCCGGCACAGGTCTCACTAGAGACCCGCGCCATCGCCCTCGCCGCCGAGAGCGATATCCGGCACATCGTCAAACTCTCCGCCCCGGCTGCTGCCCCGCACTCCCCGGTCGCGATCTCCCGATGGCATCACACCATCGAGGAGTCCCTTCGCAGCACCGGCCTGACCTGTACCGTGCTGCGTCCCTACGCGTTCATGCAGAAGCTGGTGACCCTCGCGCCGGCGATCGTGGCCCGAAGCGTCATCCTCGGCACCATGGGGGATGCCGCATGTAACTACGTCGACTGCCGCGACATCGGCGACGTCGCCGCCGAGGTGCTGATGCGACCCGGGCTCGCCGGGCAGACCTACACCCTCACCGGCGGGCGGACCTTCAGCCAGGTCGAGCTGGCCGATCTGCTGACTTCCCTCCTCGGCCGACGGATCGAATACCTCAACCTTCCTCCCCACGCCATGCACCAGAGCCTCGTCGAGCACGCCGGCATGCCCGACTGGCTTGCCTCCCACGTCGTCGAGATCCAGCAACTGGCCGTGACTCAGCCGGAAGAGCCCACGGACACCGTCAGCCGGATTCTGGGCGGGGAACCCCGCACCCTGGAGGCCTTCCTGAGCGAGAACATCCGGCACTTCCAGCCAGGCCCCGTCGCTGAACGGACCTGATCGGGGGAGGCCGGGGGCTCGCGTGCTTCGGCGCCCAGTTCCGGCGCTACGAGCCCGGGACCCCTTGTCCCTGCTCAGACGCCGGCCGATGGTCCGCTGGAGTTGTCCCGGCCACGGCATACACCACGATAGGGCCCTGTGGCGCTCCACCTTGGTCCAGCAGCGCATCCTGGAGCTCATCGAGTCGGGCTCTGGTGCGGCTACAGGTCAGGGCGTGGCTGCGCCGGACTACCGCGAGAGCCTCGCTTGATGCGGCGGTCCGGGCCGGACCGGCCGCCGCGAGCAGCGCGGCCGAGCAGCTCGAACTGATCCCGCCACTGCCGTCGAGGAGTTCGCTCATGGTGTGAATGCTGCCGGGTGCGGGCCCCGGCAGCCCCGGTAGTCGCACGCCGCCTCGCTTGGGGCGAAACCTGCCCGGCTACCACCGCGCGGTCCGCCACCTACTGGCGGACCTCCCAAGTGGTCAACCCTCGAAGTCCTTCGAGGGTCGACGAAGGGGTGGAACCTGAGGGAGGTGCGAGATACAAACGGGCGATGTGCGACAGGTCCCTGAGCTGGTGGATGCGACAGCCTGATCGTCCTCATGCCGGGCGGATGAGCCGGGTCTCGTAGCCGAAGACGACGGCTTGTACCCGGTCGCGTAGTTCCAGCTTCGTCAGGATCCGGTTCAGGTGTGTTTTCACGGTGGCCTCCGCGAGGTGCAGAGCGGCGGCGATTTCGGTGTTCGACAGGCCGCGGGCCACCTCGACGAGTACTTCGCGTTCGCGTGCTGTGAGCCGTTCCAGACGCTCGTCCTCCACCTGCTCGCGGTTTACGGGGAGTTGGTGGGCAAAGTTCTCCAGCAGGCGACGGGTGATGCGTGGGGAGACCGCCGCGTCGCCCGCGGCGACGCTTCGGATGGCCGCGAGGAGTTCCCCTGGCAGGGCGTTCTTCAGCAGGAAGCCCGACGCCCCGGCCTTCAGTCCGGCGAAGGCGTATTCGTCGAGGTCGAAGGTGGTGAGGATGAGGACCCGGGTCTGCGGGCAGTCCCGGATGATCCGGCCGGTTGCCTCGATGCCGTCGGTACCCGGCATCCGGACGTCCATCAGGACGACATCGGGGTGCAGCAGCCGGGCAAGCCGTACGGCTTCGGTGCCGTCCCCGGCCTCCCCGACCGGCTCCATGTCCGGCTGGGCCTCCAGGACCATGGTGAACGCCATGCGCAGCAGTGGTTCGTCGTCGGCGAGCAGGATGCGGATCGTCACGCGGCACCGGTCCCTGCTGTCCCAGCTGCGCTCACGTCGAGGTGGGCCGAGACCCGCCAGCCGCCGCCTGGGAGCGGTCCCGCCCACAGAGTTCCGCCGTACGCGGCCGTGCGCTCGCGCATGCCGGGGATTCCGTGCCCGTGCGGCGGGTCGGGATCCTGCGCGGTGCGGCCGTGGCTGTCGTCAGTGACGTCGATGGCGATGGTCTCGGGCGAGCAGTGCACCCGGACCTCTGCGCGGGTGCCGGGAGGGGTGTGCTTGAGGGTGTTGGTCAAGGCTTCCTGCACCAGGCGGTAGATGGTGAGCTGTGCGGCGGTGGGGACGTGGGAGGGATCGCCTGTCAGACGGAGGCGGGCCGGCAGCCCGGCGGCGCGCACCTGGTCGAGGAGGGACTGCAGTTGGGCGATGCCGGGTATCGGGTGACGCAGTGCGTCCGGTTCGTCAGCACGCAGGATCCCGAGGAATCGTCGCATGTCGGTGAGGGCTTGCCGCCCGCTGTCGGAGACCTGCCGCATGGCGGTGGCCGTCTTGTCGGGGGTGCGGTACTGGGCGAAGACGGCGGCGTCGGCGAGCGCGATCATCACGGACAGGTTGTGGCTGACGATGTCGTGCATGTCGCGGGCGATACGGGCCCGTTCTTCGGCCACCGCGAGCTGGGCCCGCTGGTCGCGCTCACGTTCCAGACGTACCGCCAGGTCCTCCACGGACGCGAGATGGGCGCGCCTGGTCCGCATGTTCGTGCCGATGACAGCGGCGGCGGTGGCCATGGCGGTCAGGCTCACGGCCGCGCCGAGGAATCTCCCCTCGGACGACCAGCGCACGGAAGCCATCAGGATCCCGGCTTCGGAAACAGCACCAGCCAGCAGGAGCTGCAGGTGGCCGGCGTGTGCGGCCACCGTGTAGAGGGCGACCAGCAGCGCGATGTCGGCCGGTAGCTGGACGTCGACGAGCCACTGGGCGAAGGCCGCCGCGGCCACCGCGGCGAACACCGCCAGAGGTGCCCGGCGCCGCCACAGCAGGGGCAGGAGCAGGGCCGCCTGGAATACCAGGAGCCAGGGGCGGTCGTGCAGGTCGATGCGGACGGCGAAGGCGGTGAGGATGAAGAGCGCGGCCACCAGAGTTGCGTCCACCGCCACCGGCGGCAAATGGGCACGCGCCCACAGCAGCCGGGCACACCCGGTCAGGGTGCGCCACGGCTGCCTGGCGGGCGCGGTCGCCGTCATCGGCTGCCCGACCCGGTCCGGCCTGCGGGCAGCACCGCTGCAGCAGGCCCCCGGGTTGACTCGCTCCGGTGTCCGAGCCGTCGGGAGGCGGCGCCCTCGCCCGTCCTCCGCGGCCCGTTGCCGAATCCGACCGCACCCACGCCGACCACTACGCGTCCCGCCGTTTCAGTGTCACCGCGGCTCCGCCGAGCGCTGCAGCCGCGTACAGGCAGAACACCGTGAATCCCGTCCATGGCGCCAAGGTGTTCGGATCCGACTGGAGGACGGCGAGCGCGTGTCCGGCGTTGCTCGGCAGGTACGGGCTGATCCGGTCGGCCCAGGAGGACGGGAGGGCCTTGACGAGCTCCGGCAGGACCAGCAGCAGACCGAAGACCGTGGTTATGCCGCCCGCGGTGTTACGGACCAGCGTGCCCATCGCGACGCTCAACAGTCCCACAACCGTCAGATACAGACCGGTACCGAGGACGGCGCGAGTGACACCCGGATCGCTCAGTGAGGCTCCGGCGCCCGTGGAGGACATCAGGGCCTGACCGGCCAGGAACGCCGTCAGGGACGTGGCGGTCATCAGCACCCAGGTCACCACCGCGTACACGACGGCCTTCGCCCACAGGACCGGCAGTCGGCGCGGCACCGCCGAGAAGGTCGCACGGATCATGCCGGTCGAGTACTCGCCGGTGACCACAAGCACACCCATGACACCGACCGCGAGCTGCGCCAGGAAGAACCCGATCAGGCTCAGTGCCGTCGGGTTGACAGACGCCCGCTCGGCCGCACCCATATCTGACCAGTGGGCGGCGGTGACGGCTGAGAAGAGCGGCCCCATCCCGATCATCGCCACGGCGGCGGCGAGCAGCGTGAAGAACGTCGAGCGCAGAGTGCGGAGTTTGACCCACTCCGAGTACAGCACCCGCGTCTGGGTGAGGTGGCCGCGCCCGGCGGCGGAGAATCGGGGAAGAGTATCGGTGTTCATGCCGCCCGCCCTTCGGTGCCGGAACCGGCCGGAAGCCGGTCCGGGGTCTGGTACTCGACAACGTCACGGGTCAGCTCCATGAACGCCTCCTCCAGCGACGCCTGCCGAGGCGTCAGCTCGGCGAGCGCGATCCCGTGGTCGGCGGCGATCCGGCCGATCCGATCGCTGCTCAGGCCGGTGACTTCCAACACGCCCCGCTCGGTCGACGCGACGGCGACATCCGGCCCGGTCAGCGCCACACGCAGCCGCTCAGCCTCGTCGCTGCGTATGAGCACGGAATTACGCGCGGCACGCCGCGTGAACTCCCTGACCGAGGTGTCGGCGATCAGCCGGCCGCGCCCGATCACGATGAGGTGCTCGGCGGTCACCGCCATCTCGCTCATCAGATGCGAGGAGACCAGCACCGTGCGCCCTTCGGCGGCCAGATCCTTGAGCAGATTACGGATCCACAGCACGCCTTCGGGATCGAGTCCGTTCACCGGCTCGTCCAGGACGACGGTGGCCGGGTCGCCGAGCAGGGCACTGGCGATACCGAGCCGCTGGCCCATGCCCAGCGAGAAGCTGCCGGCCCGCTTCCCGGCCACCTGTCGCAGCCCGACGATGTCGATCACCTCGTCCACCCGGCTGCGGGGGATGCCCGTGGTGACAGCCAGCGCGAGCAGATGGTTGAAGGCGGAACGGCCGGTATGGATCGAACGGGCTTCCAGCATCGCCCCGACCTCATGCAGCGGTGCGCGGTGCGCGGCGTAGTGCTTTCCGTTGACCATGACCCGGCCGGCGGTCGGGGCGTCCAGTCCCAGGATCATCCGCATCGTGGTGGACTTCCCGGCGCCGTTCGGCCCGAGGAATCCGGTGACAACACCGGGCCGGACGGTGAAGCTGAGATCCGCGACAGCGGTCTTGTCTCCATAACGTTTGGTGAGCCCGTGGGCTTCGATCATCGGATGTCCTCGTCGGGTTCGCAGTGGCGTCAACTGACCACCACGCTAGATTTCCGCCCCGGCGTGGCACATGAACCCACGGACTGAACCCACCGCCGAAGAACCGCATCCGCAGGTGGACGCCCCTACACCCGCAGATGTAGGCCTCGGCGCACCGGGCGCCCTCGCCGCACCCGACACCAGTGGCCACCGAGGGGTGACGGGGCGGCGGTAGCGAGGGTTCGACCTGGGGAAACGGATATGGAAAACACGGCTCACCAGCGCCGGACGGGGGCTTCCGTGTCCGGCGCCAGGACGCGACTGGGGGCTGATGTGCTGGACCGGCCACGGCATCTAGCGTCCAGGACATGCTCAAATCTTCTGCAACCCCGACCATTGCGCTGCTCACGCTCGCTCTAGCGTTGCCCACCGCCGACGCGTGGCCCGCCGCCGCAGCCCCGACGCATGTGCCCATCGCCGCTTCTTTCCGCAACGACACAGACTCACGCACATCGCTGCCCCGCCCCACCGGCCCGTACGCGGTCGGCCGCGACACCCTCCACCTCGTCGACCGCGCCCGCCGGGACCCGTGGGTGCCGGATACAGCTCGTGAGCTGATGGTCGGCATGTTCTACCCCGCGCTCCCCGGCACCGGTGCGCCGGCGCCGTACACCACAGTCCAGGAGGCCCGGCTGTTCCTGAAAAGCTATGGGTTGGAAGGCGTCTTCCCCGCCGAGACCTTGAGCGCCACGGCCACCAGCGGCCGCGTCGGCGCCCGGCCCGCCCGCGGCCGGTATCCCCTGGTAGTGCTCTCCCCGGGGTTCGGCGTCTCGCGCTTCACCCTCACCGGCCTTGCCGAGGAACTCGCCAGCCGTGGATACGTGGTCGCCGCAGTGGACCACGCCTACGAGTCCGTCGGCACCGCCTTCCCCGGCGGTCGGATGCTGACCTGCGTCGCGTGCGCGAAGGCCCAGAGCGAGCAGGACCTGGAGGCCGTCACCGCAGGCCGGGGCAAGGACGTGTCCTTCCTCCTGGACCGGCTCACCGGGCCCCGCCCGGCCTGGCGGTACGCGGGACTGATCGACCGGAACCGGATCGGCATGGCTGGTCACTCGGTCGGCGGCGCGAGCGCGGCGGCGACCATGGCGGGCGACCGCCGCATCCGGGCGGGCGTCAACATCGACGGCGCCTTCCACGCAGCTGTGCCCGCCGACGGACTCGGCGGCAGGCCGTTCATGATGCTCGGCACGGACGACGAGACGCACCGTCCCGGCGGTACAGACACGAGCTGGGACCAGGCGTGGAACCAGCTGGACGGCTGGAAACGCTGGCTGACCGTCGCCGGTTCGACGCACTACAGCTTCTCCGACATCCCCGTCTTCCTGGACGAACTCGGCCTGCCCGGAACGCAGTCGCCGCAAGCCCTCTCCGGCAACCGCTCACTGCACATCACCCGCGCGTACGTCGGAGCCTTCTTCGACCTGCAGTTGAAGCACATCCCCCAGCCGCTGCTGGACGGCCCGACGCCGACCGAACCGGAGGTCACCTTCAACAACCCGTAAACGGATGACGGAGCGGCCGTCGCGGTCACGGGCGCCGTGCATGGCCGCAGACCACCAGGGGCAGAGGCGGACTACCCAAGGGTGGCGCTGCCGCACAGGCCGGGATGCGGCCTTGAAGCCCTTCCGGGCCAGGCACAAGGCCCGCCCCGCGGTCGCCTCCGCTCCAGTTGGCTGCTCGACGACGGCTGCAGCACCGGCGTGGTGCCGATCAACCCCTGGGCCCGTATACCGGAAGACCTGCGCCCTTGATCGTGTGTCAGTGGCAAGTTTGCATTCCCCCAGGTACGGCCAGTTGCGATATCACGTTCCATAGTCGTCTTCGGTCGGGTTGATCCGGGGATACTGGGGCTATGACATTGCGCTGTGGTGACCGGTGCCGTCGTGCCTGACGGTGAGAGCTGGCTGCGGGTGGAGGTCGAGCGGGTGGCGCGGGCGGCTTTCGTCGGGCTGCTCAGTGCCCGTCCGGCTGCGGACTACTGCGGGTACGCGTTGTATTCCGACGCCGGCGCGATGACCGTGTGCTGCGCGGCCAACACCCGCTCGCACCTGACTCGGCTGCGGGCCGAGGACCCGGCCGAGGCGGAGTACTACGAGTGGACTCCGGCGGAGTGGGCGATGGAGGGTGTCGCCGCCGAGCAGTTCGCATCGATCTGCCGACGACTGCGCGCCGCGGGGCCGCACGCCGACGGCGCCGAGTTCACGAGGTTCCGGGACACCGTGTACGACGCGTGTGTGGCGGCACTCGAATCGCTCGTCGCCGCAGGCATCTTCGGCCCGAGCACCGATCACGTCGTGGTCTTCACGGTCTCCGACCCCGACGATGCGGACCCCGCGCACGAATCGGAGTGGATCCGCCGCCTCAACCCGCCAGACCACGCCGACCGGTTCGCCCGCTGGCGCGAAGCAGCCCCAGTACAACCGTAGGTCGTACGCGTGCGCTCCGTCGCCCGGATCCTGCCGGGCGGCAACTCACCTGTGCTGGAGCCGGTTGACCGGCAGTAGGCAGGCGAGCACGTCGTCGATGCCGTCCAGCATGAACAGTTCGTGCGCAGAACCCGCCCACCACACCCAGGGACAGCCTTGTGGCCGCTGCCGTGAGGGGGCCAGGTTCTGAGCCAGATGTCCGGCCTCCAGGAAGGCGAACCGCAGCGCACGCAGCCCGTAGTGCGCCCGTAGTGGGCCGAGTTCGACGTAGAGGCCGACCAGCGCGGGAAGCGCCGACACGTCGACGTGCGGGTCGGACGAGCCCTGGCCTGCGAACCATGTGAGCACTCGTCCGGCGCATGGATGCCGAGCGTGCAGTAGCGCCGGGCGGTGCCGGTCAGCGGGTACCAGTCACGGTAGTGGTCACGGATGGCGGTGCGTAGTTGGCGGTGGCTCCGTAACTTTCGATCCAAGGGTGCTCGTCTGGTGGGACGGCCTGCGCGGTGAGCCGGCCGCCGATCCAGTCGGTTTCCTCGGTGAGTACGACCGTCGAGCCGGCCCGGCAGGCGGCCAGAGGCGCAGCGACGCCGCCGAGCCCCCCGCCGACGACGAGGATGTCTGTGCTGAGTTCGGGCCTGGCGAAGCCTTTCGGGGGCGGGTGAGGGTGCGAGGTGCTGCTGGGAAGGACGCTGTGGGACGGGTGTCAGCGGACCGGACGGGCGGTTCCGCCCGGCTCCAGTTCGCAGGTCATGAGCTGATGCCGGGACAGCGTCCGGTCGCCCACGATGAGGCCGGTGAGCAGCCTGACGGCCGCCGCTCCCATGTCGCGGCGCGGCAGGGAGAACCCGGTGAGGGGCGGCTGGCCGGGGCCCGGGCGGGCGGGCGTGCCGAGGGTGGCCAGGGACAGGTGCTCGGGGAAGCGGTAGCCGGCGTGTTCTGCTGCCGTGAGGAGGGCGAGGTGGGCGGCGTCGGTGTCGGTGGCCTCGGTGACGATCGCCGTGACGCCCGCGCCGTGCCACGCCCGCAGCCGGTCGGCGGTGAGATCGGTGCCGTCGGTCCGCACGACGGTCTCCGGCCCGAGGGCCAGTCCGCATTCGGTCATGCCCTGGCGAAACCCGGCCTCCCGGTCGATGGAGGTGATCGCCTCGTCGGGCTCCCTCAGGTACAGGATGTGCTGGTGGCCGAGTCCGGCCAGGTGCCGTACGACGGCGGCGCTCGCCGACACGTAGTCCGCGCCGACGTAGGGCAGGCGGTCGCCGAAGTCGTCGTGGCGGCCGATATAGACCACGGGCAGGTCGGTGGCGAGGAGCCGGTCCATCTCCGGTACGGGCAGGTGCCGCCCCAGGAACAGGCAGCCGTCGGCCAGCCGGACCCGGTTGAGCACCTCGGCGTGCGGACGTTCGCCGGTGGTGCTGGAGGCGATGAACATCAGCAGGTCGTAGCCCTGCCGTGCGGATTCCTGCTCGATGCCCACCAGGAACGGGTAGTAGGCGTGCGACATCTCGGTGGGGAAGGTCTCGGTGAAGGTGTACAGGCCGAGGAGGTTGTTCTGCCCGGCGGACAGTCGTTTGGCGATCGGGTCGGGCACGTACCCGAGCTGCTCGGCGGCTTCCATGACCTTGCGCCGGGTCTCTTCGGCGATGCCGATGGCGGCGGCGCCGCCGCTGAGAATGAGTGAGACCGTCGGTTGGGATACCCCCGCCAATCGGGCGATATCCGCCTGACGGGGGCGGCGCGTACGCGAACCGCCCGGCTGTCCGAGCCCGCCGCTCGCCTTCATGCGCTGCTCCAAATCATTTCCTGAACGTCACCTAATGCGAATTAGATCAAGTGTATGCGGTTGGCCGATCACGGGGCTTCGATCCCGCCGTCGGGGCGGCGCACCTGGGCGGCCCATCGTTCGTGCAGGTGTGTCTGCGGCGGGTACTTGCCGGCGGCCTTCTCGTCGAGGTCGATGCCCCAGCCGGGCCGGTCGGAGGGGGTGATGTACCCGTCGACCGCCCGGAGCGTTCCGGGGAACACCTCGTCGACGGTCTCGGGGTAGACGTGCGCCTCCTGGATGCCGAAGGCCGGGCTGGTGACGTCGAGGGTGACGTTGGCGGCGGCGCCCACCGGGGAGACGTCCGGCGGTCCGTGCCACGCGGTCCGTACTCCCGTCAGTTCGCACAGGGCCGCGAGCTTGCGCACCGGTGTCAGGCCGCCGACGGCCGAGACGTGCAGGCGCAGGTAGTCGATACCGCCGGAGGTGATGAGCCGTGCGGCGTCGGTCACCGACGAGACCAGCTCGCCCGAGGCGATCGGCATCGGTGCGGCGGCGCGCACTTCGGGGAGCCGGTCGAAGTACTCGGGCGCGAGCGGGTCTTCGAGGAAGAACAGCCGGTACGGCTCCAGGGAGCGCGCGAGCACGACGGCCTCCTTGGGCGTGAGCCGGTTGTGCGCGTCGTGCAGCAGGTTGAGTTCGTCGCCGAGGACGTCGCGGGCTCGTTCGAACAGCCGCGGCGCGGTGCGCAGGTAGTGGCCGACGTCCCAGCCGTCCGGATAGGGGCTGCCGGGATATCCGCCGGCTGTGCCGTCGGCCCCGTAGCCGCCCAGGCCGGGCGACGCGGACTGCAGCCGCACATAGCGGTACCCCTTCTCCGCGAGGGCCGCAGCCCGCTCGACCGACTCCTCGATCCCGCCGCCCCGGGCCCCGGTGTAGACCGCGGCGGCGGTACGGACCCGGCCGCCCAGCAGCTCGTACACCGGCACCCCGAACCGCTTGCCCGCGATGTCCCACAGCGCCTGGTCGATGCCGGACAGCGCGTTGTTGTGCACCGGCCCGCCGCGCCAGTACGACGAGAAGTGCAGCATCCGGCCGATGTCCTCGATGTCGGCCGGGTGCCGGCCGATGACCATCGGCGCGAGGTGGTGCTCGATCGCGGCGGCCACGGCGTGGAAGCGCTGGGTGAAGGTGGCACAGCCCAGGCCGTACAGACCGGGCTCGGACGTGTCGATCCGTACGACGACGAGCGGGACACCGCCCGGGGCGGTGACGATCGCGCGGACGCCGGTGATGCGCAACGCGTCCCTGGCCGGCCACGGGGCCTGCGTTTCCGGCATGATCATGGGTGCTGCTCCTCTGGGTACGAAACCACGTGCGGACCGGTGTACGGATACTGCGCGGTGAAGCCGAGCAGCCGACCGGCGGGTTCGAGATCGATGGCCACGTTTCTTCCCTCCAGCACCGTCCGGCGCGGGACCCTCGGGTGGTGGGCCGCAAGGAGGTCCTCGGTGGGAGCGGTCACGAGGGTGTCGGGCGCGGTGACGAAGATGACGGGTGCGCCCTCCAGCGGGGCGGTCAGCCCGAGCAGGCAGGCACGGGCGGCGTCGCGCAGGTCGAGGTAGCTCCACATCTCCGACGCCCCGGCAGCCGGATCCCGAGCGAGGCGTCCGGCGTGATCGGCGAGTCGCCCGGGGTCTCCGAGGAAGGGGAAACGCAGGGCCGTAACCGTCATGCCGTGCCGCCGGTGCATCATCGCGGCGGTCGCCTCGTCCGCCTGCTTGGACAGGGCGTACGGGTCCTCGATCAGCAGCGGGACGTCGGTGTCCAGGGGCAGGTAGGGCGGATGCCGCTGGGTTCGGGCGAACGGCAGGCCGGTGATCGACAGGCTGCTGGCGATCACCGCCCGGCTCACCCCCCGCTGCCCCGCCTGTTCCAGGACCACGAACGTGGCCTGGGTGTTGGTGGCGAACACAACCTCCGGTGCCGCCACTTCCGGCGATGCGAGCGCTGCCAGATGGATGACGGTGTCGGCCCCGTCGAGTGCGTCGTCCACGGCCGCGGGGTCGCGGGCGTCGCCCACCACTACCCGGTCGGCCGGCAGAAGACCGGGGTCCTCGGCGACGAGTGCGGTAGCGGCGATGCCCCGGGACTCGAGTTCGCTCAGGACGGCGGTGCCGAGGCGGCCGGCCGCGCCGGTGACCAGGGCCCTCATCCCTTCAGCCCTGTGAAGGCGATGCCGCGGACGATCTGCCTCTGGAAGAACAGGAACACCAGGACCGGGGGGATGATGGCGATCAGCATGCCCGCGATGAGCAGGCTCTGGTCGGAGGTGTCGGCGAGCCGGGGCAGGGCCACGGCCAGCGGCTGGCTTTGGGTGTCGGTGATGGCGATCATGGGCCAGAGGAAGTCCTTCCAAGCGTTCATGACGGCCAGCAGAGCTACCACGGCCAGTATCGGCCGGGACATGGGCAGCACGATACGGGTGAGGATCCGCCAGGGACCGGCCCCGTCGAGGCGGGCGGCCTCGAACAGTTCCCGGGGTATGCCGTCGAAGAACTGCTTGACCAGCAGGACGTTGAAGGCGTGTGCGCCGGCTGGCAGCCAGACGGCCATCGGAGTGTTGGCGATGGAACCGCCGGTGACCGGCAGGTCCAGGATGGTCAGGTAGAGCGAGACCATCGAGACCGTGCCCGGCAGGAACAGTGTTGCCAGGACCGCGCCGTAGACGTATTTGCCGTAGGCCGGTCGCAGGACCGACAGCGCGTAGGCGCCCGTCGTGGCGACGAACAGCTGCACGACCAGGGAGCCGCCGACGAGAACGACGGTGTTCA
The DNA here is from genome assembly GCF_043200155.1 of Streptomyces sp. NPDC048473. Taxonomy (NCBI): domain Bacteria; kingdom Bacillati; phylum Actinomycetota; class Actinomycetes; order Kitasatosporales; family Streptomycetaceae; genus Streptomyces; species Streptomyces sp. NPDC048473. Next base: position 66,350 of record NZ_JBICXE010000029.1, read on the forward strand.
GCAGGTACTTGCCGATCTCCAGGTTCGTCCATGCCGACGTCAGGTTGGACCACCGTACGTCGGCGGGCCACAGCGCCAGCGGGTGGTGCAGCGATTCCTGCGTCGAGGAGAGCGCACCCTTGAAGATCCAGTAGATCGGTCCCGCGCCCTCCAGCACCAGGGCCAGGATCAGCAGGATCCCGGTGGTCCCCAGCCCGAAGCGGGTTCCGTGCCGGCGTCGTTCCGCCTCCGAGAGCACCCCTCTCGCGTGGGTCTGCTCGGTCATTTCGTCCCCCAGGTACGGGTGAGTCGTAGATACAGCGCCGACAGAGCCGCCAGTACCACAGCCAGGCTCACGCTCAACGCCGCGGCTGTGCCGTAGTCCCCGCTGACGAACGCGTACCGGTAGATCAGAAGCAGCACGGTGACCGTCGAGTCCTCGGGCCCGCCGTCGGTCAGCACGAACGGCTCGGTGAACACCTGGAAGTTGTTGATCACCTGGAGCAGCAGCATGACCAGCAGGATGGAACGCAGCTGTGGCAGCGTGACGTGCCACAGCCGCCGCCACACCGACGCGCCGTCCAGTTCGGCGGCCTCGTACAGCTCGGTGGGCACGCCCGCCAGCGCGGCCAGATAGATGAGCACCGCTCCGCCCGCGCCGGCCCAGGTCGCCTCCAGGACCAGACTCGGCATCGCTGTGCCAGTGGACTGCAGCCACGGGTAGGGGCCGAGCCCGACCTGTCCGAGCAGTTGGTTGAACAGGCCGGAGTCAGGGTCGTAGAACCATTTCCACATCAGCACGGCCACCACTGGCGGCACCACCACCGGCAGGTAGACCAGCACCCGCATCAGCCCCGAGCCGCGCCGTAGTTCGGACATCAGCACAGCGAGCAGAACCGGCAGCGGAAAGCCGATCAGTAGGGCGATGCCGCTGAACAGCAGTGTGTTGTGCACCGCCGTGCCCAGCAGCGGGTCAGCCAGCAAAGTACGGAAGTTGTCCAGCCCCACGAACGTCGCCGGGTCGACGAGGTTGGTTCGCTGGAAGCTGAGCAGCACGCTGCGGATGATCGGCCACCAGGAGAAGACGCCGAAGACCAGCGCCGTCGGGAGAAGGAACAGAACGGCGGCGGCGTGCCTGGACCCGCTGCGCCACCATGCCGTCCGAAGTGCGGTCCGGGTGGTCACGGTGCGACCTCGCGGGCCGGAGAGCCGAGGGGGTCTATGCAGGTCACTGTGCCAGCTCCAGCGCCGACTTGGACCGGGCGGTAGCCTTGGCCAGCTCGTCGTGCGGATCGGCGTTCTTGCGGGTCAGGACGGCCTGGACGGCGGTGTCGAGCGCCCCGTACAGGTCCTGTGCGGCGACCGGGGGCTCCACCTGGTAGCGCAGTGCGCCGATGTCTTCCACGTACGGCGCGAAGTTCTTCGCCGGGATGTTGGAGTGCTTGTCGATCGCGGTATTCACGGGGTCGGACACCGCTGGAATGTAGAACGGCAGCGTGGGCAGGCCGACAGCCAGTTTGTCTGCGGCGTTTGCGACAGCCAGCTTCTCGGCTGCCGCCGGGTCGTAAGCAGGCTTCAGATAGAAGTAGTCGATCCACTTCACGGCCGCGGCCCGCTGCGCGGAGGTCGCCTTGGCGCTGACGACGGCCGTCAGCCCGCCCAACAGGGTCGTTGCCTTGGTCCCGGTCGCGGCCTGCTGCGGGATCGCTGCCATGCCGAAGTCGGCAGGCTTACCGGAGTATTGCGTGATGTACCGGTTGTAGCTGTAGGCGGTGCCGATCATCATGCCGATCTTGCCGGCGGCGAAGTCGCGCTCGGCGTCCTGCTGGGTGAACAACTGATTGGCACCCATCGAGTCGTCCTGCCAGCGCATCGCGGACAGCTGCTTCAGGGCGCTCTCGGCCGGGCCGTCCTGCAGCGCCGACACATACGTGGAGCCCTGCTTCTTCTCCATCCGGCCGCCGTAGGAGTAGGTCATGGCGGTCAGGATCCAGCCGCCGGTGTTCTTCACGGTCATCTGCGTGTACCCGGTCGCGCCCGTGGCGGCGATCTCCTTGGCGTCTGCCCTGACCTCGTCCCAGGTGGTCGGCGGCTTGTCGGGGTCCAGACCGGCCTTGGTGAACAGCGCCCGGTTGTAGACCAGGCCGAGGCCGTACTCGGTGACCGGGAGGCCGTACACCCTGTCGTCGCCACCGGTGGCCGGTGCAAGCGCGCGCTGGTCGAAGTCCTTGGCGTGCGGCAGGCTCTTGATCTCGCTGCTGAGGTCGGCTATCTGCCGCCGCGTGATGAGGCCAGGTGGCTCGGTGAGCGGCACGGTCAGCACCGTCTCGGCGTTGCCGCCGGCCAGCCTGGCCGCGAACGTCCGTGCGTCCCACTGCGTGTCGGTGGGCTTGATCTTGATTGTGGGGTTGGCCTTCTCGAACGCCGCGACCGCGTCGAGGAACTGCTGCCGAGTCTTGGGCGCCGTTGTAGCAGGCATTCCGGCCACGGTGATCGTGGTCTTTCCGGAGTCTGCACCGGACGACCCGGAGGCACAGCTGGCTGTCGTGGCCGTGAGCGTGACCGCGAGCGCACAGGCGCCCACCATCGCTCTGCGTCGACGCTGGTTCATAGGAGTTGGAACGGTCACAACCACTGGTATCCCCTTTGACCTAATGCGGATTAGGAGGCATCTAATGCGGATTAGGCGGGGGTGTCAAGGGTGTGACCGACATGTAACGCAGCGCGGCGAACCGGATACGGCGCAGGCCCCCGCAGCGACCTTGACGCCCCGGTTCCCCTCCGAGTAGACATCTCCCTAATCCGCATTAGGTCACCCGCACTCCCACAGGGAAGAAGACCCTCATGCCGCATGACCACAGGTCAGATCCAGCCATCCCCCGCCGCCGCTTCCTCGGCACCACCCTCGGCGGAGCGGTCGCGGCCGGCCTCGCCGGAGCGGTGCTGCCTGCCGGGGCTGCCCGCGCGGATACCGCCGCCGTTGTCTCCGCCGACGGCATCACGCTGGCCGCGAACGTCGACGGCAGCGTCTCCGTCCTCGACGGCGGCGGGGTCGAGCGCATCCGACTCACCGGGTTCATGGCCAAGGACAGCGTCGTCGGCATCCAGCGGACAACCGGTGGAAAGCCCTCACTCGTCACGCTCGACGACGGCAGACAGGCCATCCAGGTCGACTACACCCTGCCCGCGGCGGCCCAGGCAATCACGATCCGCGGCCTGTTCGACGTGACACCGCACCGGGCGCATCTGAGCTGGCAGGTCGGCGGCTCGGCGACCCTGCTCCCGGCCGGTTTCATGTTCGGACGTACCGTGCTCGCCCCTTCCGAACCCGAGTCACTCGCCGCGTTGACGACGTGGAACCGGGACGCCGGCGGTGGCATACCGTACGAGACCAATGACGGCGTGGTGTACCAGGAGACCTGGGCCGACGCCCGGGCGTACTTCCGGCTCGCCGCGACGACTCCGGCCTGGACCAACGCCACCTGGATCCACGCGCCCGGCGCGGCGACCGCCGACGGCGCTGCGACTGAGGCCGATCTGGTGCTCGGCTCCATGCGCCCTGCAGCCGGCGGCACGATGGGCGCGGGCCGTGCGCTCGGGGTCGAGGTCTGGACCGACCAGCCGTTCTCCGTCTGGGACGGGGGCGGCCTGCCGATGCCCCTGCACGCCGAGGTGGCCAACGGCGGAACCACCGACCGCGCGGTGCGCCTGTCCTGGTGGGCACGGGACTTCGACGGCCGACTGCTCGGCCGCGGCAGCGTCGACGGCACGGTCGCGGCGGGCGCCGCCTGGAACCGGACGTTCACGATCACCTCGCCACCGCGCGGAATCGTGTTCACCGAGGTGACCGCCACCTCGGGAACGGACAAGGCGTTCGCCCGCACCAACCTCGCGGTGCTGCCACCGCACGACTACAAGGCAGGCGCCGACAGCATGTTCGGCATCGCCAACTATCCGTGGCTCCTCAAGCCCGACACCGCCTCGGTCGTGGGCCTGATGCAACGGCTGGGCATCCAGCGGGTCCGGATCGCCTACGACGGCGGGCCCGGCCTCCCCCCGGCGACCCTCGACGCGGCGGGCATCAACCACAACATCGAACTCGCGGGCATCCCCCTGGGCGGTACGGCCACCGAGGTCGCCGCGTGGGCCGACACGAACACCCAGAAGGCGATCGGCTCCAGCGCGGACTGGTTCGAGGTCGCCAACGAGGTCAACAAGCCGTGGATGACCGGCCAGACCGCCGCCGCCTACGTCAGCGACGGGCTGCGGCCGGTACGCGACCGGCTGACCGCCGCCAGGGCCACCACCAAAGTCCTCAACGCGGGCCTGGCAGGCATGGACTACGTATGGACGGAGAACTTCCACGACGCCGGCGGCTGGGACCTCATCGACGGATTCGCGTTCCACCCCGGCCGGGGCAACTTCACCCCCGACTACGCGCCATCGCCGCAGGAGTGGACCCAGGGCACCAACGGCACGTACTGGAACTTCCTCGGCGGGCTCCGCAAAGCACGTGAAGTGATCGAGGAGTACGGCGAGAAGGAGCTGTGGCTGACTGAGGCGTACGCCTGCACCAAGCCCAACAGCTGGTGGCACGACACCTACCGGCACGCCGCCGAGAACGTACTGCTCAGCCTTGCCCTCGCCAAGGCCGAAGGGGTGCGCTGCGTCAACTGGTACCAACTGCACGACAGTGTCCTGGGGAAACCGCAGATGGCCGACCCCGCCAACCCCGAGTACCACTACGGACTCATGAACCGCGACACCAGTGCCAAGCCGTCCATGCTGGCCTACGCCACCGCCGCCCAGGTCCTGGACGAGGCGACATTCACGCGATGGCTGGACCTGGCCGATCCCGACCTCAAGGGGCTCCTGTTCAGCACGCCGGACGGCCCGGTCTCGATCCTGTGGAGCCGCAAGGACGGCTATGTGCTCAACGCCGACCACCAGAGCGACTCCACATGGTTCGCAGCTCCTGAGCCCTGGGTCGACGACTGGCGGACCAAGACCCAGCTGAGCGTGACCGCCGTCGGCCATACGGTCCGCGAGCTGGACTGCCTCGGCCGGGAACGGCTGCTCACTGCCCGCCAAGGCCGGGTCAGGCTCCAGCTGGACGGCGCGCCCCGCGTCTACTACGGACTGACCGGCGCCCCCGACGCCTGAGCTACGGCCGCTTCCGTCGGCTTCGGTCGGCTTCCATCGGTTGATGACAGCCGCGACCCACACCCCGTACGACCTCGACACCTAGAGACCTGCGTGCCCGACCTGTCCGCTCCCGATGTGGTGTGCATGGGCGAGACCATGGCGATGCACAGCCCCCCGGACTACCGCCCATTGGCCGTGCAGCCTGCCCTGACGCTGTCCGTGGGCAGGGCGGAGTCCAACGCCGCCTGTGGACTGGCCGCCCTCGGACACCGCGCCGCGTGGCTGGGGCCTGGTCGGCGCCGATCCGTTCGGCCAGCGCGTCCTCGCCGACCTCGCGGCCCGGGGCGTCGACGTGAGCGCCGTACGAGTGGACCCCGGCCGGCGGACCGGCGTCTACTTCAAAGACCCCGGCCCAGACCGGACCGGGGTGCACTACTACCGCCAGGACTTAGCGGCCACCCGGAGGCGGCCGGAAGCCACAGGATCGCCCGTTTTGTATGTGTACGGCCCGATGGGTGAGCATCGGGCTTCGTCGGCCTTCACGAGCGGCGGTACGTTGCGAGGGACGAGAGAAGAGTTCACATGGACTCCCGCACAGCGCGCCTGCGGCGCAAACTGGCCCAGATCCCGTTCCAGCCGCTGCGCAGCCACTCCTTCGGCGAAGAACGCCACACATTCCAACTCAGCCCCCGGCTCACCCGAGCAAAGGGGCTCTTCGTAGATGAGCCTGGGTGAGCTGCTTTTCAGGCAGCCGAACCGTCGCAGATGGGTCACCTTCACCGGGCACTTCAGCGGGCGGGTCTATTCCCCGCCGGCAACGCGTCGTGCAGCTGGTCTCGACCCGCCTACTCACTTTGAGGCGACCGCTCTGGCCACGGGGCCGCGCCAAGTGCCGCGGGAGAATCCGAGCGCGATCCGTCAGCGACACCGGCGGGCGTTGAGCCGGGCGGCCTGGCGCGTCAGGTGGTCGCGCTCGGCGAGGTTGGGTGCCTTTTGCGCCGCCTCGGCGTACAGCCGTGCCGCCGTCGCCAGGTCGCCGTCGCGCTCGTGGAGGTACGCCGCCACCGCGGTGTGGCGGGGCAGGGAGTCGTTTAGCGCCGCGAGCGCCGCCAGGCCGGCGCGCGGTCCGTCGGCCTCGCCGACGGCCACCGCGCGGTTGAGCCGGACGACCGGGCTGTCGGTCAGGCGCGTGAGCTCGTCGTACCACTCGACGATCTGCACCCAGTCGGTCTCCTCGGCGGTGGGCGCGTCGGCGTGGAGTGCCGCGATGGCGGCCTGGGCCTGGAACTCGCCCAGCCGGTCGCGGGCGAGGGCCGCCTGCAGGATCCCGACGCCCTCGGCGATCGACTCGGTGTCCCACCGGCCGCGGTCCTGCTCGGCGAGCGGCACCAGGCTGCCGTCGGGCGCGGTCCGGGCGGCGCGCCGGGCGTGGTGGAGCAGCATGAGGGCGAGCAGCCCCGCCGCCTCGGGTTGGTCGATCGCGGCCGCGAGCTGCCGGGTGAGCCGGATGGCCTCGGCGGCGAGGTCGACGTCGCCGGAGTAGCCCTCGTTGAAGACCAGGTAGAGGACGCGCAGCACGGTGGCGACGTCGCCGGGCTGGTCGAATCGCACGTCGGAGACGGTTCGCTTGGCCCGGCTGATGCGTTGCGCCATGGTCGCCTCGGGCACCAGGTAGGCATGGGCGATCTGGCGGGTGGTCAGCCCGCCGACGGCGCGCAGTGTGAGCGCGACCGCGGACGATGGCGTCAGCGACGGGTGGGCGCACAGGAAGTAGAGCTGGAGCGTGTCGTCCACCACGGGCGCGGGCCCGGGCGCCGGCTCCTCGTCGACGAGGTCCTCACGCCGGCGGCGGGCGGCGTCCGCCCTGGTCGCGTCGAGGAACCGGCGCCAGGCCACGGTGATCAGCCAGCCCTTCGGATCCCGCGGCGGGTCGGCCGGCCAGCCGCGCAGTGCCTCGACGAGTGCGTCCTGCACGGCGTCCTCGGCCGCCGCGAAGTCGGCTCCGCGGCGGACGAGGATCCCGAGCACGCTCGGTGTGAGGCTCCGGAGCAGGACCTCGTTCATCGATGAGGTCACTCCGTGACGGTGCACTGCCCGGCCAGGAACGGGCGCAGCTCGAGCCACTCGTGGATCGGCTTCCCGCCCGCCCCAGGGGCGGCCGACAGTTCCCCGGCCAGCTCGAGGGCCCGCTCGTGGCTGTCGACGTCGATCACCATCCAGCCGGCGATGAGGTCCTTGGTCTCGGCGAAGGGGCCGTCGGTGACCGGTGGGCGGCCCTCGCCGTCGTACCGCACGAACGTGCCCTCGGGGGCGAGCGCCTGGCTGTCGACGAACTCACCGGTCTCCTCGAGGCGGGCCGCGAAGTCGCGCATGTACTGCACGTGGGCCGAGATCTCCTCGGGCGTCCACTGCTCCATCGGCACGTCGTTGACCGAAGCCGGCGCGCCGCGGTAGTGCTTGAGCAGCAAGTACTTGGCCATCGTGTTTCTCCTCGGTACTGGTGCGGCCCATTCTGGCCGCGTTCACTACAGGGACGGAGCCAGCCACGGGTTCTCGACATCGCCGCCCGTTTTTTTGGCTCTCGTGGATGAGCCCGGGTGAGCCGCCTCGCGGTGTCCGGGTCCACGCCGTGGCGCGAGGGCGAGACGGAGCGAGGCCTTCCAAGATCAGCAGCGACCAAGCAACTGAATCAAGAGAAGGCCTCGCGTGCGTCACTGTATGTGTGCTCCTGGCGCGTCGTGGTGAGCTCGGACCGATGAGTTGTTCAGCGTGGAGGGCATGCACGTCCTCGACGTCACCCGCGATCCCAACGTTGGCGGTGGACAGGGTCTGGTGGTGCTGGACGTCGAGTCCGACGCCGATCTGACCGGCTGCCCGGACTGCGGGGTGGTCGCGGTCGGCCACGGCCGGCACGTCCAGTCCCTGCACGACGCCCCGCCCTTCGGCACACCGGTGCGGGTGCGGTGGCGCAAGCGGATCTGGCGCCACCCCGAACCCCTGGTGACGGCTGACTGCGTCATCGCTCCCGGTGGCCTGCGGATCCGGGACACCGCCACCGGAGTCACAGCATCGCCTGGATGCTGCTTCGGTCTGAAGAACTGGCGAGACTGGCTTGATCTGATGAACAGCGAAGAGCCGTGGCTCGGCCACGATCCCGCGCCGCACGTCGAGCGCGTCGGGGCGATCGTCCGGCTGTGGCCTGATGGGGATCATCCGGAAGGGCTCCCCATCGATTACGACAACCACAAGTCCCACCGCAAGCGCCGCCGTCTGCCCATCGCTGCAGCCACCGCCGCGCTGATCACCAAACAGCAGGTCGCGGTACGCACACGGTTCCCCGATACCCCAGCCGGAGACCTGGTCCTGCTGCCCACCCAGATGCGCGACCCCCACGGCGCCGAGCCCATCAGCGAGAGCCTGATCGCCACGTGGCACCGCACGTGGGTCACCGGCCTCCCAGACTTCCACCTCACGGTCACCGTCGACGCCGCTGTCCGTCGCACGACGGAGCAGATCCTGTTCGACAAGGCCCGGATCTTCCTCTACGCCTACCGGCACAGCTACGCCCAGCGCCACGCCGACGCCGGAGTCGCTCCCGACGTCCTCAAAGAACTGATGGACCACCGCCAGCTCAGCACGACCCAGGGCTACTACCGCGTCGGCGAGAAGCGGCGTCGCGAGGCGGTCGACCGGGTTACCGCGATGCAGTTCGACCGGCACGGCAACAGGATCTGGCGCCAGGCCCAGCTCCTCCTGGACTCCGGGTACGCCCGCCGCTCCATCGGCGAAGTCGCGGTGCCCCACGGTCTGTGCACGGAACCCTCCAACGTGGCCGCCGGCGGCCACGACTGCCCGTCCGATTCCGCTGCGTGGGGTGCAGCCACTTTCGCACCGACGTCTCCTACCTCCCTGACCTGGAGACCTACCTCGCGGACCTGCTGCGAAGCCGCGAACGCCTCGCCGCGTTCGCCGCCGACGCCTGGGCCACCACCGAAGCCATGCCGCCCGATGAGGAGATCACCCGCGTACGGCACCTGATCCGTCGGGTCCGCGGCGACCTGGACGACCTCACCGACGAGGATCGCTCTCAGATTCGGGAGGCTGTCGCCGTCGTGCGCCCGCACGCGCCGTGTCGTGTCACTGGGCGTGCCCCGCATCGCCCCGAACCTGTCCGAGCTCCGTCCCGAAAGGTCCGCAGGATGACCCACCACCCCATGAACGAAGGGAAACGGGCCGACTCCGCCCGACGCCGCGAACGGGTCCTCACGGCCCTCGACAATGCCGTCAAGGCGGGCGGAGACATCACCGTCTCCGGACTCGCCCGCGCCGCACGGGTCGATCGCACTTTCCTCTACCGCCACCGCGATTTACTCGAACGCATCCATGCCGCCGCCCGCACGCCGGCCGACGCAGGCGGGCAGATGACAGCAGTGAGCCGGGCATCTCTGCAAGCCGACCTGGCCAACTCCCTGGAACGCAACAAACGCCTGACCGTCCGAGTCCGCCAGCTGGAGACCTGGCTGTCGCAAGTCCTGGGGGAAGCGGTCTGGGCCGAATCAGGTCTCGGAGCAACCCCTGGTCATCGCTGACCTGCTCGGCATCCACCCCAAGACAGCCGAACGCTGGGCCACGCTCGCCGGCGAGAACTGGTCCGAATACGTGTCAGCGCTGACGTTGAAGGATCCCTGAAAGCGGTTCAGGCAAGATTTTCGTGATGAGTGACGGGCAGTAATCCGGATCACGCGAGGATGACTCCTGCCCAGAGTGCCCTGCCTACGCGCACCGCGCCGATGAAGCACCCGGCTCCGTCTGCATTCCGGTCGTCACCGGCACCCGCCAGGCCAGCAACTCCCGGCCGAGATGGCCGCCCATGCGGCCGACCGCACTTCGCCGACGCCCGGCAGAGCGTCGAACGGCCGCGCGGATTCCTGGGTCGGCGGCGACTTGGCGGATGGACTCAGGAGGTGCCAACGCGTACGGCGGTCGCTGCCAGGGTGGTGTAGTTCATTGTGAAGCGTCCGCCCAGGGAGTCGATGGCGTCCCCAACCGCGTCCAGTATCTCGGCCAGCTGGTCGGGACGGAGTTGGGTGAGGCCGCCGGTGGTGGGTAGGAGGTTCAGCCATTGGTCGCGCGTGTAGGACTGCTCCCAGTCGAATCGCCACTGTTCGGGAGCGTTGAACTGTTCGGTCCCGCGGATTTTGTCGGCGAACTTCGCGTATGCCGCCTGGTAGAGGCCGAGCGGACGTCGGGCCGGTTGGTCGTTGAGCGGGGAATCAGGCGCCGCTCGCCAGAACTCAGGGTGCGGCTATGCGTGCGCCTCGTCTGGTTCTCCGCTGGGTCCCGCAGCTGCAGCTCCCTGTCGAGATTTGGTTCGCGTGCCCCAGCGTTCAAGCGATGGGCCGACGGCGCCCACAGCGGCGAAGAACGCGCCGAGGAGCAGCCAGCCGGCCGTGCCCAGTCCGAGCACGACGGTGGTGAGGATGGCGGGGGCGAGCGCCTGGCCTGCGCTGAAGCCAAGCCCGAGAAGCCCTTGGTACTGGCCTTGGGCATGGTCTGGTGCCAGGCCGAAGCCAAGGGCGAAGCCGGCCGAGGACTCCCATATCTCCCCGAGGCTGTGGACGAAGATAGCTGCGACCACGAGGCCGGCGGCCGCCCACACGGGAGCGTGCGCGGTCAGGGCCATCATCGGACAGCTGAGGAGGAAGAGCAGTCCTGCCGTGCGGAACGCTTTGCCGCCATCGCGAGGGGATTCGATGCGGGATCCGATTCTGGTCTGCAATAGGACGCAGACTCCAGCATTGATCGCGGATACCGCGGCCACGGTCCAGCGCGGTGCGTTTGTGTGCTCTGAGATCCATATAGGCAGAAGCAGGGACACCACCGGGTATTGCAGCCCCATCGCACCATAGAGGGCTGTGAAGGTCACGAACGGACGGTCGGTGAGAGCGATCCAGCGGCGCTGCTGCGACGGTGGCGCCAATGCCCTGTAGTTGGGGAGCAAGAACAGGAGGAGGGCGCACAGTGCAAAGCTGGCCGCGTTGCCGAGAATCAGCACGATGTAGGCAGTACGAGTATTCGCTGTAACCGCAAATCCGGCACCCACGGTTCCCAGGACGACGCCCAAATTGACGTAGGTACGGAGCTTTGCTCTAAACGGCGCTGGGCGGTCAGTACCGACCCGGACCACGAGGGCTCCCCAGGCTGCGCCGCCAGCGGCTGCGGCAAGCCGGTCAACGGTAGCGATGACCGTGAGGGCAGTCCAGCTCTCGACAAGTACGAGAGCGGACATCGCCACTGCTTGAACCGTCAAAGCGAGCATCATGATCGTGCGCGGTCCACGTCGATCGGCCAGGTGACCTCCCGGTATCCCCGCGAGTAGGCCGATCAAGCCGGCGACAGTGAGGGCGGCACCCACCTGCACTGCCGGTAGATCCACGACCAACGTGAAGTAGAGCGCCGCCGCCGTGTTGAAGAGCCCATTGCCGACTCGGTTCACGAAGCTGGCCAGGATCAATACACGCTCTGACCTGTTGCCCCCCGCTATGTGAGCTATTCGGCTTCGGCCGGGCGATCTTCCCTTGATCATGGGCGCAGGCTAGCAGCGGTCGCACACACCGTCAGTGGTGCGAAGTTGCTGGCCGTCCACGACACCACCTCCGTGCCCTTCAAGATCCAGGATGGGGCACTTCGTTGCTCGGCAACCAGGTGATCCATTTGCTCGGCCAGCGATCTGAGGAAGGCAGGGAAGCCCCTCCGGTGAGTCCCGGGCGCCGAATACCGCGACTCTCCAATATCGACGCTTCACCAGTGGCACGCGGACACCGAGGACGCCCTGGCGGTGGGCTTCACGGGACCACGTCTCCGGCCATACCACCTGGCCCTGGTGGTCGGGGACGAGAGCGGGCCGGTCCGACTGTCGGCCCGTCCGGAGCCCGTCCTCGCGGCGCGTATCGGGTCCGTTCTGACCAGTGCGGAGATGGTGGGGGAGCGGCGGGCAGAAGGGGAGACGTACACGAGGGTGGAGACCGACCTGGTGGTGGAGGTGCTGGCCGGGTCTGGGCGGCACGGGACGTTGACCGTGATCCGGATGCGGTGAGGGTCAGCGGCGGCCGTTGCGGATCTGGTAGATCCAGGTCAGGAGGCGCTGCGTTTCTTCGCAGCCGTCTTCCTGACCGTGCCTTTCTTCGCGGCCGCCGTCTTCTTTGCCGTGGTCTTCTTCCCGGCCGTCTTCTTGCGGGGCCGCATTTCGTGCACGGTCGCGTCCTCGTCGTGCTCACCGCGCGCCTCCTTGGCCGCCACCACGGAGGCGTTCAGGGCGGCCATCAGGTCCACGACCTTGCCCGGTTCCCGCTACTCTCCCTCGGCCGGCTCGGCGAGCTCCTTGCCCTCCGACTTCGCCGCGATCAGTTCCTCCAGGGCGTCACGGTACTGGTCCCGGAATCCGGAGATGTCGTCCATGGCCATGGTGTCGGTGAGCTGGACAGTGCGCTCGATCTCGTCGTCGTCCAGGTCGGTGGCCTTGGGTGTGAGGGATTCGGGGCTGCGGATCTCGTCCGGCCACCGCATCGAGTCCAGCACGATGGCGCCCTCACGTACCCGCAGCAAGCCGAGGCGCTCGCGGTTGTGCCACGCGAATTTGGCGACGGCGACTTTGTCGGAGCGCTCCAGGGCCTTGCGGAGCAGGGTGTAAGGCTTGGCGGCGATCTGTCCGCCGATCGCGAGGTAGTAGCTGTCGCCCTTCCGGTTGCGGCCACTGTTTGAACGTGACCGTTGACCACTTTGCTGCGGGGTTAGGGCGGTGAGGATCGCGGCGAGGTCGTCGGGAAGCAGACACAAAGCAAGACCTGTTCGACCGCGCCTCCTCGTGACTCCTGAACGACTGAATCCGCTCGCCAGCCACAGGAGAGATCAGAACGGGGGTTTGTTCACAGACGCTCACGCGTCCAGTTGCGCGCGAATGAGCGTGTCGAGTCGCTGCCACGCCGGGGACGAGGCATTGACCGTGCCCTGGATGAGGGCGGGGATCTCGGAGCCTGCATCCAACTCGGGCCGCTCGTCAGGTCCGTAGCGGTCCCGGGTCGCGTCGACGATCCGGCGTGCGAGGCCGTCGACGCGGGGATCGTCGACGTCGAGGTCGTGAGCGTGGTCGTAGTCGAGGAAGAGCTGCCGTAGCGCCGGGTCGTCCAGGATCTCGGCCTGGTCGCGGAACAGGGTGATCGCGCGGTCTGGATGGGTGGCGAACACGAGGATCCACAGGTCGCGTTGCAGGTCCACCCATCGAGGTGTGAATCCCCAGCCAGCCAGGTGCTCCAGATAGTCACCGACCTCGGTAAGCAGCGGTGCCAGATGCCCGGCGGCGAGCTGGCGCAGGCGCCCCTGCGCTGCCCGCAGACCACGGATGCGGGCGGTGAGCTCGTCGTCGATCTCGCGCAGCGCCTGCCGGAACTCCTCGTCGGTCGCAGATCTCAGGTCCCGGATACGGGCCAGGGGAACGCCGGCTTCGGCGAGGGTGCGGATTTTAATCAGGTCGATGGCGTCGTTCGCGCTGTACCGCCGGTAGCCCGACGCATCGCGGTCGGGCTCCGGGAGCAGGCCCTTGTCGTGGTAGACGCGAATGGTCTTGGTCGACACTCCGATGTACGTGGCCAGCTGCCCGATGGTGATCACTCGGTCATCGTCCCACTTGACCTTTCCCCTGGGGCAGGGTCGCAACATGGCGTCATGGAGAAGACGAATATCGATCGGGAGACCCTGCGCGAGCTGGCCGACGAGGGCAACGAGACAGCTCTGGACCGGCTGGCCGACCTCGCCGACGAAGCGGGCGCCCTCAGCGAGCTGAGCGAGCTGTTGGACGAGGGGTCCATGCGCGCCGGCTTCCTGCTCACTCGACGCGCGGCCGAAACCGGCGACCTGCGCGAGCTGCAACGGATCTCTGACGCCGGATACGAGGAGGCCGGGAAGGAGCTGGACCGGCTGCTGAAGGCAGCGGTCGACGGGCATGGGATTTGAGGTCCGACCGGCCACTGCGGCGGCGCTTCAGGCCGCTGGATTCGCCCCGCCGTACCCGATACGAGGACGGCCGTCCGAAGACCAATCCTGAATTCAAGGGAGTCCGAGCTATTGGGTGTGTGGTCGGCGGCCTTGGGCTCCGATGCGCGTGACGCCAGTGACGGCTTCGAGCTGTTGCCGCAGGCGCTGGTTGTCCAGTGTGACCTGCAGGTTGCAGCGAGCGTGAGATGTGCGGTCAGTTCCCTGTTGCGTCGCTTCAGCTTGGCGTTCCTGGCAACGAGCAGGTCGTAGTGGCTGGTTGGGGTGCCGACTTCGGGCGGGCTGGACCGGGCGGCTTCTGCGATGTCCCGGGCGATGTCGGGGAAGTGGCGGCGGAAGGTGGTGTTGCTCAGCCCGCACTCGCGGGCCAGGGCGAGGACAGTGGGGCGCTTGCCAGTCTCGGCGGCCTGCAGCCGCAGCCGGGTCAGGGCCGCGCGGACCTGCGCCGCCGTTGGGGGGTCGATCCGGCGGGTCACTCGGGCTCCTGAGATGTGGTGGCGAGGAAGTCTTCGATCTGGTGCTTGCGCTGGACCAGCCGGTGCTGCAGCAGAGGCGGCAGCGGCGGCGTTGCGGTCAGCCCCTGGTCGAGGAGTTCGACCTCCCGCCGCCAGGCGTCGACGTTTTCCCTGGTGAGGGCGACGTTGCGGCAGGCCAGTGGCTGGCACTGGGGGTGGTCGCCGAGTCCTTCGAAGGTTCCTTGGTGGGCTCGTTCGCAAAGGGCCTTGGCCGGGTCGTGGACGTAGGTGATGTAGGTGCCGGGATAGATCGCGGGGTCGTCCCGGTTCATGATCCGTCGGAGTCTGCGGTCGTCGAGGGCGACGGTGCCCTGGAGGCGGGTTCGCTGTCCGAAGTCCTCCAGTCGGCGGGCTGCCTCGGCGGCTGCCGGGCCGGCCAGGTGGGTGTGCTCGTGGGCGTCGATGACGGCCAGGAGGTGTTCGCCGCGGGCGAGGGCTTGTTCGCTTTCGACTTCGGCCCTGAAGCCGGAGTCGCTGGTGCCGGCGTATCCCTCGAAGACCTGGATGCTGTGGTGGCGGTATTGGAGCGCTCCGGCGATGGTCCCGCCGGGGCGGCGGGCGATGAACCGGGCCAGGGTGCGGCGGAACTGGGCCGTGTGCAGTTTGAAGGGGCGGCCGTTGAGCACGGGGATGGCGTCGTGGCGTCCATGGGTGTCGCAGTAGCGGTTCACCCAGGCGGCGAAGTGGTTGAGGTTGTCGTTCGTCCGGCCGGTGGTCATGGCGGCATGGCGGCGTCCCTTGTGGCCGCCGGGGCCATGGTCGAGACGGTTGAAGAGGTGCTCGACGTCGGGCGGCTGGAGCATCTCGAGCACGGTGATCGCGCGGGCGACGGGTTCGCCGACGTTCCAGATCGCCTTCACTCCGCGGGGATCGTCCTCGCCTTGAACGACAGGCTGGTGACTTTCCATCGGTAGGGACTTCCGGTGCTGTCTCTTGGTGAGCAGGCAGCCCCTGGCGAGGGCTTTGACTACTGGCGGGAGGGGGTTATTCCGACCGTGCACTATTCCCCTTCGGGGGACCGGCTGAGCTGGAAAGCTGAAGGGTCCTGGTCTCAGCCGGGATCGGTGGCGATCAAGCCCGCCGTCGGTGGGTGGGGTCCTCTGTGCGAGTGCCCGAGGCAGTCTGCGTGGGGCTGGCGGCCACCAGCAGTGCGGCGAGCACGACGGGGGCGGCTGTCTGGTACCCGATCCACACCTCACCCCCGGCGCTGCTGCCCTGCCACGCCATCAGGAGGCCGGCAAGGGCCGCCAGCACCCAGCCGCTGTCGTAGGCAACCATGAGTCGCGTGTAAGTGCGCATCGGGCGGCTCCGTACATGTCCGATCTCGATCCCACCACCGATCAGTAAGGCCACGCCAGAGACAACCATCAGCCAGGCGGGCACGCCGAGCAGATGACCGAGTGGGGCAGCGCCGACGATGTAGACAGCAGCGAGCAACACCTTGAAGACGCCATCGGCGATGATTCCCACCGTCCAGCGTGTCACTGGCGGTGTCGCGACCTGGGCCATGAGCGTTCCTCCCTGCGCGGTGCTGCGCGCCCTCAGCGGCATCCACATCGGAGACGCCGGCTCCACGGCCGCCCCGGAGGCAAGCCCACCTGGGGCCCACCCGCCCACGCTGCACTGCAACGCCTCACCGCATCGATCCACCAGTGATCAAGCACCCCGGCGGGAGGTTAAAGACAAGTTGAGTACCTGTTTCTGAACTCGGAGCGTCGAGACGCGGTGGCTGTGTCGGGGTATGGACGGGTGAGGAGACGGACAGCACCGAGCCGGACACCGGCGATGAGGACGAGATCCTGCCCGAGCTTCTCGTGGCTCGGGCGGACGGGATGTGTGTCCCTCGTGCGGAACTCGTCCGCAGTCCAGGCCAGCAACCCGCAGTCCGGCGGGCTGTCCGGTTCCTCGTGGTGTCTCATGCCGCCGCATACGGTGCGCCTGGCTGAGCCTTTTGGCACCAGGGCGACCTTCCCACGGCAACAATGGACGTTGTTGCAAACACAATTGGGGGTGCTGATGGTTGAGACAGTGGTTCAGATCTTCACGCAGATGGCAGGCGGGGCTCTGACCTCGGTGGGCACCGGGGTGGGACAAGCGGTATCAGACATCGTGCGCGAGCGCTTCGCGACGGATGAACGTGGCCGTTCGGCAGTACAGGCAGTCGACGACCGGCCCGGGAGCCCGGAGGCGACAGCCTCACTCAGGTCCGTGCTGCGAGCCGAGTTGGAGGCCGACCCGGAGTTCGCCCGGAAGATCTCCGCTGCCTTGGAAGAGCCCCCTCCTGCCGCCTCCTCACGCTCGGTCTCTGGCAGCATCACGATTGACGGCACAACGATGCGGGGTAACCAGACAATCGCCCTCGGGCCCGTGACGTTCCACAACACACGCAACATCCGTCTGTCCCTGGTCGGTGCCGCCTTGGTCTTTCTCGCCCTGGTCATCTTGGGAATCTATGGCGGGACACGGCTGGTCACCGGGGGAGACCCCGGTCAGGAAAGAGCTGTGACGGCGCTGAGTTCCGCAGATCTGCGTCAGGTAATCCCCGGCCCGGGAAGCCTGCCGGCAAAGTGGACACGGCCCAAGCCGCCCGAGCACCTGACGGGAAGGCAAGCTCCAGGGTTGGTCGCGGTCGAGGCCGTCGACTACCTGATGGGGGACCCGGACGCCGAGCTGTCCTTTATTGCCGCCGGTTTCACGGACGCGGGCAAGGCCAGCGACTTCCTCCGCGCCGTGAAGAAGTCGAGGGACCCGGACGGACAGGTAGAGGAGGAGGGCGTCAGCGTCCCGATGCCGAAAATCGGGGATGAACTCTGGGCCGTAGCAGGGCCCGCCAGCAGTATGCACCCCGGCGGCGCCTACCTAGTTCTGCGTGTCGGCACAGTTGTCGTGAGTATCAATGGCTATGACACTGACGACCAGGCATTCGCCACATCGCGGCTGGAAATATTGGCGAGAATGATGACTGAACGGGCGCAGCAGGCGCAGAACGGCCAAGCTCCGACCGCCTATGTACGCGATGCCTGAAACGCGCGTCGGCCCAGCCACCACGTTCGAGGCATGTCTCAGGCTGCGTGCGCCACCGGGGGCGGGGTGATGGGCAGGCGGCTCGGATTCTTCTTGCCCCTGGTGAGACGCCTGGTCATGAGCGTAATCGCCGCCCAAGTGATCAAAGTTTCGGAATGCTGGACGAGCCGTTCATAATCCGCGCCCTCATGGGCGATACCGGCGAAGACCCGCAGGAGCCGTACGAGACCAACCTCGCTCACGCAGGACCCTGCGAATACCGACTGCGCTTGCACGCCCGGGGCCGGGACATCAACCCCGATGGCGTGCAGGACGAGGACGAGCCGATCGCAGAGCACTACCTGCTCCAGGTCTGGCCGAAGCGCACCACGTAAAGCTGGAGAAGTACGCCCGGTTCTTCCGGCGGAAGGCGCCCGAGAATACGGCCCCACCCCCACCCTCGGCCGCTGGCCGCTCAACGCAGCCCCGGGCATGCCGAAGGTGACCTCGGGTAAGCCCTCCTGCGCGGCGGCTTGCCCAGGGCGCCGAGGGCGTCGGCCCGGGTGTTGCCCGCGCCGAACACCGTGCCCGGGCCGACGGCGAAAGAGGAACGATGCGCTGAGACCGCGCGCACCCGCCGCCCCGACGATCGTGGCCCACCCGGCGGCTGCATCTACTCCGTGGTGGCACGGCGTCGGATGTCCGCATACACCCGCGCCCGCACCCCCGCCTCTCCTGCGGCACGCCACACCGGAGTGATCCTGGAGGTGGCCCACCACTGCTGCAAGCTGTCCATCACCGCACGGATGGTGTCCTCGTCGGCGGCGGTGACGTCCAGGACAACGAGGCCCGGCTCGGTGATGTGCTGCTCGTCGATACGCATACCCCCGATGACGAAGCGGCCGCCCGGTTCGTCGGCAGCCCCGTGACCGCCCGGACGAGTGACAGCCGTAGTCACGCTGCTCTCCGCAGGTCGCGGGGGTGCCACCGGGCCCGTAGACAGAGAAAGCGCAGCCCGCGGTCTGTGACAGGACGACCTGGGCTGCTGCCCCTCACACCGGGGCCCGCGCCACCCCAGAGGGTGCGGGCCCCGGCGACACCTGGCGGAGGGAGCCGACGGTGGTGCCAGGCCCGAAGCCCGCACCCTTCCCTGGCTGACAGGTGCTGCGCCCTCCGGTGGAGCCGCTGCTGGCCCAGCAGCGGCCCGGCCGTGACGCCTGCCGGAAGCGGCTTCCTCGGCATCGCGACCGCGAGCGCCTCTCCCACATTTACCTGGGCCGTCGCGTCAACCACCCGGATGCGGTACGAAGTCCGGTGTGAACGAACAGACTCGGCCCGCGACCGTTCGCGTGTTCATCGCTCTCGCCCCGCCCGACCACGCGAAAGAAGAACTAGCCCGGGAGCTGCGCCCCGCCTATGACACGCACCCTCACATGCGGTGGAACCGCATCGAGGACTGGCACATCACCCTGGCGTTCCTCGGGGAGCTACCGGCCGAGACAGTTCCGTTCCTGCGCCCGCCTCTCGCCAACCTCGCAGCGGACCACCAACCATTCTGTTTGGCACTGCGCGGCAGCGGAAACTTCGACGACCGGGTGCTGTGGAGCGGAATCGACGGAGACCTCGATGAGCTGCACATGCTTGCCGCCGATGTGCGTACCGCGGTCAAGAGCTGCGGTGTCGCCTTCGAGGATCGGCCCCTGCGCCCACATCTGACGTTGGCCCGTGCCCGCCGAGGAGATCGTTCCTCGGCAGGAGAAATCGCCGAAGGGTTCGCCGGATTCACCGGACGCCGATGGCCTGCCGAACGTCTGCACCTGGTCGGCAGCAACGTCGGCCGTAGCCGTGGACCGATCCACTACCGCGAATTCGAGGCTTGGGCCCTCGGCAACGGGAACTGCATTGGATCTTGAACGAACCAACCAGGGCCAGCCGACAGGCAGTACTCGACCTGGCGGGCGATGAAATGGTCGAGTGCGGCACGTCGTACTCGCCGGTCGGCCCGATCAACCCCTCTGGCAGCCGGTCAGTGGTTCTCCTTGGTTGAAAGGGCCGCCGCCGAAGGCGAGGTGGGCGAAGCGTTCGCCGATGCGCTGGTGGGTGGCGGGGTCCGGGTGCAGATCGTCGGGCAGCGGCAGTTCGGCGTGGTCGGCCTCGCCGTAGAGGTCGAGGCCGTGGAGGTAGTGCAGGTTCGGGTCGGTGGCGGCACGCTGCTGGACGATGCGGGCCAGCTCGTCCCGGATCACGGTGAGGGTCAGTTTCCCGGCGGCGCTCTGCGCGGGATCGCCGGTGGCCACGAACCGCAGCCGCCCCTCGCTCATCGCGCTGAGGTCCGGGGCGCTGGGTCCGGGCGTGTTCTCGTGGATGGCGCAGTAGATGGGCGAGACGACCAGCAGCGGGGTGGTGGGGTGGCCGTCGCGGATGGTGTCGAGGAAACCGTGGACGGCCGGGCCGAACGCGCGCAGTCGCATCAGGTCGGCGTTGACGATGTTGATGCCGATCTTGATGCTGATCATGTCGGCGGGGGTGTCGCGCATGGTACGGGCGGTGAACGGGTCGAGCAGAGCGCTGCCGCCGAATCCCATGTTGACCAGCTCCACCTTGCCCAGAGCGGCGGCCAGGGCGGGCCAGATCCCGGTTGGGGTGGCAGCGTTGGAGCCGTGGCTGATCGAACTGCCGTGGTGCAGCCAGACCTTGCGGCCGCTGGGCGGTGGCGTGCGGACGGGGGCGTTGGTGCGCAGGGCGGCCAGCTGGGTGGTCTCGTCGTGCGGCAGCCAGATCTCGACGTCCTTCTCGTCGTCCGGCAGGTCGGTGAAGCGCAGGGTCTCCACCGGCCCGGGACGGGTCTGTGCGGTCCCGGAGGCCATGTCGATGGTGAGCGTGTCGCCCTCGGTCGCGCTGGCCCGGCCCGCGAGCCGCCCGTCGACGAGGAGCTCGTACACCCCGTCGGGGCGTGGCGGCGCTCCGACGTAGACCCGTTTGGTGGCCACGACGTCCAGCT
Source organism: Streptomyces sp. NPDC048473 (assembly GCF_043200155.1). Classification (NCBI taxonomy): domain Bacteria; kingdom Bacillati; phylum Actinomycetota; class Actinomycetes; order Kitasatosporales; family Streptomycetaceae; genus Streptomyces; species Streptomyces sp. NPDC048473. The sequence goes on from NZ_JBICXE010000029.1 coordinate 87,041, forward strand.
CGACGGCGGTGGCCCGGGTGCGGAAGGCCAGCCGCACTCCGGAGGGCTGTGACTCCGCCATGGCCAGCTGGCCGTCGGGGATCTGCTGCCGGGCGCGCGCGGGCAACCGGTGGGGCAGTACGCCGCGTTCGGTGCGCTCCAGGTCGAGGGCGCCGCGCAGGAGGCCGGCGGTGATGGGAGTGGTGATCCAGTCGTGCTCGGCGTTCATCTCGTCGGTCTCTTCGATCAGGAGGGTCAGTTGGCAGTGGCGGCCGGAAGGGTTGGTCAGGAGGTGGTGGGCCAGGTGCGCAGCAGGGCGTCGAGCGCGTTGAGGATCTCGGTCCAGCTCTCCTGCGAGTCAGGGGTGCTGTGGCTGAAGCCGCCGGCGGTCTCCAGGCCGACGTAGCCGCTGAAGACGCTGCCCAGCAGCCGCACCGCGTGCGTCTGGTGTGGTTCGGCCAGGTTGTATCCGCGCAGGATCGCCCGCGTCATCTGGGCGTGCCGAACGCCGGCGCTGGCGGCCGCCGTCTGCGGGTCGAGCCGGAACTGGGCTGCGGCGAAGCGCCCCGGGTGCTTGAGGGCGTAGTCGCGGTAGACGTTCGCGAAAGCGGTAAGGGCGTCTTTGCCGGCCCGTCCGGCCACCGCGGTGGAGACCTGGTCGGCGAGTTCCTCCAGGGCGAGCAGAGCGATCTTGGTCTTGAGGTCGTGCGCGTTCTTCACGTGCGAGTACAGGCTCGCGGTCCTGACACCGAACCGCCGGGCGAGTTCCGCGGGGGTCGCCTGCTCGAAGCCGACCTCGTCGGCCAGCTCTGCCCCCGCCCGGACCAGGCGCTCCGTGGTCAGTCCTACCCGTCCTACCCGTGCCATGCCCATCCTCCGAATCGCTTCTCATCCCTGACATCAATGATTATGTAAGTGCCTAATCTGATTAGGCAAATTAGCGTGCCCTTTATGAAGCCACTGACTGAGCAAGAGATCCGCACTGCGTTTGTGAACTGCACCAAGGGCGAGGCCAAGCGCCTGACCGTCCCCCGCGACCTGGCCGAGCAGTGCTGGGGCGATCTGGACTTCCTGGGCTGGCGAGATCCCCAGGCCCCCGACCGGGCCTACCTCGTGACCGAGCTGGACGGGAGCCCTGTCGGCGTCCAGCTGCGCTCCTCCGACGTCGGCTCCTGGCAGATGCGGCGCAGCATGTGCTCGGTGTGCGTGACCACCCACACCGGGGGCGTCTCCCTGATGGTCGCGCCGAGGTCCGGGAAGGCCGGGCAGCAGGGCAACTCGGTTGGCGTCTACATGTGCAGCGACCTGGCCTGCTCCCTGGGATCGGCGCGATGGAGCAGGGCGTGTCCTTGGTGGTGGGCAGCAACCCAGGCCCGATCAGTGTCTGTGACCTCGTCGTCGACCCAGGCGAACCGGAGTCAGACGAGATCACGAATCAAGTGACTGTCCACTCTGCTATTTCTCCTGAACATCCACGGCTCCAAGATCCGCAGCTGCTGCGCAAACCAGCAGACAAACGCTGCTGCTAGAAGTGGACGAAGCCACCGCCTACATCTGTGCCCGGGTCACCCACGGCGAACCGCGGCTCGCCCCACGCCCTCCCGAAGCCCGACACGATCCCGAGCACGAGGCGTCAGCCCGCCACTGCGAGAGCGCGTATCGGTGGGATGACCGATGTGCGTGAGGCGGGGGAGTGGCCATAGTCCTCGGGAGATTGTTCGCGGGTGGCCGTGGTGCGCCCGATTTTCGAAAGGACCTTCAGTGGACACGTATGCGGATCTGGTGTTTCTCGGTGGGCGAGTGGTCACGGTCGATGCGGAGTTCTCCGTCGCCTCGGCCCTGGCGGTGACCGGTGGGGTCATCAGTGCCGTCGGTGGGCGGGACGACGTCGCGCCGCTCGTCGGACCCGGCACCCGCGTCGTCGACCTGCGGGGGGCGACGCTGCTTCCCGGAATCAACGATTCCCATCTGCACGGATGCGCCTTCGGCATGTCGACGCCGCCGCTCTCCCTCGACCTCGGCCATCCCGCCGTGTCCTCCCTCGCGGACGTGGCCGAGGCGGTACGGGAGGCGGTCGGGCGGGTTCCGGGCGGGCAGTGGATCACGGGGCACGGCTGGGACACCGGTTATCTCGACGAGTGCGTCTCCGATTGGTCGCGGCTGCCCTCGCGGCGCGACCTCGACGCCGTGAGCCCGGACCACCCCGTCGTCCTGTACTCCTTCTCCGGGCACGCCACCTGGGTCAACTCCAAGGCACTGGAGCTCATCGGGATCGGCCGGCACACCGTCGCGCCGCCCGGCGGGGCCATCGTCGTGGACGAAGCCGGGGAGCCGACCGGGCTGCTCCACGAGGGGGCCCAGGCCCTCGTCCAGAACGCGCTGCCGGCGCTCAGCCGGCAGGAGCGGACCGACGCGATCAGGTCGACTCTCGCCACGCTCGCCCGGCTCGGCGTGACCAGCTACACCGAGCCCGGGCTCGGCCCCGGCGGCGTCGGCATCATGCGGGGCGCGCTCGGTGCGGAGACCCTCGACGTCTACCGCCGGCTGCTGGCCGACGGCGAACTGACCGCCCGCCTCGGCGTCCTGCTCCTGCCCACCGGCATGGCCAGCACCGCCGAGGAGTTCGCCCGCACCCTCACCGCCCTCGGCGAGTCCGGCGACGCCGATCCGCGCCGCATCGCGATCCACGGGGTCAAGATCTTCGCCGACGGCATCGTCCCCAACAAGACGTCCTGGATGCACGAGCCGTACGTCGGCGGCGGCTGCGGCTCCCTGTGCGTCGGCGGCGAGACCGACGCCGAGCGGATCGCCGAGATCGACGCCATCATCCGGCACGCCCACGCCGCCGGGCACCAGCTGGGCGTCCACGTCACCGGCGACCGGGCGTGCGACACCGTTGCGGACGCCTTCGCCGCTGCCGTGGCCGAGCACCCGCGGCCCGACGCCCGCCACTACGTCATCCACGGCGACTTCCTCACCGAGCACAGCATGAAGGTGCTGGCCGCGCACGGCTTCGGCGTCAACATGAACCCCACCATCAAGTGGACCGTCGCGGACATGGAGGAGGAGTTCGTCGGCTCCGAGCGGGCCGCGTACGCATGGCCCTACCGCCATGCCATCGACGCCGGCGTGCGGGTCGCGAGCGGGTCCGACGCCCCCGTCACGTACCCGGACTGGCGCCAGGGCGTCGCCACCATGGTGCTGCGCGAGTCGAAGGCAGCCGGTCGGGTCAGCGGCCCCGAGCAGTGCATCGGCCTGGCCGAGGCGATCCGTACGTACACGATCGACGCGGCCTGGCAGGACTTCGCCGACGACTGGAAGGGATCCCTGGAGCCGGGCAAGGTCGCCGACCTCTGCGTGCTCGACGGGGACCTGCTCACCGCCGACCCCCACGACATCCCGGAGATGCCCGTCGTCCTCACCGTCGTGGACGGGCAGGTCGTGCACGACACCCTTCGCGATTGACGTATTCCGACCACATGATCATCCTTGGAGGATGGCAGCAGAGCGGAGCAGGGCGGACATCCTGGACGCGGCCGTCCACGTCCGTGAGGCCGCCAGGAGCGCCACAAGCGGCGCGACCGGCGTCGACACGGTCCTGGCGGCGCTGTCGGAGGTGATGGAGTACGACCACGCCTCCCTGGCCCGGTGGGATCCGCTGCGCCGGCGCCACACCACCCTCGCCGGGAGCTACCCGGACGACGCCACGGCCTATATCGAGACCCGCCTCCACCACGACCCGGTGTTCCCCGTGCTCCGCAGCCCGGCACGAGGCGGTCTCTGGCTCAGGGACGTCCCCTGGCAGCTCCTGGCGGCATCCCCGGGCTTCCAGGAGGTGCTGTGTCCCCTCGGCATCGAGGACGGCGTGGCCCAGTGCCTTTTCGCCGCCGACGGCCGGTACGTCGGCATGCTGAACGTCAGCACCCGCCGGCCGCGGCGCACGCCCGATCCGGCGCGCGCCGTGGTCACCCTGCTCACCGAGGCCCTCGCCGCGGCCGTCGCCCCCCGCGCAGGCCTACCGCCCGAGGAGATCGCCGCGGCCGATCCCGCCGCGGACGCGCGGCACCCGGATGCGCGGCGGCCTGGCGGACTCTCGCCACGGGAGCTCCAGGTGCTGGCCGAACTGACCACCGGCCGCACCAACCGGGAGATCGCCGAACGGCTGTACATCACGCCGCGCACCGTAGGGACCCACATCGAACACATCCTCGCCAAGCTCGACCTCCCCAACCGTGCGGCCGCCGCCGCCCGAGCCGCCGCCTGGGGAATCGAACCCTCCCGTTGACGCGAGCCCGGCAGCGCGAAACGTTTGGCAGCCGATGGCCGAACGGCTCGGCGTGGACCATCAGCGGTTGCAGTAGTTCATGACCTCGTCGACCTGGCCGGTGGACACGGTCCGTAGCGGGCTGGGCCGCCGGGCGGTGGCCGTGGTGCGGCCGCAGGTATGGGTGGTGGACGACACCGGGTTCCCGAAGGACGGGACGTCCTCGCCCGGGGTGGCCAGGCAGTACTCCGGCACCCTGGACGAGGTCGGGAACGGCCGGACAGGGGGCAGCGTCCATGCGGCCTCCGACACCGCTTCCTGCCCGCTGTCCTGGCGGCTGTTCCTGCCCGGCAGCTGGGACGGGGCCCAGGCTGCGGACCGGCGGGCCCGCTGCCGGGTCGCCGACGAGGAACGGCACCGGCCGAAGTGGCAGCTCGCGCTGGACATGCTCGTGCATGGTCGGAAGGCAGGCGTGGAGCTCTTGATCGTCGAACACGCTATGCGGCGGGACGGTTGCCCTCTGTGTTCAGCGTGTGCTTCTCCGGTAGCAGTGGGGGCAGCCGCTGTTGGATATTATTCGGTGCCGTACTTGGGCTAGCCAGAGGTGCTGGCGGCTACAGATCCAGACGGCTCGGTAGGAGCTGCCGGGAGTCACCTCGTGTGGGCCTATCACATTTTCTGGGTGCCACTGGGCCTTCAGCTGCGGGTAGTTGGTGGCGAGGTCATTGCCTTGGCCAGCACGCTTGTTGGAGCAGTACGGGCAACCTAGTCCGCGTCGCACGGTCTGACTGACGGCCTGATCGAAACTGTGTCCTGCGGGACAGCGAAACCAGACTTTCTGGTTTGATCCTGGCGTGAGCATGTGCGGGGCCAGCGGAGCATTCTTGGCTGCATCCCAGTTATGGGCGAGGCCGGGGTGGAGGGCGGCGAAGGACTTGTTGCCGAAGTCGTAGCGACGCCGTGCGGTCACCTCGGCGCGTGCCTCGTCCTCGGAGCGCACTACCCCCGCGGCGTGGTAGTCGGCCAGGTAGCGCATGACATGTCCTGGCGAGACGCTCCGGAGGAGGCGGCCATCGGTGATTGATTCCAAGATGGTGCACACCGCTGAGTGGATGCTGGTCATGTCGACGGCAACATCATGCGGATGAAGGGGTTGCAGTGGCCGCTGGCGGACCCGGATCACGTCGTAGCCGGCGTTGCGCAGGGCCGTGGACTTTGCTGCATCGGTCTCCGACCTCGTGAGTGTCAGAGGCGAGGGGCGTATGGCGTAGTCAACTAGAGTCCTGTTCATGACACTCGTTCAGCATCACCGGGAAGGTCTGCGAGGCGCTGCCCAGGCCGGAGACTCCGAGGCCGCGCGCGAATACGGCAGGCTCCTGAGTCTTCTCCCCGCTGAGATCGAAGAGCCCGGTGATGAGTGGCCGTGCGTGCGGTGGTTTCGCGTCGCACTAGAGGCGCGCCCCGAGAACCACGAAGCTGCTGCTTTGCTGGCCGCCCGCCTTTCTCATGACGCCGATGCCCTCACCTACGCCTATGGGCTCGACGACGAGGACGAGGATTTCGACGAGGACGACGAGGGTGAGGAGGGTGACGAGGACGAAGAGATCGAGCAGGCCAGGGGGGATTGCGAGCGCATGCGAAAGGAGGCGCGGCGGCTCTACGAGGAAGTGCTACGAGCAGATCCCACACATCCAGCCGCCCGCAGCGGGCTGGCCGCTTTCGAGGGCACTCCCTTTTCGGTGACGCCCTACAGCCACTACTTGGTCGAAGGCGAGTACTGGAGCGGCACGGTCGGATGCCGCGAACAACTCGTCGTCAGTGACGCCGACGAACTGCGGTGGGCGTGTGATGACTGGTTCGCTGATATCGCCGGTCTCGGCGCCTACCATCTATCGGTGTACGCCTCAGGGGAGCGGCTGAGCCATGTGAGCCTGAAGCCGCTGGTTCCAGTTGCCGATGGGTCTCTGGACTGGTCTGTGATCACTATTCCGTCACTTCCCGGGGAACCTCTGCCTCACGGCCATCCCGCGCTGCTGGACGGCCACACCGCGCACTACGGCTGGTACTCCCTTGACCTCGGATGACCAACCAGACCGAGACCCGATCAACGCGCTGGCCGCCACCGGCTTGACCAATGCAGACGGTGAAGCACTCGCCTTCTCGCCCCACGACTTTCGAAGGATCTTCGTCACCGACGCCATCATGAATGGCCTACCCCCGCACATTGCCCAGGTGATCTGCGGGCACAAGAGCATCGACACCACGATCGGATAGCGGTCTATCCCGCCGAAACGATCGAGGCCCACCGGGCGTTCATCGCCCGCCGTCGATCCGCCCGCCCCAGCGAGGAGTGCCGGATCCCGACTGAAGAAGAGTGGGACGCTTTCCTCGCCCACTTCGAGAAACGAAAGGTGTCCATCGGCACCTGCGCACGCGCCTTTGGGTCCCCATGCATTCATGAGCACGTCCCGTCAGATGCTCGCTCCTCCGACCTGACCCGGCCCAACGGGCACGACTTGCCGAGATCCGCGACAACTTGATCGCCCGAATCGCCGAAGCCGAGACGGAAGGCTGGCTCGGCGAGGTCGAAGGTCTCCAGGTCAGCCTGGCTGGCGCCGAGGAGAAGCTCCGCCAGCTCGATCGGGGCCACGGGCAGCATACGGCCGTGGACCTTGACATCCCCACCACGAGTGGTGATCGATGAACCCACGAAGGCGGGCTGCCGCATGGCCCTCAACCAAGAATCAAACGCCCTTCAGAACACGATCAAGTGCCGCCCGGCCTGCAGGTCCCCAGTTCGGCTTGCCGCCGGGAAGGCCCCGATCTCCGTTCTGCCCCATGAGCATCAGGAAGAGGCTCTTCATAGCGGCCAGCCCGCGGGCGCGCCGGATCGCCGCCTCGTCTGCACGCGCGTACATGTCGAAGAACCGTGAGGCCGTGCCCGCGGGTAGCAGCACCCATGCGGCGGCGAGGTCCCACGCCGGATCGCCGGCGAACATGCAACCGAAGTCGACGATGCCCGAGAGCGTTCCGTCCGAGACGACGACGTTCGCGGGATGGAGGTCGCCGTGCACCCACACCGGCGGGCCCACCCACGCGTGGGCCGCAACGGCGTCGTCCCAGACGGCCCGGACGTCGGCAGCGATGTCGTCGGGGGCAACGGCCTGGAAGAAGCTCTCGAAGCCGTCCGTGCAGTTCCGGGGATGGGCACCGCGGTCCGTAGTGATTGGCGCCTCGGCGGGCGCCTCCACATGGAGCGCCTGGAGGAAGCCCGCCAGCGTATCGGCCGCGTGGGCGCCGCGGCTGATCGAGCCGTGGTCCAGCGGCTCGCCGGGAACCCACGTCATCACGGTCCAGTGCTTGGGGAAGCGCTTGGACGGTTCGCCGAGCCGCACCGGGGTCGGCACCGGGAGCGGCAGGCGCGGGGCCAGCACGGGTAGCCACCGCCGCTCGTTGAGCTGGAGCTCCGGGGTGGGGTCCATGCGCTGCATGCGCACGGCCAACTCGTCCCCGAGGCGCCACATTTGGTTGCCCCAGCCGCCCGCCACCTCGCGGATGGCCAGCCCTGCAAGGTCTGGATGTTGCTCCTGCAGCAGGTCGCGGACCAGGTCTGCGGTGATCTCGATCTCGGTGTCGGTCATGCGAAGTCACAGTACTGAGGCGGCAGGCGGAGCGGCTCTCACTCTCCGGAACGTCTCGCTGTGATTCCTCTGGCATCACCAATTCGGTTTCAGAGAGCTGCAGATCAGAGGCTTTGGGCCGGAGCGGCCCCAAAGTTCAGAGAAGCCTGCTTGACGTGCCCGGTGTTCGTGACGACGCCGGAGTTCCTGCCTCAGCACCGGCAGCAGCGCCAACAGCTCCTACAGATCGTCTCGGCGGCCGAGGCCCGCGGCCAGCTCCGCGTCGCCGAGATGAACCAGCAGGCCCTCGGTAACCTCGACCGGATCATCGCTTCCCTGGAGGACGACGAAGCTCCCGGCGGAGTGGAGGTGGCCGATGCGGGCTGACAACTCCCGCCATATCGTCGCCGCGGCCGGTAACCGCCACGAGTACACCCTGGCCAAGGCGATCAAGGCCCTACGCGAAATCGACGCCGCAGGCACGGCCGTCACCTTCGACAGCGTGGCCCGGGCCGCCGGCGTCTCAAGATCTTGGCTCTATACCCAGCCCGACCTGCGAGCCGAGATTGAACGCCTTCGGACCGAACGTCAGCGAGCCTCTGACGGCCCGGTTCCGGCCCGGCAGCGAGCTTCCGACGCTTCCCTCATCTGGCGCCTGGAGGCCGCCAACGAACGCAACCGCCGCCTCACTGAGGAGAATTGCCGGCTCCGAGAACAACTCGCCCACGCACTCGGCTACCTCCGCGCCGCCCGGCTCCAGAGCCCGCCCATTCCGGAAGCCCGCCGCCAAGGTCGAGGTTCCGCAACGATCGGGCCCTGCTGACAGGACCCTGGGAAGCCTCGTGAGCTGCCTCATGGAAGCTGTCCTCACCGCATCAACCCAGGTCAGCGAGGCACAGTGTTTCGGAGCTCAAGATATCGGTCGTCTGCCGACACTCGCTCCCACGAACACGAATCCGCAGGTGGGCAGTGTCGGCAACTCGCAATGCTTCTTGGCTACTGCCGCACTTCGACGGCCGACCAGAACCCTGATCATCAGATCGATGCACTACTGCGCAACGGCGTCGACCGCGACAACATCCACGTGGACGTCGCCAGCGGCGCGAAAGCCTCGCGCCCGAAGCTCGACCTCGTCATGCATCTGATGCGCGAAGGCGACACCCTCAAGGTCACCCGGCTCGACCGGCTCTCCCTTTCCGTCCTGCACCTGGTCACCCTCGGCGCCGACCTGCGCGAGCGCAGCATCGGGCTGCACGTCATCGAGCAAGGCATCGACACCTCCACCATGGAAGGCCGCGCCATGTTCGGGATGCTGAGCGTGCTCGCAGAGCTCCAGAGAGAGCTGATCGTGGCGAACACCAACGACGGGCTCGCCTCTGCGCGGGCCCGCGGCCGAGTCGGCGGGCGCCGGCCCAAGCTGACTCCGGACCAAGCCGAACTGGCCCAGCAGCTCTACGACGCCCGCGAGAAGACTGTCCAGCAGATCGCCGACATGTTCAACGTCCCCCGTGCCACGGTCTACGGACACCTCGACCGCGAGAAGACCGTGCCTCGCCAGTCGAAGAAGACCGCTGCGGCACAGCCCTGAAATCTACCGGCGAGTTATTTGCTCCCTGGTGTCCGAGCTAGGACTACAGGGCCCTGTCGGCGGCTTCGTGGGGCGGGAACGGTAGTTCTGGGGCCGAATGGGTGACCTTGGTGTCTGGTGCTCGTTGGGCTCGGTAGTGGGTGTGCGGTCTCGTGAGAGGGGGTGTTGTGGTGGGTGGTGTGCGGGGGCTGGTGGCACCCTTCGTGGTGCCCGGGCCGTGCGGGGTGGCGATCCGGGACCGTCTCAAGCACCTCACCCCCCAGGACGAGAAGGTTCTGCGTGCGGTCGGTGAGCATCAGGGCCGTCTGGCTTCGCGTGATCTCACGACCCGTTGTGCGGATGGTCTGGGTGACAGTGGGATGAACTGGGAGCAAGTGAGCATTTCGCCTTACTGCTTGATTGCGGGCAATGAAGGGCGCCCGGCTGGGAGTTTCCCCAGCTCAGGCGCCCTTTTCCATGTCTTTAAAAGAAGCCCAGCTTCTTCGGCGAGTAGCTCACCAGTAGATTCTTGGTTTGCTGGTGGTACACGATCCGCATCACTGTTGACCAGCGAAAACGGATTCCTTGGTGCTCTTTGAGCGAGGCTTGGTCCGGGAATGGCCCGGATCTTGGGGCACTGAGGCGGTGCAGCCAGCGCTCTCGGATGACCCGCCCAGCGCCTGGACCGGTGGCGGTCCGCCGGGGGATCGCAAGGAGCCCGGAGACTTGACATCGAGACCCCGCATATTGGAGCCGTCCCGCGCAGGCTGCACGCCGGCGCAGGAGACCGTCATCTCTCGTCGGTCGCCTTGTTCGCCAGGGCCTCGGCGAGATGGCTGTTCCCCGTGCCCGAGACCCCGGCCACAGCTGGATTCGGGCGAACTTTCTCGGCCTGACAGACCGTCCGGTTGCCGGCCCACTCGCTCCCCGGGAGCCATGAGCCCGGTGATCAGTCACTGCCTGCCTCGGCTCCTCCCAGACCGCGCGGATCCGCCCGGGCCGCAATGGCGTTCAGCAGCGGATCGGGCAGCGCGGTTGCGGCCAGGCGCTCAAGCGCCTGACGGCGTTCGACAACCGGTGTTGTGCGTGCGTCTGTCGTGACGGCGAGCAGGTGGTCGAACAGGGCGTTCAGGCGTGCGTCGGACGACCTGCGGGTTGGCGGCACCGTAGAGGACCGTTTCGTCGAGGGCGAGGGAGATCAGATCGGGCCAGTGGGGGGCGGAGCTGTGAACACGTGGCCGGCCGCGCCTGTCCACCAGCCAGGCGGGGCCGAGGGGCCGGTCCGACAGGCGCAGGAGTGCGTCCTCGATCTGGTCCAGTGCCTGAACTGCGGTGGTCGGGTCGTTGACGGCGGGGGACAGCGCCCTGATGGCGATGTCCGCGAGGAGACGGAATCCGTACGCGGCGTCCTGCTCCACGGTGCGGCTGGGCCCGAAGCGGACGCAGGCGGCCATATGCCGGGCCAGCCGCTCGTATCCAGCCCGGTCGGCGTCCCGGCCTTCCGGTGGCTCCACATACGCCACCGTCGTTCCCGATCCGACGAAGTCACCTACGGCGTGCACGAAGCGGACGCGGACGTCGTTGCGGGAAGCGAGCCGGGTCAGACGGGGCTCGTCCAGAGCGACGATCACGGACGGCCGTCCGCGGTGCAGGACCGGCAGTTGTCCGTCCGGTGGGTCCACGTACGGACCCGGGACGGGCGGCTCGGTGTCGGCGGGATAGGTCTGGTCGACGACGGCGCGCAGCCGTTCACCCACGGCCCGGGCCAGTCCGCCGCCTGTCACGGCATGCCGGAGGGAGGCGAGCAGGGACAGTACGGTCACGGCGTCGACGAGGACGAGTGCGACGGCGAAGGTCACACTCAGCCGGGGAACGTCCTCCCCTCGGATCTGGCTCAGTGCGACCAGCGTGTACAGCGCGGTGCCGATCAGGAGGCCGAACAGGACGAGGTACCGGCTGAAGTGGCCGAGGGCCGCCACCAGCCGGGGTGACATGGACTGCACCGTCTGGACGACCAGGGTGATCGCTCTTCGTTATTGGTGGAGAGCAATACGTTGCACACGCCGGAAATCGAGCGACTGCTACCCGGCTACGGTCCCCGTGATGGCCCTTGGCAGGCCAGGCGACTGAGACGGTCCGCCGGGCCGTCACGAAATTCCTGGGGCCGGCGTGATGTGTAGGTGAGTGACGTTCTCCGACGAAGACGACCCGAGCTGTCGAGTGTCAGGCCACCGGTGTGACCGGAGAGAGCACTCGGTTGGCGTCGCCTCCCTGGACAGCGTCTCGGGCGCCGGAAATCGCCTCGTGGGGCACGCCGAGGGAGACCGCGCTGACATCTGACAGGTGTGCTCCGTCGGTCCGATCGAGCGGTACCCGTCTACCTGACCGGCATGGAACGATCGCCGAACATCTTCAAGGCACCCACCACCTGAGGGCGGCCTGTTGGAGGTGCCGCCGCGGGCCGGAGTGTCAGACCCACCAACGGGCTTTGTAAATACTCGTCGAGGGCAGGGAGTCGTAGCGGTCCGGGTTGATGAAGCGGACCTGCGAGCTGCACCAGGTGCAGCTGGTCTGTCCGTCGGGCCTGACCGTGATGATCTGGCCGGTCTCCGGATGCTGGCTGATGCTCTTGACGCCGGAGCTGTCGAGACCGGGCGGCTGAGTGGCCCTGGCGAACGTGCCCGTGGCGACCGAGAAACGGTAGACGTTCCTGCTCGTACTGAGCCAGCGGTCGCCGGGGCTGCCCGGCACCGGAGCCAGGTCATGGCCCCCCGTCGCGGGCAGCGTGTAGCGGTACCGCAGGGTCAGATCGGGCCGGGCGGCGGTTCCGGTGAGGGCCAGACCGTGGAGCTCGCTGGTGCCGATGACCCACAGCAGGTTCCGGCTCTCACTCCAGGAAACCGCGTGAGCGCCGGCCAGCCTGTACTGCACGTAACGGCTGGCCCGGGGCCCCTGCGAGGCCGCATAGAGACGGACGTACCCGCCGGTGCTCGCAGCGATGGCGACGTTGCCGTCCGGAAGCATCTCGAGGCTGTGGACGTTGTCGGCGCGCGGAAGGGCCTGCGCCCAGTACGTGGTGCCCCGGGTCCGGTTGACAGCTACCGTCAGCCCCCCCGACGCACTGGCGAGGAGGAACACCCCCCTGCTCGTCACCGCTTGCGTCGCCTCGCTGACGTTCACCCAGCTCCGCGCCGGGGCGAGGTCCGAAAGCCCGGGGTCGGACGCGGGATTCCAACTCCACAGCCGCGACAGATCCAGCGATCGCCCCCGAGTGCTCAGCAGCGTCTGCGACTCTACGAGGATCACCGACTGCGAACGCTGGTCACACAGCAGAAGGGTTCCCTGGGTGGCCAGGGAGCGTGCAGGAGCTGCTCCCAGAAGTGGAACAAGCCCCGCGACGGCAGATGCCCGCAGCAGCCCTCGACGTGTCAGCCCGGTCTTCGGTCCACTCACAGCGCGAGATTCCTGATTCAGCATCCGCCATGCCTATCACGGTGCGCGCAGCACCCCTGAGAACGTTATGACGCGGCGCAGCGGAAGTAGCTCGTCCGTCGTAAGGGTGGGTGCCGGGACCTGATTTCGAACCAGGCGAACATCTGGCGCACACACACTTTGCGGCGCCCGACCGGGGGCAGCCAGTGCGTGATGATGGGCAGACCGTCACCGCAGGAACAGCGCTTTCCCCGCGGACATCTGTTTTGGTCGCACCCTCCACTCCTGCGTAGGTGAAGGCGGAGCTGAACAGCTTCCGTCGATCTCCAGGTTCGCCAGGGCGATTGCCGCCCATTCCCTGACGGTGGGCTCGTCGTCGTTCAGGAGGGCGATCAGGGCGGGGCCGCAGCGTGGGTCCGCCCCCTCCTCGAAGACTTCGATGGCGGTCAGCCGGCCGAAGCGGCCCAGGGCGGGCAACCTGTCGGAGATCGCGAGGGTCGAGTCACCGCCGAGGGTGACCAGTCGTGCGCGGGCGTCGTACGAGGCGGCGTCGTCACCGTCGAGCTGTTGGACGAGGGTCTCGATGGCCGCACCACAGCAACGCACCACGGCGCCTGGGTTGTTGGTGCTGTGGGGTCGTAGGGCCCGTAACCTCGATCGGCTCACCGGCGGCAGGCTGCCCGTGCTCGTCACGGATGGCGCACCCTCGCCCTCCGCTCGCACCGCCTGGCCTCGTGACCGAGGCGGAAACAGGCGCGATGAGCAGGCCTTCGTAGTGCAGGGCGATACATAGCAGAAGATGCCCGGTTACCGAAAACGGGGATCTTCCAGAGCATTGATGGTGTTCGCATTCGGCTGTGCTTGGCGGTGGAGCCGTGGCGGACACAGTTGGCAGAGCCGTACGCATCCGAGAGGAGATATTGGGTGGCTGTTGCCAGCTACTGCTACATCAATGACCAAACTTTCATGCCCACAGCCACTGCTGCTCGCTACGCAAGGTCTCCTTCCGGACCGCTCGCTTGTTCGCCGAGAGGAAATCATCCGTTGTATCGATGCGTGATACCTGGCTGCGTCTTGTCGTCCACTCCGGGATGGCGACCGTGCAGAAAATGGGGATCTCTGCTGTTCTTAATGTGAAGGTGATATTGCATGGCTCGTCCTCCGGCGCTGAAGCTCGCCGAGGTTCTCGCGGAGATTCGTATGAGTCCGTCGGCGTTCTACCGAATGCGCGCTCGCGGGCAAGCGTCCCGCATGATCAAGTTGCCCAATGGTGAACTCCGGTGTCGTCGTGCTGACCTGGATGCCTGGTAGGACATGTGCGAGAGAGATACTGATACTTGGCGATGAGTTACAATGTCCGTTTCTGGCACATACGGGAGCGCCCCGATCGACGCAAGCCGTTTATGGTCCGGTGGACGGTCAATGGGCGCGAAAAATCAGAGTCATTCATGACCGTCGGGCTCGCCGACAGCAGGCGGTCAAAGCTGATGACCGCGGCGCGCGATGGTGAGCCCTTCGATGAGCACACAGGGCTACCAGCGTCCGAGCTATCAAGCAGCGGACGACATGGTATGACCTTGCGCACGAATACCTCGACCAGCGTTGGGACCGCACGCCGGGAAACACCCGCCGCACACTGGCCGACGCATTCGCCACCATCACGCCTGCCCTTGTGTGCTCTGGCGTGACCTATTCGGGGCCGCGGGTGCTGCGGCGAGCGTTGTACTCCTGGGCGTTCAACAAGAAGGCGTGGGAGAAAGAGCCAGTTGAGGAATGGCGGCAGGCGCTGGACTGGATGAAGCGGAACTCCCTGCCCGTCAGCGCTCTCGCGGAAGCCGATGTGCTGCGACGGGCACTGGACGCCTGTGCCTCAAGCTGGACGGCAAAGAGGCTGCGGCCAAGACGGCACGGCGCAAGCGGGCTGCGTTCAACGAAGTCCTCAACATCGCTGTGGAGAAGGGTTACTTCACGGATAATCCCCTCAACGGGCTCAGGTGGAACGCTCCAGCGGTCAACGAGGACGTGGACCCGGCTGCCGTTCCCAATCCCGCCTGGACCCACTGTCAACCAGCCTACGCCCACGGCAAAAGCAACGGCATTGGGCTTAGATGCGCTCCAGGGAGGGCGCCTGACAGGTGAAACACATGTTCAGGCGCCCTTTTTTGACGTCTAGAAGAAGCCCAGCTTCTTCGGCGAGTACGAAACCAGAAGATTCTTGGTCTGCTGGTGGTACAGCGGCAGCAACTTGCTGACCTGCGAATATGGCAGCCGTGGAGACCTTGCCGGGACAGCTGGCCCGGGAATGGTCCGGATCTTGACTGATGCAGACCTTGGGGCTGCGGCTCTGTTGGATTGGCCGTAGCCGCCCGCTCCGAGCTGACGGTCCCACCTGGCACAGGTTGTAGATCGCGTCTTGTGCGGTACAGGGTGGTCCAGGTGACGCGCGTAAGTGCAGGTCAGGCCCCTGTGGTCCAGGAGCGTCTACGGTGTTGGTGATAGCGATGTGAGAGATGCGTACCCCCGTCGGCAGGTGCCGACGGGGGTTCTGCGTGTCGCGGCGGGTCTCTCTGCGGGGCGATCGATGTGGCCTGTCGGGTCGGGGCGTCTACGTCCCTTCTGCTGGGGGCGGGCGTTGACGACACTTCGGGTGCGGTCACTGAGGGTGCCTTCTGCGGATGGGGAGGACGCTCAGGGTCATGACGGTGCCGTCGTCGTGGAAGGAGATCGGCCCGTTCCATCTGCCGGTTCCGTGGGTGTTGTGCGGGGTCGAGCGGCTCTGGAAGGCGGCCTGACGGTATTCCTCCACATGGCCCTTCTTGATGAGTTCGTACAGGTGCTCGGCCATGCCGGAGAATGCCTCGATGCGTACGGACCCCATACGGAAGGCATGGTCCGTGCCGACGAATTTCGTGCAGCCGACTTGGATGTCTTTTCGTCGTCAACGCTTGATGTGGCGGCGAAGGCGGGCACGTCGTAGTGCTGTCGTCCCTGGCGTGTGGTGAGGTATTTGGCGGTTTGTGGTCCTCCGCCGGCCAGAGCGGTCAGGTTGGCAGCTCCGGTACGGGCCAGGAGCTGACCGAACCAACCGCGGTCGGCTTCGGCTACTTGGAAGCCGTCGACGGTCCGTGCTCGTTTCCCGTCGTGGGCGGGTATGTGAATGGCGTTGGGGTAGGGGATGCCGGCCTTGTCTCGGATCTCCATATCGGCGTTTCCCGGGGCACCCGGTGTGCGGAGGGGGAGAAGGGATTCGCCTCGCGCCTGCAGGGCATTGACCACGATTCCGCCCTGCCCCATGAGTTCTGTGGACAGGATCAGGCACGGTGTCGTATTCCACGGGCCGATGTGCATGCCTTCGGTCAGCTCGGCGCCCTTTGCCAGTTGCTGGACGGTGGTGCTGCGGGTCCGCCCTCCTCGTTTGCTCGGCTTCTGGTGGTTTCCTCGGCAGGCCACGAGCGTGATTTTCGACGGCTCGCCGGGTTTCCACGCTTCGATGAGGTAGTCGGGGCGGGCCGTGAGGTCTTGTTCCGTTGTGAGACGTTCAAGGGCCAGCCGGCTCGCAGGACGGTACTGGTGTCCACGATCGAGATGACGTGGTCCGGGTATCTTTGTTTCACGATGTGTTCTGCCACGGCGAGTCCGAAGCCGACGGCCAATTCCCGGGCCTGCATGGCCTTGTACCAGCGCTCGGGAGTGCGGCCCTTGTCAGTGAACCTTTTTCATCCTGAATAGCCGCAGGTCATCAGGGTGTGGACGGCCTGGACGATGGTGCCGACGCGTCGGGTGGAGCATCTGGTTCGCCGGAGGATCCGCCACTGCTTCAACTGAGCGAAGGCGCGTTCGCCGGGCGCCCGGAGCCGGGCGTGGTCACGGTTGAACTGCTGGTAGTGCTCGGGCTGTTCGCGG